>JANOAJ010000122.1:0-20699 GCA_031411035.1 Sphingomonadales bacterium
TCTGGGGCCTGATCGAATGGCACCGCGCCGCAAAGGAACCCGCATGACGCGTACCATCTGCCTGCACGGCCCCGAAAGCACTGGCAAATCCACGCTGGCGACGTTGCTGGGCGCGCATTTCAATTGCGAAGTCGTGCCCGAATATGGCCGCGCCTATTGCGAAGAGCATGGCACCGATATCGACATGCACGATCTGATCGTGATTGCGCAGCGCCACATGGCTATGACCGGCGCGGCCAAGGCGCGGGCAGGCGGCTGGCTGGTGCTGGATACCGACCCGGTGATGACGGCAGTCTGGGCGCGGATGATGCTGGGCAGAAGCGATCCCTGGTTTGACCGCTTCGCCGATACCGCAGACCTGTATCTGCTGCTCGATATTGATCTGCCCTGGGTGGATGACGGCCTGCGGATTTATGGCGGCAAGGAAGACCGGCAGCGCTTCTTCGATCTCTCCCGCTCCGAACTGGAACGCCGCGGGCTCAACTGGGCGCTGGTGAGCGGCGACGGAGAACCCCGGGTAGATATGGCCCTTGCCGCAATCGAGGCGCTGGCGGGGTAGGCTGGCGACTGCCACCGCTGCGGCATAATTTTTTTCCTTTTCTCTCTTGAAGGCAGGAAAATACCTCTTATATTGGCTGGGTTCTTTCTCAGCGTGAATATTTCGGAAGTGGCCCTGCCAGCCGCTTCAGCCAACCGGGTTCTCCGGATGCCTCGTGCTGGGCGGCTCGGGCGAAGGCAGTCACACCTCAGCCGGTATGGTCGTTGAGTTCTCCCATGCCGGTGAGGCGCATGATGCCACTGCCCGGAAGCTCGACGCGCAGTTCAAGCGTGCCGCCTGCAGCCTCTACGAACCGGCGTAACGTCGAGAGGTAAAGATCGGTCTGGCGTTCGATCTTCAGCACGGCGGGTTGCTTCACGCCCAAGCCCTTTGCGATCTGTTCCTGGCTGCGTTTGGTGAGCATCCGCAGCGCCTTCAGCCCTTCAACCTCGGCGTGAAGTTCGGCGGTGCGCGCTTCGACAGCCGCACGATCAGCCGGGGACAGGCCGTCCATAATCTCCTCGCGGGTACGTCCCGCTGCCTTCACCGGCGCGTTTGTGATCTTGCCTGCCATTTCAGGTCTCCTTCATTGCCTCAAGATGGTCGGCAAAGCGGGCATCGGCCTTGCTGATCAGTTTCTTGTAAAAGCGCTTCTGTGCAATCCCTGCCTTGTCCCCCGCAACGAGAATAATCGCCTTGCGCTCCGGATCGAATGCAAATGCCACGCGCCACACCCCGCCATCCGCTGCAAACCGCAATTCCTTCATATTGGCGTAACGGGAGCCGCCAAGGGTATCAGCATGAGGTCTGCCAAGCATCGGTCCCAAAAGTTCGAGAAGACCGGTTGTCGCAAGTAGTTCGAGCCGAACGGGGTGCGGCAGAACCTCAAACTCAGTGTCAAACGCAGGGTGATGGATAACTGCCCATTCCATGCGCCATCATAACCTGAAGGTTATGTATTATCAAGAAGAAAGGCGTGCGCTGAAAGATCGAGGGACAGTCATCCTGCTCCATCCCACACGCCGTCCCACTCAGCGGGGGGCGGGTCTTGCAGGGCGGATGCGGCGCGGCCGCGCATGATGGCCGAAGGCCAGTCTGTGGGCGCTTGCGCCAGTACGGCTTCGAAGGCCGCCACCGCTTCCCCCCAGCGGCGCGCGGCCAGATGGTCGCGGCCCTGCCGATAAAGCGCGTGCCAGCCCGGCACGGCATCGCTTGTCAGCACTTCGAAGATGCGGGCCGGGCGGGTGCGGCCCCGCACACGGATCAGGTCAAGTTCGCGCATCGGGATGCCCGCATTGGCGGCTGCGGTGACTTCGCAGACGACAATATCGGCGTGATAGAATTTGGTGATGTCCTGCAACCGGGCGGCCAGATTCACGCTGTCACCAATCACGGTATAGTCCATCCGCTTGGGGCTGCCGATGGTGCCGGCAATCACTTCGCCGCTGGCAATGCCCACACCCAGACGCAAGGGCGGTTCGGCCCGCTCTGCGCGGCGGATGTTGATATGCCCCATCATCTCCTGCATCCGGATCGCGCTGGCGACGGCATTTTCGGGATCGCGGCCGCTGGACAGCGGGGCGCCGTAAACGGCCATCACAGCGTCCCCGATAAATTTGTCGAGCACTCCGTCTGATTCGGCCACGGCTTCGAACAGGTCGGTGAAAATCTCGTTGAGCATGTCCACCGTGGCGCGCGGGGCGAGCGCTTCGGACATGGTGGTGAAATTGCGGATATCGGCAAACAGCACGCTGGCCTCGCACGCCGAGCCGAACAGCAGATCATCGCGCTGGCTCAGCACCTGATCGACCACTTTCTGGGTCATGAAGCGGCGCATCGCGCCTTCCAGACGCTTGCCCTGCGAAATATCGTCGATCAGCACCAGCAGGCCTTCCTGCCGTGTGTCGCCCATCAGGGGCACGATCGAGAGATTGGCCGAAATCGTATCGCCTGAAAGCGTCAATATGTCAGTGTCCAGCAGGGTCTTGGCCTGGCCATTGGCCGCGACGCTTTCAATCTCGGTCAGGATCGAGGGGTTGTCACGGGCCACCACCGTGCGCCAATCGGCATCCACGGCAGCTTCAGACGTGACGCCCATGATCGCGCAAGCCGCGTCGTTGAGCTTGGTCACCCGCCCTTCCCGGTCAAGCGTGATCACGCCATTCGACATCGAACGGAGGATGCTTTCATTATAGTTGCGCGAGGCAACAACTTCCTTGAACAGGGTCGCATTCTCGATGGCGACAGCGGCCTGCGCGGCAAACGCCCCCATCCGTGCCTCGTCTTCCGCGTCGAACGGGCCGGGGCTGACGCGGTTCAGGGCCTGCATCACGCCGATCCGCTTTCCGTCCCGCGTGGTCACCGGCATGGAAAGAATGGTCTTGGTCAGATATCCGGTGCGCGCGTCCATTTCCCGCATGAAGCGCGGATCGGCATAGGCATCGGGTACATTGACCGTCTCGCCGCTGCGCAGCGCGTGGCCGGCAATGCCGGTGCCCGCCGGGAAGCGGATATTCTGGCCCGTCACACCTTCGGCCACGATCGATTGCAGTTCATTGCGCTTTTCATCGAACATCAGCAGCGAGGATCTGTCCGCATTCAGAATGTTGGTGGTGACGCTGACAATCTTGGTGAGCAGGGTTTCAAGCTGCATTTCACTGGTGATCGCCAGATTGACGTCAAGCAACTGCCGCAGATCATCATTCATCCGCTCGGCCGTATCGGTTGCCAGTGACCAGCGTTCGGCGAGCACCACCATGTGCGAAAATAGCAGCACGAGCATGCCGTAATCCACAAAGTCGAGCCCCGGCACCTTGTCACTGGGCAGCACCCCGAAGGCCACAATCGCCAGCATCAGGATGGAGACGAACAGCACCGCAATGCCCAGCAGGAAGGCCACCGCGCCACTCCGTCGCCGCACCACCGCGCGCGCCAGCATCGTCATGATATAGGAAAAAACGATGATCACCGCGTAGAGCAGGAAGGAATTGACCTTTGACGCCGCCCAGGTGTTTCCGGTGAAGAAGCTGGCGAATTGCGCCACGATCAGCAGCGATACCGCCGTGAACGCCACCACGTAAAAGCGCGGCATCCTCTCTGCCGGGAACAGCGCGTTGGTGTAGATCAGGAAGCAGAGCAGCGCACTGACGGTGCTGGTATAGAGAAGCGCCAGCAGCGGCATCAGCGGCAGATCCGGAAAGATCATCAGCAGAATATTGTCAAAACCGATCACGGCGGAATAGGGCAGCAGCCCGAAACAGCAGATGGCAAAGCCCAGCGACGCCCGGTCACTGCGCCGGAAGGCAAAGGCAACCAGGCTGAACAGGCCAAGAAGCACCAGCGACACATGGAACAGCAGTTCCTGGGCCCAGCGCATGCCGATCCAGTCGCCCACGGCCTGGGGCAAGCCGATCAGTGGCGGCGATTCCATGCCGTTATCGCGGTGGAGGAACGTGGCCATCTCCACTTCCAGGTGCAGGGGCCGTCCGTCAGACACCAGCGCAATGTCGTTGGCACGCCATTGATAACGGGTATGGGCGGCATCCGCACCCGTCTGCCCGCGCGTCGCGACCTCGCGTCCGTCCAGGAAAACCCGGTTCGCGGCGTAGATGGTGGGAAAGAACAGGCGGTATTGCCCCGGTTGCAGGCCGGAGATTGTCACGCCGTAACGCACCAGCGCCCGCCCCGGCAGTACCGCGCCGCCTGATCCCTTCGCGCCTTCCCAGACGCCGGGTACCCGCATCGTTGCGGGCGGCGCGCCTTGGGGCAGTACGGGCGCTTCCCAGCGGAATGTCCAATCCCCGTCAAGCTGGACGGGCCGGGAAAGCGCGCCCCAGCGGGAAAAATCAATGGTGCCGTTCACCACGTCCGGCGCGCCGCGGGCAATGCGGTTGATGAAGAAGGGCGAACAAACGATGCAGAGCACAAACAGCATGAACAGGCCAAAGCGCCACTGGCCGCCTGTTTCTGTCTGCACCTTGGTCATGCAGCGCCTGACGGGCGCGGGCCGCGCGCCATGATCCGCCGCACACGCGTTCCGCCTTGGCGGCTGGTGCGCGAACCCCTGAACCTCCCTGGTCGGGAGGCCGGGCTCATCCGACCGGTTCTTCGAGGCTGTACCCAAGCCCTCTGATCGTGGTGATCACATCGGCACCCAGTTTCTTGCGGATTCGTGTCACGAATACTTCAATCGTGTTCGAATCGCGGTCGAAATCCTGATCGTAAATATGTTCGATCAGCTCGGTACGGCTCACAACCTTGCCCTTGTGGTGCAGCAGGTAGGAAAGCAGCTTATATTCCTGCGCCGTCATCTTGACGGGCTCTCCGGCCAGCGTAACGCGGCCCGAACGGGTGTCGAGCCGGACATCGCCTGCAATCAGTTCGGATGAGGCATTGCCCGACGAACGGCGGATCAGCGCACGAAGCCTGGCGATCAGTTCCTGCGTCTGGAACGGCTTAGCCAGATAATCGTCTGCCCCCGCATCCAGCCCGGCCACCTTGTCGGACCAGCTATCCCGCGCGGTCAGCACCAGCACGGGCATCACCTTGCCTTCCTTGCGCCAGCGATCCAGCACAGTCAGCCCGTCAATTTCCGGCAGGCCAAGATCAAGGATCACGGCATCATAGCTTTCGGTGGAACCCAGATAGTGGCCATCTTCGCCATCGGTCGCCAGATCGACCGCATAGCCTGCCCCTTCGAGTGTATTTTTTAGCTGGTTGCCAAGGGTTGGTTCATCCTCGACGATCAAAACGCGCAAAGCCTGTCTCCCTTATGGCTGGATTTACTTTAAGCGTTACTCGCCTGCCCTGCCAACCACATTCCCGCTCTTGCCGTCAACGTCAATCCAGATAACGGATCGTCCGCGCATGAATTTCAGGCGATAGCGCGCTGATTCGCCATCATATTCAGCGCCGATATAGTCCGCGCCGCGTTCCTTCATGGCAGGCACCAGCCCGTTCTCGATGCTGCGCAGGGGGCGCACCGTGCCCCTTAACGTATCTTCGCGGATGTCATCCGTCTCGCGGCGCTGCGCCTTCTGGGCATCTGCCGCGCCCGAAACGAGCATGCTGGCCAGCAAGACCGCAACAAAAGGTTTGAACTTCACCATCACCTGTTGGCATAGGCAGCCGCCATTGAACAGGCCGTGAATGGCGTGTTCACTTTCCGATAACCAGTCGCGCAGGATTTTCCCATGGCCGCCCCTATTCTTGCCTATGAAGGCCTTGGTCTTGTCCAGGGATCGGGCTGGCTGTTCCGCGGCCTGGATATCTTCATCGAACCGCGTGACCGGCTGGCGCTGATCGGGCGCAACGGAGCGGGGAAATCCACCCTGTTCCGTTTGCTCGCCAACCGTATCGAGGCGGATGAAGGGCGGCGCACGATCGTACCGGGCAGCCGCGTTGTCCTGCTGGAACAGGAACCCGATCTGCGCGGCTATGCCACGCTGCGGGACTATGCGATTGGCGGCGATCATCCCCCCGCTCTGCATGAAGTGGAAGCGATTGCTGACCAGATCGGCACTGATCTTGGCAGGGACGCCGCGACCGCTTCCGGCGGGGAACGACGGCGCGCGCAGATTGCCCGGGCGCTGGCGCAGGATCCCGATGTGCTGCTGCTTGATGAACCGACCAACCATCTTGATCTGGGCGCGATCACCTGGCTGGAAGACTGGCTGGCGCGATACAAGGGGGCGTTCGTCGCCATTTCGCACGATCGGACATTCCTCACCAGGCTGACCAAGGCGACGCTGTGGATTGATCGTGGCACGATCCGCCGCGCCGATATCGGCTTTGGCGGGTTCGAGGCATGGCAGGAGAAAATCTTCGCTGAAGAAACCCGCGCGGCCGAAAAGCTTGATGCCAAGCTCAAGCTCGAACTCCACTGGCTGGAACGCGGGGTTACCGCACGGCGCAAGCGCAATATGGGGCGGCTCGAAAAACTCAACGAAATGCGCGCCGCTCGCGCCGCGATGCTCGGGCCGCCGGGCGCGTCCAAACTGGCGATTGCGAGCGATGATGTCCGCTCCAAATCCGTGATCACAGCGGAAGGCATTTCCAAAACCTATGGGGATCGCAAAATCATCCGGGATTTCACCCTGCGCATCCAGCGGGGCGACCGGATCGGCATTGTGGGTGCGAATGGCGCGGGCAAGACGACTCTGCTCAAGCTGCTGACCGGCGAAGTCACGCCCGACACGGGCAAGGTGACGCTCGCCAAGACGCTGGACGGGATCATCATTGATCAGCAGCGCAAATTGCTCGCCCCGGAAAAAACCGTGCGCGAAGTGCTGGCAGCAGGCGGCGACTGGATCGAGGTGCGGGGTGAGAAAAAGCATATCCACGGCTATCTCAAGGAATTCCTGTTCGATCCGGGAATGGTCAACACCCTGGTCGGTTCGCTTTCGGGCGGGGAGCAATCCCGCCTGCTGCTGGCGCGCGAATTCGCCCGCGCGTCCAACCTGCTGGTGCTTGATGAACCGACCAATGATCTTGATCTGGAAACGCTCGATCTGCTGCAGGAAGTGATCTCAGATTATGACGGCACGGTGCTGATTGTCAGCCATGATCGTGATTTCCTCGACCGCACGGTAACGCTGACGCTGGGACTCGACGGATCGGGCAAGGTGGACATCATTGCCGGGGGCTATGCCGACTGGGAACGCAAGCGCGCCGCACCCCGGCCCGAACCAAAGCGCGCCGCCGCCAAACCGGCTGAGGCTCCGGCATTCCAGACCCAGGCCAGGAAGCTCAGCTACAAGGATCAGCGCGATCTCGATCTGCTGCCCGCGCGGATCGAAGCCATCGAAGCCGCGATCGCGCGGGATGAAGCCGCGCTGTCCGATCCGGCCCTCTACACAAGCAACCCTGCGCGCTTTGCCGCGCTCACCAAAGCTATCGATACCGCGCGTGCGGAAAAGGATGCGGCAGAGGAACGCTGGCTGGTGCTGGCAGAAATGGCGGAAGGGCTGGGGGTGTAAATCGAGGCGGAGCTCGACAAAATCCGATTATCCTGAGTAGCGATTGAGCGAAGCCGAAAGCGCGTAGCGAAGGACGGGGAGTGGCCCTTCGCTACGGGTCTTCGACAAGCTCAGCCCCTACTCAGGATGGACGGAATCGCCAGCCCTACCCGTGCGCTCCGAAATGATTGGCAATCGCCGCGCTGATCCGCAGGCTCAGCGCCTGGGCGTCGGCAATCGGATCGATATAGGCAGACTGGATGCCGGAATAGGCCTGCGCATCGCCTTCGGGATAATCGGTCGGCTCATCTACATGGAAATCCGAAATCGCCGGCGCAGATACCGGATAGGCGCGCCGCAGCTGCGTCACCGCGTCATCAATCCGCAGCGTCAGGATCATTTCCAGCACATCATCCCGGCTGATGTCGTTCGAGCGGGAAAAGGCCGGAATCTGCACCGCGCGCAGGAACATGTGCTGCATCAGGGCGAGCCGCAGCGCGTGGAGCACCCCCAGCGACCGGCGCGTCTCCTCCCGCTCCGGATCGGGCGCGTCGTCGGGGATCAGGGCGAGCAGGCGGTGCAGCTTCATCGCATCCACGCGCAGGCGTGAGGCGAGGCGGCGGAACACGCCTGTCCGGTCATCATTGGTCAGATGTTCCGCCAGCGCCAGGCAGGGTGGCTCCAGCACGGTTTCGGTGCCGCGATAGGGGCGGCTGGCCCAATAGGCGGAATTGAACAGCTCGCCATAGGCGGCGACGGACTTGATGCTCGCCAGCCGGTTGGACGCGCGCAGCATCCGCATCAATTGCCGCCCCCTGTGGCTGTCGCGGATCAGCGCGCCGATGCTTTCGGTATCCTCACCCGCTGCGGTGCCGGTGCCAGCGATCAGGTTGACGGGATAGCCCAGCTGCTGAAGCACGGCATTGTGCGGGATGGCGCGGATCTGGCGCAGGCTCATTTCGCGGTCTGCGGCGAGATCACTCTGGCGCCGCGATTTGCGCGAACCGGTTTCGTTGAGCATCCCCAGGCCAAAGGCGGTGATCGCCCGGGCATAGGTGCGCGAGGCGAGAAAATCGCGCTGCACCCGGCGGATGCCGCGATAGAAATCCAGACTCAGATCGGTACGGGTGTAGAACTGGTCCTCGCCGTCCGGACGCGCCGCGCTTTCGGCTTGCGCAATGCGGGTCAGTGTGGCCAGCGCCAGTTCGGGCGTGCGGAAAAACAGGAAGCCGTCTCCGCCCTGAAAGCTCGCTTCGATTTCGGTTTTCACGCCTTGCTTGGCAAACAGGGTGCGGGCCCAGTCGCTCATCGGATAGGTCAGGCGATCAGCAATGCTGCTCGGGTGTGCGCCGCGCCCCATCGATTCGCCGTGGGTGTTGAAGATCAGCGCAGACACGCCCGTCAGCCCGTGCTTGCCCATCAGCCGGGCGAGATGGCCGTGGAGCCGCTCAATGGCGAGCGCAGCGGGAAGTTGTCCCACGAAGCGTCCGGCATCCGAAAAGCCGGTCTGGATCGATACCCGTCCGCGGATCCGGGCATAGTCGCGATAGGCAGCCTCGCCCAGCACCGCGTCCAGAAAGCGCCCGCCATGTTCCATCGCGCTTTCGGTTTCAAACAGGGGAGAGACGTCCACCTTGTCATCAATCCCGAACAGCCGGGCGAAATAGAGCGCGGCGAGCACAGTCTGCGGGTCTTCGCATTCGGCAATCAGCATCCGGATCGGCGAATCGCTGTCCACATGCCGCAGGATCTGCGCCATCGCGAGAAACTGGCGCAGCGCCGTGGTGTTCTCGATGGCCAGCGCGGCAAAATTGCTGCGCAGCGGCTTCACACTGGCGAGCAGCGCGCGCATCCGGATCAGCGCGGTATGGCTGGCCAGATCCAGCGTGTTGTCCGGATCAATCTTGCGGCGGATGGCGTTGTGCAACTGCGCGCTGTTCACCCGGAAATGAATCCAGCCCCGGCCCAGCCCGTCCGCGCGCATCGCCGCCGCAATGGTCAGCAGGGTGCAGGCTTCCGCTTCGGAGGCTGTGGCGGCCAGTGCCTCGATTTCGGCGATCACGGGGGTCAGCGAAAGCAGCTTGTCGGAATGATCGGCGGTGATCCGGTTGGCGGCAACAGACAGGTCTTCGGGATCGGACAGATCCTGCGCCAGCAATCCGGCCATGTCGTTGGCATAGGCTTGTGCCGCCGACATCCGCGCCGCGATCGCGCCCGCCCCATCCGCCTTGCCCAGCATGTCGGCATAGCCGCGCAGCCGGTCAGCCTTTTCCTGCAAGCGGTAACCGATGCTGGTCGCCCAGCTAATGTCCGTCCGCCCGTCCATGTCATAGCCGACCCAGGTGGCCAGCCGGAACGGCAGGGGTGCCAGCTTGCGCCACTGGTTGGGCCAGTGCCGCGCCGCGACTTCCAGCACGGTGCGGGTCAGCAGGTCACGCGCGGTGGCGGCCCGGTCCATTGCTGCCAGCACATCGCCATGTTCGCTATCGAGCGTGATGGGATCGCGCGGATGATCCATCAGGCATACGGTGGCGTTGGAAACGTCACCGCTGCTGGCGGCGGCCCCCACCGCATCGCTCTGCGCGCGGGTCAGGAGGAAGGTCGGGTGGCCGGTGAACACCGCGTGGAGGAAGGGGCGGCACCAGCGTTCGGAAAAAGCGGAGAAGTTTCCGCCGCCAGCGGACTCTTCCACAATCGCGCGGAAGGCCGCGATATTGTCTGCCACTGCCACCGGGGCCAGCAGGCGGTGCAGGCGTGCGGCGCGGCTCTGGATCGCTTCGCATTCCAGATCGCTTACCAGCGCGGCGACTGTGCCCAGCGTCATTGATCCCGCCTCGATCTCACGCGAAATGTCGAGGCTTAGCTGGAAGACCGGGTTGAACAGCGGCGTCTGCGCCGTCAGCGCGTGCAGGTCTTGAAGGCGGTCTCGCAGATCGGTGATGGTTTTCACGCGCGTTTGCTCCTCAGTTCACAGCCTCCCATAGCGGAGCCTGCTCCTCTCTCAAACGCACCCTCTTGCCCCGCAAACCTATTCTTGTGGCCGTGCGACCCTCAGCCAAAGGGCACAACCGCGTTGGCAGCGTCATGCCCGATATCGGCGTCTCCCATAAAGCGGATTCCTGCCACCGCACACCAGTGCCGCACCACCGAGTCGGCATCCTGACCGAAATCGCGATCATTCTCAATAATGTCGCAACACCGGCCCATGCGGATGCCGGCCACGGCCCGGATCGCGCTGCTGGAGGTGAGCTGGAACAGGCTGCGGTCAATCCGGTACATATATTCGCTGACTTCCTCGAGCATCAGCACATGATCCGTCAGGTCCGGCATCAGCGGGGTGCCCAGCATCGCGGCTAGCACCGTCAGGTTGAAAGCGGCCTTTTTGGGGGCGTTGCCAGTCAAAGGCGGGGAAATGCCCACCGCTTCAAGCGGCGCTTCGCTGCTCAGCGCTTCCGGGTTCAGGAACCAGCGCAGCGCGCGGAGCACAGCCTCTTCGCCACCATCCCGCCGGATGTCCGTCGGCATGGGCCCGTGCGCTACCCGGCCGATGCCGCGCGTGTAGAGGCCGCCCAGCAGGAACCCGGCATCGCTATAGCCCATATAAAGCTTGTCGCGCGCGGCGGCATTCATTTGCTTGATGGCCGGTTCCGCCACCCGGCATGATCCATAACCGCCGCGCGCGCACCACACTGCGTCAAACGATGGATCGTTGGCCACTTCCACCAGCGCGGCAATCCGCGCCGCATCCGGCCCGGCAAAATGCCCTTCGGAAAGGAAACATTGCGGGTGGAAAACAATCTCCGGCCCGTCTTCCCCCAGCCGTTCTGCCGCCAGCGCCGCCAGCTGACCCGGAACTTCCGGATCAAGCGGGCAACTTGGCGCGACAACAGCTATCCGCATGGCATCAGTTGCCAAATGTGTTGCACTGATCCGGATCGCCGGTGGTTAGCCCGCGCTTCAGCCAGGTCATGCGCTGTTCGGCGCTGCCATGCGTGAAGGCTTCGGGCACAACCACGCCTTGCGAGGCCTTTTGCAGCACATCGTCACCAATCTGGTGGGCGGCGCGCAGCCCTTCTTCCATATCGCCCGCTTCCAGCCGCTCCTTGTTGAGCGCCGCCCAGACGCCGGCATAGCAATCCGCCTGCAATTCCATCGCCACCTGGATGCGGTTGCCCTGCGCTTGGCTGGAGCGGGCCTGCGCCTGCTGCACCTTGTCTGCCACGCCGGTCAGTTTCTGGATATGATGGCCCAGTTCGTGCGCAATCACATAATCCTGCGCAAAATCTCCGCCTGCGCCAAAGCGCTGCTGAAGCTCCTCATAGAAGCTGGTGTCGATATAGATTTTCTCGTCCTGCGGGCAGTAAAACGGCCCCATCGCCGATTGGGCCGCGCCGCAGCCGGACTGGCCGTTACCCGCATAGAAAACCAGGCCCGGTGCATGATACTGGCCGTCAGTGAACAGCTTGGCCCAGGTGCGGTTGCCCAGCGCCAGCACCTGGCAGGATTGCTTGGAAAGCGCATTGGCTTCGCACCCTTGCCCGGCCCCTTGGGCTGCCTGTGTCTGGGTCTGCGGGGATTGTCCGGCAGGCGTGCCGCCGCCCATCATGCTGCCGATATCGACATTGAAGAACAGCGCGGCAATGATCAGGATGATCAGCGTGCCGCACCCCATGCGACCCGAAAGCGGCATTCCGCCACCGCCCATCGGAAAGCCGAAGCCGCCACCCTGTCCGCGCTGATCCTCAACCTCAACGTCAGAGGTGTCCACATCATCAAGCCGCATCGCGATCCCTCCACACTTTACTCCGGCCCCGCACCATGCCGCGCCCCCTTCGCTTCGTCGAGGGGAAATCGGTGGCGCATGGTATCGGGCAGCAGCGGTGCCCCCCATGGTTGAACGCGGCGAACGGCCCTGTTAGGCGGTGTCTGCTCTCCTCTCCCGAAAGGCTCTCCCATGTTTCTCAAAGGCAAAACCGCGCTTGTCACCGGCTCCACATCCGGCATCGGCGCGGCCTGCGCAAAGGCACTGGCGGCAGAAGGCGCTGCCGTGATGATCAACGGATTTGGTGACCAGGGCGATATTGATGCGCTGCTCGCCGAACTGACGGCGCTGTCTGGCGCGCAGGCCCACCACAATGCGGCGGATCTTTCGGATTCGGCAGCGGTTGAGGCACTGGCGGCTGATTGTCAGGCGAAGCTGGGCGGCGTCGATATCCTGATCAACAATGCCGGCATCCAGCATGTCTGCCCGGTCGATGAATTCCCCTTGGACAAATGGCGGCAGATGCAGGCGATCATGGTGGAAGCGCCCTTCCTCCTCACCCGCGCGCTGCTGCCGGGGATGAAAGCGAAGCAATGGGGGCGGATCATCTCCACCGCCAGCGCCCATGCCAGCGTCGCCAGCCCCAACAAATCCGCCTATATCGTTGCCAAGCATGGCGTGCTGGGGCTGATGAAAACCGTCGCGCTGGAAGTGGCGCAGATGGGCATCACGGCCAATTGCATTTCGCCCGGCTATGTCTGGACGCCGCTCGTGGAAAACCAGATTCCTGATACCATGAAAACACGGGGGATGACGCGCGATCAGGTGCTCAATGATGTGCTGTTGGCAGCCATCCCGCAGCGCAAGTTCGTGATGCCCGAACAGGTGGGCGCAATGGCCGTGTTCCTCTGCCGGGATGAAGCAAGCGCGGTCACGGGCACCAATCTGTGCGTGGATGGCGGCTGGACGGCGCAATAGCCGCGCCGGATTGCCAAGGCGCACAGCTTCGCTAAGGCATCCCCCATGCCGATGCCCGAACAGCCAGACCTTGCGCGCCTCTCTCTCGCCGAGATTGCCGAGGCGGCAGAAGCGCAGCGCCTGCCGCCGGTCGCGAGCTGGAATCCGGCGCGGACGGGTGACAGCGCGATGCGGATCGCGGCGGATGGCACCTGGTTCCACGAAGGATCGCCGATCACGCGGCCCAATATGGTGCGGCTTTTTTCCACGATCCTGCGCCGCGAAGCCGATGGTTCGCATGTGCTTGTCACGCCTGCCGAAAAACTGTCGATCAAAGTGGAGGATGCGCCGTTCCTTGCGGTCGAGCTGAAAAGCGAAGGCGCGGGGGCGGCGCGCGCCCTGGCCCTGCGGCTCAACACCGGGGATCTGGTGATGGCCGGGCCGGATCACCCCTTGCGCTTTGTGGCGCGCGGCGAAACGACGGCCACTTATCTGGCCGTGCGCGGTGGCATGGAAGCGCGCCTTGCCCGCGCGCCCTGGTATGAACTGGCCGAAATCGCGCTGGAAGAAGGGCATGACCCACCCGGCGTGTGGAGCCGGGGCGCGTTCTTCGCGATTCCGGCATGAGTGATTCCGGCACGAGTCTGGCCCTTCGCTTGCGTGCGGCGCTGGCGGCCAGTCCGGAGACCGATCTTATCTGGCACGATGGGTCGCTTGTCGATCATGATGCCGCGCCCACTGGCGCGGCGGTGCTGATCCCGATCACAGACAGACCGGAGCCCGGCGTGATCCTCACCAAACGGCCCGATACGATGCGCAAGCATCCCGGGCAGGTGGCCTTTCCCGGGGGGCGGATCGATGCGGGCGATGCCAACGCGGTTGCCGCTGCCCTGCGGGAGGCAGAGGAGGAAATTGCCCTGTCGCCCGCGCTGGTCGATGTGGTGACCGTGATTGATCCCTATCGCACCGTAACCGGCTATGCGGTGACCCAGGTGATCGGGGTGATCCCGCCTGATCTGCAACTCCATCCCAATGATGATGAAGTGGCGGCGATCTTTGAAGTGCCATTGGCCTTCCTGCTGGATCAGGCCAATCATGTGCAGCAGACGGTGGACTGGGAAGGCGCGCAGCGGCAGTTCTGGGAAATGCACTGGGATGAATTTCGGATCTGGGGGGCAACGGCGGCGATGATCGTCAATCTCTCGCGGCGGATGCGATGGCCGCTGTGATCCTGCCCGATGCGCCGTGGCGGCACATGGCCGGGATCGGCCTTGTCCAGCATGCGCTGGGGGCTGACGCAGGGCTGACGCGCTTCGTCGGCGGGGCCGTGCGCGATACGCTGGCGGGGGGCGCGGTCAAGGATGTCGATCTGGCAACGCGGCTAGCCCCGCAAGACGTGATGGAACGGCTGGGCAAGGCAAAGGTCAAAGTGGTGCCCACCGGCCTGGCGCATGGCACGGTAACTGCCGTGGTGTCCGGCGGCACGGTGGAAATCACCACGCTGCGCCGCGATGTTTCCACTGATGGCAGGCGGGCAACCGTGGCCTTCACGGATGACTGGCGCGAAGATGCGGCGCGGCGCGATTTCACGATCAACGCGCTCTATGCCGATCCGCTGACCGGCGAAGTGTTCGATTATTTCGGCGGCACGGAGGATCTGGCAGCGGGCCGGGTGCGCTTCATCGGCGAACCCCTGCAACGCATTGCTGAGGATCATTTGCGCATCCTGCGGTTTTTCCGCTTCCATGCCCGCTTTGGCAAGGGCGCGCCTGATGGGCACGGGCTGGCGGCATGCGCGGCGCGCGCCAATGACCTGATGGCCCTCTCGCGGGAACGGATCGCGCAGGAACTGCTGGCGCTGCTGGCGCTTCCCGATCCGGGGCCGACGATGGCGCTGATGCTGGCGCACGGGATTTTGAAGCCGGCGCTGCCGGAGATTGTGGACGCTGGCCCGTTGCGGGCGCTGGTGACGGCGGAGGCGGTATGTGCCGCAGCCATTGAGGGGACAGTCCAAGAAGGGACTGTCTTCGTTCCTGCGCCGCTCCGCCGCCTCGCGGCGCTCCTGCCTGCGGACCCTGCGCAGGCAGAGGCGATTGCGCACCGGCTCAAACTTTCCAAGGCCGCCAACAAGCGGCTCTCGCTTGCGGCCGGGCGGGGGGACGATGATACCGCCAGCCCGAAGGCGCTGGCCTATAGGCTGGGCACACAAGCGGCCGTTGACCGGCTGTTGTTGCAAGGCGCGCCGGAAGCGGCTGCCGAAATTGCCCACTGGCCGATCCCGGCATTCCCGCTGACCGGTGGCACCATCGTCGCCCGCGGCGTGAATGCCGGGCCGGAGGTAGCCCGCATCCTGAGAACGATCGAGGCACGCTGGGTGGCCGAAGGCTTCCCGGACGGGGACCGGGTGCAGGTGCTTCTGGACGACAATCTCAATCGATAACCCATATGGTTCTAAAATGCCCTCAGAGGCCCCTTACAGGCGCATCTGGAAGGGCCCTGCTACCTGGGTAGCCAAACTGGCTGTAGGACGCTGTAGCACCCCTTAAAATGCCTTAGAAACCGTTTCCGCAGATTTCTGCGGATTCGCCATATGGGTTCATCCTTACCCGCTATTCGGTGCAGGCAGCGGTGATCCGGTTTACCCGAACTTGTTATCCCGCGGGAAGCCCAGCGGCGGCATCCGCCCCGCCGCTCCGCGTGCCACGCGCCAGGCGGTCAGATCGGTTTCGGTCCGCGTCCGCCCGGTTTCGCCGCCCATTGCCCAGCTCAGCCCTTCGGCAAAGACGAAGCTGGTCACATCGGCCAGCCCGCCATCCTTGTAACGTTGCAGGGTGACGCCCTGTCCGCGCCCCATTTCGGGCAGCTCGGCAAGCGGGAAGACCACCAGCTTGCGGTTTTCGCCGACAGCGGCAACATAGTCATGCCCGGCACCAATGACGCGGACAATCGCCAGTTTCGCGCCTGTCCGCACATTGACGACCTGCCGCCCTTTGCGTGTTTCGGCCACCACTTCAGCCGCATTGGCAATGAATCCGCGCCCGTCCGATGAGGCGAGCAACAGTTTCTCGCCATTGCGGGCGGGGAACAACGTCACGATCCCCACATTTTCGGGCAGATCGATCATCAGCCGCACCGGCTCCCCAAAGCCGCGCCCGCCCGGCAGTTTGTCGGCACCCAGCGTGAAGAAGCGGCCGTCATCACCGGCGAGCAGGATCTTGTCTGTGGTCTGCGCGTGGAAGATGAAGCGCGGGCCATCGCCTTCCTTGAATTTCAGCGCGTCGGGCGTGTCGAGCGCGACATGGCCTTTCATCGCGCGCACCCAGCCACGCTGTGACATGATGACAGTGATCGGTTCCTTCTCGATCATCGCTTCCAGTGGCACATCCTTGGCGGGCGCCGCTTCGGTCACCAGCGTGCGCCGCTTGCCCAGCTGCGTCTCCGGGCCATAGGCCGTGCGCAGAGTCGCCAGATCTTTCTTCAGCTTGGTCCGCTGGCGGGCGGGGCTTTCGATCAGGGCGACAAGACCAGCGCGTTCTTCGGCCAGCTTTTCGCGTTCCGATTTGATCTCGAATTCCTCCAGCCGGCGCAACTGGCGCAGCCGCATGTTGAGGATCGCTTCGGCCTGCCGGTCATTCAGGCCGAATTCGGCCATCATCACAGGCTTGGGCTCATCCTCGGTCCGGATGATCTCGATCACCCGGTCAAGATTGAGATAGGCAATCAGATAGCCGTCGAGCAGCTCGATCCGGTCATCAATCTTGCCCAGCCGGTGCTGCGCGCGGCGGACAAGCACTTCGATCTGGTGGGTGATCCAGGCAAGCAACACAGCCTTCAGGCTCATCACGCGCGGAGTGCGGTCCGCGCCCAGCACATTCATGTTGAGCGGCACCTTCACTTCAAGGTCGCTCATCCGGAACAGCGATTCCATCAACACATCGGGATCAACCGCGCGGCTTTTGGGTTCGATGACAATGCGGATATCATCCGCCGATTCGTCGCGCACATCGGCCAGGATCGGCAGCTTCTTTTCATTGACGATGGCGGCCACCGCCTCGATCAGCTTGCCCTTCTGGACGCCGTAAGGAATCTGGGTGACCACCGCGACCCAGGTGCCGCGCCCCTGATCCTCAATGGCCCAGCGTGACCGTACCCGGAAAGACCCGCGCCCGGTGCGATAGGCTTCGGCAATCGCGGCTGGCGGATCGACAATCTGGCCGCCGGTCGGGAAATCGGGCCCCTGCACGAATGCCAGCAGCGCGGCGTCTTCGGCCTGTGGCTGATCAATCAGCAAGGAAGCAGCGTCAATAATCTCGGCCACATTGTGCGGCGGGATGCTCGTCGCCATGCCCACGGCGATGCCGCTGGAACCATTGGCCAGCAAATTGGGGAACAGGCCGGGGAAAATCTCCGGCTCTTCATCTTCATTGTTATAGGTCGGGCGGTAATCGACCGTGCCGTCATCCAGCCCCGCCATCAGGGCAATGGCAGATGCCGTCAGCCGCGCTTCGGTGTAGCGATAGGCCGCAGCATTATCGCCATCGATATTGCCGAAATTCCCCTGACCATCGACCAGCGGATAGCGCAGCGAGAAATCCTGCGCGAGCCGCACCATCGCATCATAAACCGACTGATCGCCATGCGGATGATATTTGCCGATCGTGTCCCCCACCACGCGCGCGCATTTCTTGTAGGCGCTGGCCGGATCAAGTTTCAGCAACCGCATTGCCCAGAGCAGGCGGCGATGGACGGGTTTCAGCCCATCCCGCAAATCCGGCAGCGACCGCGCCGTGATCGTGGACATCGCATAAATCAGATATCGTTCCGAAAGCGCGGAATCGAACGGCGCATCGACAATCAGGTCAAACGGGTCTTCGGCGGGTTCGGGGGGAGCAATCGGATCGGACATGGGGGGTGCCTAGACGAATTGGATAAGCAAGGGAATCCGTTCCGCCAACATTCGCCAGATCAAGGTTATGCTGCCAGATCAAGCTCCGTCACCACCCTGTCCCATGCCACGGCTACCTGATCTGAGGCAGGGCGTTCGATCAGTCCGGCGTTGGCCAGCATCGCCACTTCGCGGTGGACGGACTTGTAGTCGCGCGCCAGTTCCACGCTCAGGCGGCGCACGGACATGGGGCCGTGGCGGCGGAGATGACGCATCAGCTCCAGGCGCTTGGGAGACATTGTGGCCATGAAAGCGGCAAGGCTGAGAAAGGTGATATTGTCGCGTGCGACATTGCTGCCTTGCTCGGCAGATTTCCATGCGGTGACAAAGCGCGCGCCCATATCGTCGAGCGTGCCGATATGCACATTGATCTGGTCATTGCTCATGCTTCACCTCGTTCCTTGCGGACATCATTCAGAAAATCGGCGATCAGCGTTTCCACATTGCTGAAAACATAGGATTCTTCGCGTCACCGATAATGACGGTGATCGCCCTTCCCGGCTTCATTGTCATATCCGATGATCCGTTCGCCGCGCCGCCCATAAAACAGCGCGTATTTCAAGCCATGAGGCCGCTCGTCGCTTGGCATTGGCAAGCGCCAGATGGTCATTTCCACGATATGACCATCTGGCAAATCCATCCTGTCGCGATAGATCAGATCGGCCTTTGCCATATGGTATCATATACCCTATGGCGTTTAACCTGTCAATGTCCACAATCGGCCCTGAAGCCATCACCATTCCCCGGTTGCCGTTAGCTCCCCCCGATATTCCGCCAGCCGCCTATGCGTGGCGGGGGACGTGTCTTCGGGCAGGGCATCAGCGGGAAACCAGTGCGCCTCCCCAATCTCGCGGCCATCGGGGCGGGGCGTGTCCCGGGTTGTCGCGGTGAACAGGAAAATGGTGTCGCGCTTGTATTCCAGGCGGGATTCATAGGTGCCGAACGGGGTCAAGCCCTCCACCACGCAATCCAGCTCCTCGCGCACTTCTCGCACGGCGGCGGCCTCCGGCGTCTCGAACCGCCCCACACCGCCGCCCGGCAGCATGAACAGGCGGGAACCATAGCTGTGGCGCACCAGCAGCACGTCTCCCGCAGGGTTGGTCAGCAGCACCTTTACGCCGCGCGTGCGGGGCCGCATCACGCGCCACACCAGCTTGCGCGCCCGGTGCAGCAGATCGAACAGCCTCACGCGGCAGCCTCCGGCCGTACATAGGTGCCAGTGCTATCCCCGTCTGCGTCGCGCGCGATTTCGGCGAGCATCCAGTCCCTGAAGGCACGGATCTTGGGCGCGTTGCGGCGATATTCGGGAAAGACCAGCCAATAATCGGTCTTGTCAAACGCGTGTCTGCCCAGCGGATTGACCAACTGGCCCGATGCGATCTCCGCTTTCCACATGGCGGGATTGAGAATGGCAAAGCCGTGGCCCGCAATGGCGGCCCGACCTTCCATCAACTGCGAATCGAGCCGGATCGCGCCTTTGTCCGGCATGTGCTGCACCATGCCACCCATCTGTTTCAGCCACATATCCCACCAGAAATCGGACGGGCTGATGCGGGGCAGGTGCATGATGGTCTCCGCGCTGGTGATCGGCGGAACCGAGGCGAGGAAATCCGGGCTGGCATAGGCGGCAATCGGCATCCGCATCAGGAAGTGGCTGGCAAGCCCCGGCCAGTGCCCGCTGCCGCTGCGGATCGCCACATCCACTTCATCGCGGGCGAAATCCACCAGCGCATTGTCTGTGTGGAGCCGCACGGCAAGGTTTGCCCGCTGCATCTGGAACGCGCCGAGCCGCGGGGCCATCCAGTTGGACGCAAAGGTGGTGGAACAGCTTATGGAAAGCACGGCCTCGTCATCGCGCCGGGCAACCGCAAAGGCCTGATCAAGCGTGTCGAACGCATCACGCACCAAAGGGGCAATCCGCCTGCCGAGCGCTGTCAGCTCCACACGCCGTCCGGTGCGAGCAAAAAGCCCGGAACCCAGACGTTCCTCAAGCAGTTTGACCTGATAGCTGACGGCCGCCTGCGTCATCCCCAATTCTTCGGCCGCGCGCGTGAAATTGCCGTTGCGGGCCGCAGCTTCAAACACGCGCACGGCGGAAAGGGGCGGGAGGGAGCGCATGCGCTCTATATAAGCCAGCCTTATCTACCGAGTCGATCTCTTTGTTGGCGCGGCGCGCCCGCACGCGCCATTGTCATCCCATCAGCAAGACAGAAAGGACCAACTGATGAGAGACGAAATGGACATGCGGATGCTTGACGCACACCGCCACAGCCTTGCCCGCGAACTGGGCGCCTTTTTCCGTGATTTCGCTGCGGCTTTTGCCTGGCTTCACGCCCGGATGTACGATGCGCCGTGGGAGAAGGGTGTGCGTAAACCTGGCACCTGCGTTTAGGGTCAGGTCCCCTTGGGCGCGCGCATCCGGAACAGCCCCTCTTGCGTGGCGCTGGCCACCAGACGGCCATCGCGCGTCCAGATGCTGCCCCGGTTATAGCCGCGTCCGCGCCCGGCCCAGGGGCTGTCGCAACTGTAGAGCAGCCAGTC
>JANOAJ010000123.1:0-4525 GCA_031411035.1 Sphingomonadales bacterium
CGCGGCCACAGCACACCCAGCACCAGCCCTGCCATTACCAGTGCCGCAGCCAGAAGCTTCCAGGTCTGCAGCGGCTCGCCCAGCAGCAGCGCAGACGCCCCCATGCCGAACACCGGAACAAGCAACGCCATCGGTGCCACGGTAGCCGAGGGATGTCGCGACAGGAGCCATCCCCACGCCGCATAGCCGAACATCGTGTTGCCCACGGCCTGCCAGACCACGGCCCCCCAGGTTCCGACGTCGGCATGTTCGATGCCGCCGACCACCGCAGGCCAGCCTTCAATCGCGATAGCCAGCGCAAAGAGTGGCGGCACCGAAAACAGGCCGCCCCATACGACATAGGCAAGCATGTTCACGCTGCCTGCGTCTCGCGCGACGATATTGCCGCCTGCCCAGCAAAACGCAGCGACGATGGCAAGCCCAAGCCCGAGCGCTGTCGCGCTGCCTTCACTGTGCGTCGCGATCACGGCAAGCCCGGCACAGGCCAGCAACAGGGCGGCTAGTTGATAGTCATGCACCCGTTCCCCGCTCAGCCAGATCGACAGGCCGATGGTGAAGAACACCTGCACCTGCATCACCAGCGAAGCGAGGCCCGGTGTGATGTCATGCCGCATCGCGATGAACAGCAGGCCGAACTGGCCCACACCAATCAACAGCCCGTACGCCACCAGATTTCGCCACGATACTTTGGGGCGCGGCAGGAAAAAGACCAGGGGAAAGGCCACAAACAGGTAGCGCAGCGCCGCCAGCAACAGCGGCGGCACATGCGTGAGCGCCACCTTGATCACGACAAAATTGGTGCCCCAAACCGCCATCACCGCGAGCGCAAGTACCAGGTGAGAGAGCGGAAGCCCGTGTTTCGCAGTCACAGGGTCGCGGCCTCCACATGTTCGGGCCGCGCATCGGGCTTGTAGCGCGCGGCAATGATGCAACCGGTGACAATCAGGGCCGCGCCCGCGATCACGGGCAGGGTCACCTGCTCGCTGAAAATCAGCCAGCCGAACAAGGCGGCCCAGACGAACGCGGTATATTCCACGGCCACCAGCACTTGCGCTTCTGCCCGGGCATAGGCCCAGGACAGGGTAAGCAAAGAGAAGCCCGCCAGCAGCGCGGCGCCGCCGATGGCGGGCACGGCCAATGCGCCGGGCAGCGCTGCCAGCCAGGGCGCGGCCAGGCCAAGCACGCCCATCGTTACCAGCGGTTGAAAGAAAGCGATTTCCGCAGGCGTCGCCACTTGCGCCTGCTGGCGCTGGAGGATCAAATTATAGGCATAGAAGATCGCCGAAACGAAAATCGCGCCAATCCCCATCAGCGCCTCCGGCCCGGTATCGCCACCGCTTCCCCAGCGCCCCGACAGGATCACGCCCACCCCGGCCAGCCCCAGTATCGAGGCGATGATCGCGTGCCGGCTGATCGTTTCCCCCAGCAGCACTGCAGCCAGATACAGCGTGATCAATGGCGCGATGAAAGACAGCGCAATTCCCTCAGCCAGCGGCACCCGGGCAATGCCCCAGAAAAAGCAGACCGCCATCACGCTCGCAATCGTGCCGCGCAGAAGATGGAGCCGCAGCGTCGCCCGCCCCGGCCACACTTCCCGCCGGGCGACGAACACCGCGCCGCCGATGAGCGTCCCGGCAATCGTTCGCCACAGCATCGCGTTATACGCCCCGAGTTCCAGGGTAAGCCCCTTCATCACGGCATCCATCGCCGAGAAACTGGCGATGCCGATACAGGCAACGGCAAAGGGAATGGCAATGGAAGGCGCGCGATTCATCGGAAGCGACTAGGCGAAGGGTGCTTCAAGCGCCACCCCCTCACCTTTTCTCCCGCGAAAGGCGCGTCATCAGGATGGCAGCGCGCTTGGCCTGGCGGCGGATACTGTCGAGATTGACGGTTTCACCCGGCGCGTGATCGCCGCTGCTGTCAGTGCCCAACCCCGCCAGCCCGGCGACATCCTTGGCCACGAACGAGATATCCCCGGCCCCGCGCTTGAGCGGGTCAAGCGCGGCCATTTCCGGCAGGCCCAGATCGGCATTGACCGTGTTGAGCCAGACCAGAAGCGCCCGGTTGCCCTCGGTCGGCGCCATCGCCGGATAGCTGCCCGGTTCAAACCGGATCTCCGCCCCCGTGACGGGCGCGTGCGCCGCGACGATGGCGGCCATCTTCGTTTTTACCCGCGCGGTCTGCTCATCCGAGAGCGTCCGGAAATCGCCACGTGCCACAGCAATGCCGGGAATGATATTGGTCTTGCCCTTGGCCGTCGCCCGGATGCCGTCCGCATCGAGCGCCGCTTCCTGCCCGCCCGCGATCAGGCCCACATTGAAGGTCAGGTTGGGTTCCGGCAGTTCCGCCCGGAACCGCGCGATGATCCGCACCAGTTCATAAATCGCGCCTTCGCCGGAACTGGCCGAAAAGATGCCCGAACTATGGCCCGATTTGCCGGTGGCCGTCAGCGTCCAGCTATTGGAGGAGCGCCGGGCGATGGAGCCCATATCCTTGCCATCATCAACCACCAGTCCTTCGAAATCGAGCGCCACATCGGATCGCTTGCCCGCCGCGATCAGATCTGCCCGGGCCACGTCAATCGGATCGCCCGAATCCTCCTCGTCCCCGGTCATGTGGATTTCGATATTGGCGCCCTGCAGAGTGCCTGCCGCTTTCATTGCGCGCAGGGCGGATACGATCACGACCAGCCCGCCCTTGTCATCTCCCGCGCCCGGCCCCTGCGCGTCCTCGCCGGAGCGGACAAATTTCTGGAAGGGCGAATCCTTCTCGAACACGGTATCAAGATGCGCGATCAGCAGCAGGCGCTTGGTGCCAGCCTTGCCCTTGCGCGTGGCGATCAGATGCCCGGCACGGTGCGCGGCGGCCATCGGCTTCCATTCGACGGTGAAACCCAGCGGTTCCAGCTCCGCCCGCATCATCTTGCTGACCGCTATCACGCCTTCAAAATTCATCGATCCCGAATTCTGGTTCACGAGGCGTTCGAGCAGGGCGACCGTGCGTTCATATTCAGCATCAACGCTGGCCGCCATTTTCGTTTCCGTCGCGGAAAGCTTGGCCGCCGCAGGACTGGCCACGGCAAGCAAGGCAAGGCCCAGAATCGCCTGCAATTTGACGAACCTCACATATGTAACACCCAATTTCCTGGCTCCTTGAACGCGGCATACTAGCGCCTGAAACAGACATAGCGTGCAGGCAGGTGTGTAGGACAGGGAAATGTGCAGGCACACAACTTGGGTCCCCACACGAAAAAGGGGGCGGCGCCCCCGGCTCCGCCCCCTCCCTCGGGTCGCCTCTGAAAGCGGTCAGGCCGTGACGAACGGCATCGTGTTGCGCCGTCGCATGGCCGCGCCGACAAGGCCGAAGCCACCGAGCATCAGTGCCCAGCTCGCCGGTTCGGGAACCGCGTTGCGCAGCAGCGAAACTTCCACATTGTCCAGGCCCACTCCAAGGTTGCTCGAAGCGGTGGACAGGCTGCTGTAGAAGGCGACGTTCATCGCCGCGCCGGTGCCCAGGAAATCATAGGAAAAGCGCTGATAGTCGGTGCCGGCCGTGTTCAGGCTTTGCGTGTTCAGGAAACTGCCTGCCAGCGCATTGTTCACATAGAGATCGACAATGGCATCGCCAAAACTGCTTCCCCCCACATTGAACGCCCCCACATCGAAGGCCACCCGATATGTGGCGCCAGCCTGCGTGGCAAAGCCATCGGAACGGACACCGGCACCCCGACCGACATTGCCCGTCAGATCAAGGAATTGCGTGCCCTGAGAGGCCACCACTCCCACGCCGCCAAAGGCCGAATTGTTGGTGAGCTGGACGATGTTGTCGCCCCCCGGCAGGCCAACCACGGTAAAGCCGGTGATCGTCGTACTTGGGGCCGTGTAATAGGCCACACTGACCGGATTCTGTTCAAAACTGCCATTGATCAGCAGATTCGCGGCTGTCGCCGGAGTGGAAAGTGCCAGTGCCGAAAACGCCAGACTGGCCATGAATATACGCACGATCCAAACTCCCTGTGGACGCAACTGATCTGCCCTCTTCGGTAGTTGGTGCCACCCGGCCCGTATTGGATAAATTTCACATTAACCATAACTCGGAGGCCATCGATCGACATTGACCTGGTTTGAATGTCGCCTTTTCAGCCCGGTCATTCCGGCGAAAGCCGGAATCTCTTTTTTCTCCGTTGTAACCGATGCCCAACGAGCGAAGTGAGATTCCGGCTTTCGCCGGAATGACCGGTTCAGATAGCATCGAATGCAAACTGCGACATCACCGCTTATTTCCCCTATTCATTGCGGCGACAGCAAGCCGCGCGTATCAGGAACCTCCAGGCCTCGCGGGAGGCCGGTTGGTGGCAAGGATCACTGATATGTCTGTTACGCGTAAACTGGTGGCTGGTGCGGTTGTGGCCGCGATGATGGCTTCGTCTGCCACGCCCGCGATGGCGCGCGTCGGCTATGGCGGCTTTGGGTATGGCAATAGCTGGGGCGGCGGCTGGGGCCATCGTCACCGGCATCATGAC
>JANOAJ010000124.1:0-2819 GCA_031411035.1 Sphingomonadales bacterium
ATTGATGATCTGCTGGCCGCCGGGCGCAGCTCGCTTGATCCCGACGGGCGGATGATCCTCCATGCCCAGCCCACGCTGTACACGCTGGACGGCCTGACGGGCGTGAAAAACCCGCTGGGCCTTCATGCCGATCATCTGGGCGTGGACATTCATGTGGTGGCAGCGGACGGATCGCCAGTGCGCAATCTCGATCTGTGCGTCCGCAGCGCGCATCTGGAAGTGAAGTCGATCATTGCCTCCCCGGTCGCCACGGGCATGGCCTGCCTGTCTGATGAAGAGCGGGAACTGGGCGTCGCGCTTGTCGAAATGGGGGCAGGCGTCACCAATGTATCGCTTTTCGCTGCCGGGATGCTCGCAGGGCTGGCATCCATTCCTTTTGGCGCCTCTGACATTACGGATGACATCGCGTCGGCCTTTGGCACGCGGCGGCATCAGGCGGAGCGGATGAAATGCTTCTATGGATCAGCCACGGCCAGCCCGCGGGACAATCATGACATGATCGAAGTCGCGCCGCTTTCGGCCGATGATGACAGCCACGAAGCCGGAGCGCGGATAACGCGGGCGCAGCTGATCGGGGTGATCCGCCAGCGGCTCGAACATCTTGCAGGAGAAATTGGCAAGGCTCTGAAAGAACTTGGCTTTGGTGGTCCGGTTGGTCGCCAGGTGGTGCTGACCGGCGGCGGCGCCGAACTGAAAGGCATTGCCGATTACATGCAGGGTGCCCTCGGCCGGGCCGTTCGCATCGGACGTCCGCGCGGTCTGGCAGGGCTTCCCGAAGCGCATAGCGGATCGGGTTTCGCCACGCTGGCGGGGCTGGTGCACTACGCCGCATCAGACCCGATTGATCTGCGGGCAATCCTCCCGCCACCGGCTCCGGTCATCCCGGTTTTTGGCGGCGGCATCATCAAAAGGTTGATGACTGCCTTTCAAAGCGGCTACTAGATATTGTGATGATTTCGTGAATCAGCCACAAGTACAGGAAAGTGAGCGAGTCGTTAACTTTTTAGGTGATTCGCCGAATCAAGTCTGTCAAAGAGTCAATAGGGCATTCGTTCCGCCCGCGTTTTTCGGAAGGGGAGCATAAGATGAGCATCGAGTTTCTGGCACCTGAAGTAGATGAGTTGCGGCCGCGGATCAGCGTGATTGGCGTCGGCGGTGCGGGCGGCAACGCCATTGCCAACATGATTGCCTCGAACGTGCAGGGCGTCGATTTTATCGTCGCCAACACAGACGCGCAGGCGCTGAATACGTCAGCGGCCGAACGCCGCATCCAGCTTGGTCTCAAGATCACCCAGGGTCTTGGCGCGGGTTCGCGTCCCGAGATTGGCCGTGCGGCAGCCGAGGAAACGATTGATGCGGTCGAGAAGGCTCTCGAAGGCGCACATATGTGCTTCATCGCAGCCGGTATGGGCGGCGGCACCGGCACAGGTGCAGCGCCGGTAATCGCCAAAGCGGCGCGGGATCGTGGCATCCTGACTGTCGGCGTGGTCACCAAGCCGTTCACCTTTGAAGGCTCACGCCGCACCAAATCTGCCGAAGCCGGGATCGCGGAGCTTCAGAAGCACGTCGATACCCTGATCGTGATCCCGAACCAGAACCTGTTTCTGATCGCCAATCCTTCGACGACGTTCAAGGAAGCGTTCCAGATGGCGGACGAGGTGCTCCAGCAGGGCGTGCGGGGCATTACGGACCTGATGGTCATGCCCGGCCTGATCAACCTCGACTTTGCCGACGTTCGTTCAGTGATGGGCGAAATGGGCAAGGCGATGATGGGCACTGGCGAAGCCGAAGGCGAAAACCGCGCCATCGAAGCGGCCGAAAAGGCAATTTCGAACCCGCTGCTCGACGGCGTGTCGATGAAGGGGGCGAAGGGCGTCATCATTTCCATCACGGGTGGTGAAGACATGCGCCTGATGGAAGTTGATGAAGCGGCCAGCCACATCAAGGAACTGGTTGATCCCGATGCCAACATCATCTGGGGTTCCGCCTTCAACACCGCGCTTGACGGCAAGATCCGCGTGTCTGTCGTGGCCACCGGCATCGAAGCGGATGCGGCCGTTGCGCCCGAGCCGGCCCGCGTTTTTGCGTTTCCCACCGCGCGCAAGAGCGAGGAAATCATCCGCACGCCAGAGCCCGTGATTGCACCGGCACCTGTGGCACAGCCGGTGGTTGCGCAGGAAGACGTCACGGCGCTTGACCTGACGACAGTGATCGAACCAACGGTTGAGGCGGAAGCACCTGTTGTTGCCGAAGCTCCCGAAATCGCTGAGCCCGCGCCTGCGCCGGTTGAAGTGATGGCACCGCTGGCGGCGCCGGAGCCGATCAAGAGTTATAGTGATGATGGCGATGAACTGGTGCTCGGTGGATCATCGGTGATTGACGAACCCGTCAGCAGCAATCCGGTTCCCCCGCTCGCTGATGACTTGGCGGAACCGGCCCAGCGCCGTCGCTGGCTTGTCTCCGAAGACGTGGCGGAAGAAAAGCCCGCTGTCCGTCAACCGGTGGCCGGGGCGACTCTGTTTGAGCGGATGTCCAACATCGCGCGCGGCGCGGCAAAGGGTGATGCGGATACGGGTGCGGCAACGGATCCGCTGGATATTCCGCGCTTCCTCAATCGCCAGAACAACCAGTAACTGTTCCAAAACGGGACGTTGGTCTCCCGCCACAGCGCGGGCGGCCAACGTCTTGTCGTTATTCGTCTCCGGCGGGCTTGAAAATCGGGCGGCCCCCTGTAGCTAGCGGGAATGAAGATGATTAACTTGGCGCGGCGTATGCGCTGGGTGCTGGC
Organism: Sphingomonadales bacterium; assembly: GCA_031411035.1. Classification (GTDB taxonomy): domain Bacteria; phylum Pseudomonadota; class Alphaproteobacteria; order Sphingomonadales; family Sphingomonadaceae; genus Aquisediminimonas. The sequence continues at coordinate 2,789 of JANOAJ010000124.1, forward strand.
TGCTGGAGCGGCAATTCCGGCTCCGCTTTAC
>JANOAJ010000125.1:0-7047 GCA_031411035.1 Sphingomonadales bacterium
TAGGTTCGCTCACATCATCATCCCCACAAACCGCTCGAACAGATAATGGCTGTCCTGTGGCCCCGGCGATGCCTCGGGGTGATATTGCACGGAGAAAGCAGGCTGATCGATCAGTTCGAACCCGCAGTTTGAACCGTCAAACAGGCTGATATGCGTGGCCCTAGCACTCTCCGGCAACGTTTCCGCGTCCACCGCAAAGCCGTGGTTCATGCTGGTGATTTCCACCGCACCATCCGAGAGCCGCTTGACCGGATGGTTCGCGCCGCGATGACCCTGGTGCATTTTCAGGGTCTTCGCGCCCACGGCAAGACCGAGCATCTGATGGCCGAGGCAAATGCCGAACAGCGGCTTTTTCGTTTCCAGCCACGCTTTAATCACCGGCACGGCATATTCGCCGGTCGCCGCCGGATCGCCAGGGCCGTTGGAAAGAAACAGGCCATCGGGATTGTGCGCCATAATGTCGCCAAAACTCGCCGTCGCAGGCACGACAGTGACTTGACAATTGGCGTCAATCAGGTTACGTAAGATATTGTGTTTTATGCCAAAATCAACGGCAACGACAGTTCGTTTTTGTTGGGTTGGGGTGTGACTTTTGTGTGACCTTTCAGCGCCGCCGTCGCGCCGCCACAGCCCGTCATCCCAGCCATAGCTTTGCAAGCAGGTGACTTGCTTGGCGAGGTCCATCCCCTCCAGCCCCGGCCACGCCTTTGCCTGCGCCAGCAACGCCGCGACATCGAACACACCTGCCGCATTATGCGCAATCACGCCGTTGGGCGCACCCGCCAGCCGGATCATCCGCGTCAGCGCGCGCGTATCCACGCCTGAAATGCCGATGCGGCCATTGACCTTCATCCACGTGTCAAAATGCTGGGTGCTGCGGAAATTGCTGGGGTCTGTCACATCCTCGCGGACAATCGCCCCCAGCGCATGCGGATTGATCGCCTCAATATCCTCGGGATTGGTGCCGACATTGCCGATATGGGGAAAGGTGAAGTTGATGATCTGCCCGGCATAGCTCGGATCGGTCATGATTTCCTGATAGCCGGTGATCGACGTGTTGAAGCACACTTCGCCCACGGCAGCGCCTTCGGCCCCGAATCCCCGGCCCCAGATCACGTCGCCCGATGCCAGAACCAATACTCCCGTCGCTCCGGCAGGCGCGCGCAAAGACGTGGGTTCGGCCATGATCGGGTCGCTCCGGAAAGGGGTTGTAACGATGTCGTTAAGCGACGCTAGCTAGTGATGGTGCGTCGCAGCGTCAATCTATCAAATCCGGAATCTTTGCCCTAAGGAACAGGTTTCCGCTTCTGCCAGAAAGACCGCCATGATTCGCGACGACATTAAGGCTGCCCAGATCGCCGCCATGAAATCCGGGGATACGCAAACCCGCGATACCACGCGCCTGATACAGTCCGCGATCAAGAATCGCGACATTGAAGCGCGCACCGGCAAGGCCCCCGCGGATGATGATACGCTGGTCGTCGAAGTGCTTCAGAAAATGGTGAAGCAACGCCGCGAATCGATCGAGATGTTCCAAAAAGGCGGTCGCGCCGAACTCGCTGCCAATGAAGCAGCCGAAGTGGCTGTCATTGAACGCTTCCTGCCCCAGCAATTGAGCGAAGCGGAAACCACAGCGCTGATCGAAGGCATCAAGGTGGAAGTCGGCGCGGAAAGCGTGAAGGATATGGGCAAGGTCATGGCCGTCCTCAAGGAACGCCACGCCAGCAGCCTTGATATGAGCAAGGCCAGCGGCCTGGTGAAGGCGGCGCTCGTCTGAATCATGTCACTTTCCCCACAATGGCTTGATGAATTGCGCGCGCGGACCTTGCTGTCCGCGCTGATCGGCAAGACGATCAAGATCACCAAGGCGGGGCGTGAGTTCAGGGGGTGCTGTCCGTTCCATAACGAAAAGACGCCCAGCTTCTACGTCAATGACGAGAAGGGCTTTTATCACTGTTTTGGCTGTTCAGCGCACGGCGATGCCATTCGCTGGATGACGGACCAGCGCGGGCTGCCTTTCATGGATGCGGTGAAGGAACTGGCGCAGGCGGCGGGCCTGGACGTGCCAGCGCCTGACCCTCGCGCAGCGGAGCGGAACGAGCGCGCAAATTCTCTATATGACGTCATGACAGCCGCTGCGGCGTGGTTTTCCGAACAATTGCAAGGAATTGAGGGCGCCGAGGCGCGCGCCTATCTCGACAGGCGCGGACTCAAGGCGGAAACGATCAAGACATTCGGGCTGGGCTATGCGCCAGACAGCCGGGGCAAGCTGAAGACCGCGCTTGGCAAATTTGGCGAAGGCCAGTTGATCGAGTCCGGCCTGCTGATCAAGGTGGATGACAAGGATAGTTATGACCGTTTCCGGGGTCGCCTGATGATCCCGATCCGTGATCCCCGCGGGCGGGTGATTGCCTTTGGCGGGCGGATACTGGGCGCGGGTGAGCCCAAATATCTCAACTCCCCCGATACGCCCCTCTTCGACAAGGGACGGACGCTCTACAACCTCGACATTGCGGCTGCTGCCGCGCGCAAGGCCGGGCGGATCATTGTGGTCGAAGGCTATATGGATGTCATCGCGCTGGCCCAGGCAGGGATTGGTGAGGCCGTTGCCCCGCTCGGAACCGCACTCACCGAGCAGCAACTGGAGCGCCTCTGGCGACAGGCGGATGTTCCAACACTCTGCTTCGATGGCGATGGGGCGGGGCAGAAAGCCTCCATCCGCGCCGCGCTGCGTGCGATGCCGATGCTCGCGCCCAGTCGTTCTTTGGGATTTGCCACGCTCCCGGCGGGGCAAGATCCAGATGACGTGATACGCAACGGCGGACGCGGCGCGATGGATGTCCTTCTTGCCGATCCGGAACCGCTCGTGGATCGCTTGTGGCGTGCCGAATCTGAAAGCGCCCCGCTGCGAACGCCAGAAGCGAAAGCGGGGTTGCGACGTCGCCTTAGCGATCACGCGCAGGCCATCACCGACCCCGATGTCCGCGCTCAGTATCAGGCGGAATTCCGCACACGCTTCGAGGCCCAATATCTCGCCCGCCGTCCTGAACGAAGGGAGGGCCGTGACAGCCGCTCGGGCGGCCGCAACGCGTTCAACCGCTATTTTGAAAAGCCGCCGGAAGAGAAAACCAGGCATCTGAGCAAAGGCATGGAACCCCTGTTCGGGCGGGCGATCCTTTCCGGGGTTTTACGCCATCCCGCCATCCTGCAGAGCTGCGGCGAGGCACTGTCGATGCTTTCGATCAATGATCCGGAGCTTGACCGATTGCGCATGACAGTGATTGATGCGGTTTTCGAGACTCCGATGCTTGATTCAGACACCATCGTCACCATATGCGACTCGGCTGGGCTGGGCGCTTTGGCGAAACAGCTCATGGGAACAAATGGGCTTGCCTTTTCGTTCGCGCAGCGTCAGGCGGAGCCTGAAACGGCGCGGCGGGATTTGACGATGGCAATCGAGACGTTGGCGGCGCGCCCGCAACTCGACGCTGCGCTGGCCGATGCCACGGCGAGGTTGATGGAAACATGGGATGAAGGGGGATTTGCCGAACAGAAGCGACTGAGAACGGCGCTGGAAAAGGCAAATCAGATACTTGCTGATCTATCGCAGGGCGATAGCAGCGATATTTAATGCGGGGTAGCAAGGAATAAAATGGCGAAAACCGACACCACCGAGACACTCGACAAGCCCGAAGCTGGCGATGCGCCGCTGATTGACCTGAACGATGCGTCGGTCAAGAAGTTGCTCGCGCGTGCCAAAAAGCGCGGCTACATCACCTATGACCAGTTGAACGAAGCCCTGCCCCAGGATCAGATGACGTCCGAGCAGATCGAAGATATTATGTCTGCGATTAATGAAATGGGGGTCAACATCGTCGAGAATGACGAAGCGCCCGACGATGGCGAGGAAGCCGAGCCCGAGGAAGAGATTGAAGCCGTTGACCAAACCGGCGACGGCCTTGGCGACGGCAATGTCGGTGAGACCAAGAAGACCACGGTTGACCGCACCGATGACCCCGTCCGCATGTATCTGCGGGAAATGGGCGCGGTGGAGCTTCTCTCCCGCGAAGGCGAAATCGCCATTGCCAAGCGCATCGAGGCCGGCCGCGACACGATGATTCTGGGCCTGTGCGAAAGCCCGATCACCTTCAACGCGATCATCGACTGGTCCACCGCGCTCAACGAAGGCACGATGCAACTGCGCGAGATTCTCGATCTCGATGCCATGCTCTCCAAAGACCCTGCCCCGGAATCGCTTACCGAAGACGGCGAAGTCGAAGGCGATGGCGAAATCTCCGAAAAGACTGCCGGCCCCTCCTACAAGGAAGAGGAAGATGTGGTCGAGGAAGCCGTTGTCGAGGAAGATGACGAGGAAGACGGCCTGACCGAACGCCGCGCCAAGCGTCCGGTGGATGACGAGGAAGAGGACAACACCCTCTCCCTCGCCCAGATGGAAGAAACGCTGAAACCCGCTGCGCTCGAGAAATTCGCGGCGATCACGGCGCTGTTCCGCAAATTCTCCAAAATCCAGGCTGCCCGCATCGAAGCGCTTTCGGTCGGCAACGACTTTGCCGTGGCCGATGAAAACAAATATCAGAAACTGCGCGAAGACCTGACCGGTCTGGTTGAAAGCGTGCAGTTCCACAACGCCAAGATCGAATATCTGGTTGACCAGCTTTACGCCTTCAACCGCCGCCTGACGGCGCTGGGCGGCCAGATGCTGCGCCTTGCCGAACGCCACAAAGTCCCGCGCAAGAGCTTCCTTGACAGCTATCTCAACCATGAACTGGATGAGAACTGGCTGGAAACCAACAAGGGGCTGGACAAGAAATGGGCAGCCTTTGCCGCCGCTGAAGGCGACGCGGTGGAACGCATCCGCGCGGAAATCAGCGAGATCGCGCAGGCCACGGGCATGTCGCTGCTCGAATTCCGCCGCATCGTCAACATGGTGCAAAAAGGCGAACGCGAAGCGCGCATTGCCAAGAAGGAAATGGTGGAAGCCAATCTCCGCCTCGTCATTTCCATCGCCAAGAAATACACCAATCGCGGGCTGCAGTTTCTGGATCTCATCCAGGAAGGCAATATCGGCCTGATGAAAGCGGTCGACAAATTCGAATATCGCCGCGGTTATAAGTTCAGCACCTATGCGACCTGGTGGATCCGCCAGGCGATCACGCGGAGCATCGCGGATCAGGCGCGCACGATCCGTATTCCGGTGCACATGATCGAAACGATCAACAAGCTGGTCCGCACCAGCCGCCAGTTCCTCCACGAAACCGGCCGCGAGCCGACCCCGGAGGAAATGGCCGAGCGCCTGTCCATGCCGCTGGAAAAAGTGCGCAAGGTGATGAAAATCGCCAAGGAGCCGATCAGCCTGGAAACCCCGATCGGCGATGAGGAAGACAGCCATCTGGGCGACTTCATCGAAGACAAGAACGCGATCATCCCGGTGGACGCGGCCATTCAGGCGAACCTGAAAGAAACCGTCACCCGCGTGCTGGCGAGCCTCACCCCCCGCGAAGAACGCGTGCTGCGCATGCGCTTCGGCATCGGCATGAACACCGATCACACGCTCGAGGAAGTCGGCCAGCAGTTCAGCGTCACCCGCGAACGCATCCGCCAGATCGAGGCGAAAGCGCTCAGGAAGCTCAAGCATCCGAGCCGTTCGCGCAAAATGAGGTCCTTCCTCGACCAGTGACGCGCGTGTGACCTCGGCGCATTACCGTCCCGACAGCGACCGCCTCGCCACCCCGGCGCGGCGCCGCGCGTTCGCGTTGCTGCTCGCGCTGGGAATCGAGCTATTGCTGCTGCTCGCCTTCCTCGGCCTCAATTTCCGCCCCGACCGCAAACCCGAATTCAAGGGCGGCACGATGTCGACCTTCGACGTCGCCAATGCCGACGATCCGACCCCGCAGCGGACCGAGCGCCAGCAGGCCGAGGCCGCCCCCGTCCCGCCGCGCCCCGCCCCGCGCGTCCCCGCGCCGAAGATCGTCCTGCCCCCGCGCCCGCTCGACATGATCGAGGTCACGAAAGAGGTCTACGCCGCCTCGGACATTTCAAAACTCGGCCGCAACGCCCCCGTCGCCGGCGCCGATGTCGCGCAGGGCAGCGCGCCCGGAGACAGCGAGCGCGTCGGTACCGGCCCGAATGGCGAGCCGCTCTACGCCGCCGAATGGTATCGCGAACCGACCGACGCCCAGCTCGCCGCCTACCTGCCCAAGCGCATGCCCGAGGGCGGCGGATCGGGCCTCGTCGCGTGCCGCACGATCGAGCGGTTCCGCGTCACCGATTGCGTCGAACTCGGCAACGACCCCCCCGGCTCGCATTTGGCGGGCGCGGTGCGGCAGGCGGCGTGGCAATTCCTGGTGCGACCGCCGCGCGTGGGGGGCAAGGTGATGGTTGGAGAATGGGTCAGGATAAGGATTGATTACACGACGAGCAAGGCGGCGCAGTAGGCGCTGCGCGCCAACCCACCCCTGGCCCCTCCCTAAGCAGGGAGGGGGAAAGCTAGCGCAGTCGCGGGTTTCGCTTCCTCCCCTCCCTGGAAGGGAGGGGCTGGGGGTGGGTTCCGCCGAGGCACTCGGCGGCTTTCGCCAATATCGCCTCGGCGACACCCTCGGGATTGCCCACGACATCGCTGTTCCAATAGCGCACCACGGTCCAGCCTTCGCCTTCGAGCCAGCCAGTCCGCCGCGCATCCGCCTCGCTGTCGGCATGGTGCCCGCCATCGACTTCAACCGCCAGCCTCGCCTCCCGGCACGCAAGGTCGAGGATGAACGGCCCGACCACCAGCTGCCGCGTGAATTTCGGGCGATAGTGCGACAGCAGCCGCCACATCGTCCGTTCGGCCTTGGTCGCGTTGCTGCGCAATGCTCTGGCGTGGCGGGTCATTTCCGGATCGACACGGTGCATGAAGGCAAGGTCGCACAAGGGGCGCTGCGCGCCAACCCACCCCCCAGCCCCTCCCTAAGCAGGGAGGGGAGTTGTTAAAACTGCGTGACGCGGGGTTCGCTCTTGGGGTGAAGCATCAGTTCGCCCAAGGCCCAC
>JANOAJ010000126.1:0-7341 GCA_031411035.1 Sphingomonadales bacterium
GCTGTTGCTGATGCCGCTTACGCTGGCGCAGTTTGCGGGCAACCGGGTGGCTGGCGAAAGCCGGTGGGGCGATTTCGTTCTTGCGATCACCACCAACCTGCAACACGGATCTCCCTTGTTCATGGCGCTTTATGCGGCAGGCATCATCTTTTTCTGCTTCTTTTACACAGCGGTTGTGTTCAACCCGGAAGAGACAGCGGATAACCTGAAGCGCTATGGCGGCTTTATTCCGGGCATCCGTCCGGGGAAGAACACGGAAGTCTATCTGGATTATGTGCTTACCCGCATCACCGTGCTGGGCGCAGCCTATCTGACCTTCATCTGCCTGGTGCCCGAATATCTGGTATCGGCACTGGGCATTCCCTTCTATCTGGGAGGGACCAGCTTGCTTATCGTGGTCAATGTCACGATCGATACGGTTACCCAGATTCAGAGCCATTTGCTTGCGCATCAATATGGTGACCTGATCAAGAAATCGAAGCTGAAGGGCGTCACGCGCCGCTGATCTGAAACGCGCTTTGGGGGAGTTTGCGATGAATATCATTTTGCTGGGCCCCCCCGGGGCGGGTAAGGGCACGCAGGCCGCGCGTCTCGTTGAGGAACGCGGCATGGTTCAGCTTTCCACTGGTGATATGCTGCGCGCTGCCGTCAAGGCGGCCACGCCGACAGGGCTGAAGGCCAAGGCTGTAATGGAAGCAGGCGAACTCGTTTCAGACGAGATCGTCTCGGGCATCATCGGTGAAGCGCTGGATGCTCTGCCGGCAGCCACTGGCGTGATCTTCGATGGCTATCCCCGCACGGAAGCCCAGGCGCATTCGCTCGACACAATCCTTGCGGATCGCAAGCGCACGCTCGATTATGTGATCGAACTTGAGGTGGATGAAGACGCGCTCGTTGAGCGGATCATAGGGCGCTACACCTGTGCCAAATGCAATGCGGGCTATCATGACAAATTCCAGAAGCCCAAAGTGGACGGTATTTGTGATCAGTGCGGTTCGTCCGAGTTCAAGCGCCGCCCCGATGACAATGAAGAAACCGTTCGCACGCGCATGGCGGAATATCGGGGCAAGACGGCACCGATCCTGCCGATCTACGAAGCCCGTGGTCTGGTGCGGCGTGTTGACGGGATGGCTGACATTGCAGACGTGACGGTTGCCATAGAAGCGATACTCGGCGCTTAACCTACTGCCCGAATCCCGCTTCCCCGGCTATCCTGATGGCTTCGCCTGCTGCGGCGACAAGCGCCCCTGATTTGGCTTCGCATTCGCGTTGTTCATAGTCAGGGTCGGAATCCGCGACAATTCCGGCACCTGCCTGAACGTGCATCACCCCATCCTTGACGACAGCGGTACGTAGCACGATGCAGCTATCCATGTTGCCATCGGGAGAGAAATAGCCCACGCCGCCGGCATAGGCGCCACGGGTTTCGGGTTCCAGTTCTGCAATGATTTCACACGCCCGCACCTTGGGTGCGCCGCTCACCGTGCCTGCGGGGAAGCCCGCAAACAGGGCATCCAGCGCATCCTTTGACGGATCGAGCTGGCCCACTACGTTTGAGACGATGTGCATGACATGGCTGTAGAATTCGACCGTATAGCTGTCTGTTACGGTAACGCTGCCCGCGCTGGCGACGCGCCCGACATCGTTCCGGCCCAGATCAAGCAGCATCAGATGCTCGGCGCGCTCCTTGGGATCCGCCAGTAGGGAGGTGCGATTTTCGGCGTCTTCCATCGCAGTGCGGCCGCGTGGCCTTGTTCCGGCGATAGGACGGATCGTCACTTCGCCATCGCGCACCCGCACAAGAATCTCAGGACTTGAGCCGGTAAGCGCGAAGCCCGGCATGTCCAGGTGATAGAGGAAGGGAGAGGGGTTGATGCGCCGCAAGGCCCGGTAGAGGTCAAAAGGCGGGAGCGGGAAGGGCAGGGTGAAGCGCTGGGCAAGCACAACCTGGAAGATGTCACCGGCCGCGATATAGTCCTTCGCCTTGCGCACCATTGCCCCGTAACGGCCTTCCGGGAGCGTGGAGACAAGCTTTCCGGCAGGAAGCGCGGCTGCCTGCCTGTGTTGCGCGGGCAGCGGCTGAGACAGGCGCGCGAAAGACTCTTCGATCCGCTCGACGGCGATGGCAACGTCCCGCACCGGGTTGCCGCCGGGCCATACCGGCGATGCGATGAACAGCCGGTCCGCCAGCCGGTCAAACACCAGCAACACAGTGGGGCGCACGAACAGCATGTCCGGCAATCCGATCGGATTGGGCGCTGGTCGGGGCAGCTTTTCAACAAGGCCGATGGTCTCATAACCGAAATAGCCCACCAGACAGGCCAGGGCCGCCGGCAGGCCTTCGGGCACGTCAATCCGGCATGAGGCGACAAGCGCGCGCAGTTCGTGCAGCGTGTCATGGGGAAGGGGGGTGAACGCGTGGCGATCAGTCAGCCACTGGCCATTGGTTTCGGCCCGATTGCCGTTGCCCCTGAACACCAGATCCGGTGCAAGCCCGATCAGGCTGTATCGTCCACGGACGGCACCGCCTTCAACCGATTCCAGAAGATAATCGCCGCGGCCTTCCTCGTGCAGCTTCAGGAATGCAGATACCGGCGTTTCCGTGTCGGCAATCATGCTGCGCCAGACCAGTGTCGCCTTGCCCGCTTCCAGTTGTGCAATGGAAGCGGCGTCGTCCCCGTTCACTTGCTGCCCGCGCCGGTCAGGCTGGACTTGAACCGGGCAACGGCATCCCCATTGCGCTTTACCCCGACATCCGCCTTGATCGCATTGGCAAACTGGCTGACATATTCTTCACCCACAACCTGCCCCATCTGCTGGGCCGTTGCGGTTAGCAGATCCGGCTGGGCGGCCGCGTTGCCAGGAACGATCTGTTCAAGATCGATAATCAGCCACGCGGTCTTGTCCGGCGATTCCAGACCCTTTGCCGTGCCGCGGGCCATGCTGAACAGAAACGCCAGCGGCGCAGGAACCTTGCCCTGCATCTGCACCAGATCAAGCCGCTTGGCGTTGATCGGACGCGGGGCGGGCAATGGCACACCCGCCCCCGCCATCGCCTGGCCGAGCGGCGTTCCACGCTGAACCTTGGCGGCAATGGCCTCCGCCAGCTTTTTGGCAGCGCGCCCGGCCCGGTCAGCCTTGAAATCTGCCGAAACCTGCGCGCTGATTGTCGGCAGCGGGCGCGGCGTGGCCGAGTTGATCCGGTCGAGATCGTAGAAAGCGAAGGACTGGCCCGGAGTCACCGTGATCACGGCAGGATCGTCATCAGCTTCCGCCTGAAAGGCATCCTTCAGAACAGCGCTGACGTCCACTGTGGCCTTGTATGCGGCATCCGCAGGGGCAATGCCGCCGCCGGTAACCGGAGGCGTCGTCACGACGGCCAGGCCGTATTTCTTTACAATATCATCAAAAGTGGCCCCATCAGCCACTTCGTCATCGATTGACGTCACGAAATCTGCCAGCAGCCGTTCAATCTTGTTCTTGCTGACATCGGCCGCCAGCGTGTCACGCACGTCCGCCAGGGATTTGCCCGCAACCACATTGACCTTGTCAATCCGGACAACATACCAGCCGAGCGCCGCCTTGGTTGGCGCGATCACGTCGCCCTGCTTGGCGGCGAAGGACGCTACCGCCACTGCCGACGAACTGAGGGATGCGTAACCTGTCTTGTCCTGAGGTGCCAGGGTAGTGGCTTCCGTGCCCGCAGCCTTGGCCGCCATAATGATGGCTGTTCCGCTGCGGACTTTCGCCGCAAGCGCATTCGCCGCCGCCTGGTCAGGCAACACAACCTGGGTCAGAATGCGGGTTTCCTTGCCGGTGAATTCTTCCGCCTTCGCTTTATAGGCAGCAGCTAGCTCGGCTTCGCTGGGCTTGCCCTGCGCCTCGAACCGGGTGCGATCAAATGTGGCGAAGCGGATCACCCGCGTTTCAGGCACCGTATAGCGGGCGGTGTTGCGGGAATAGAATTGTTGCAATTCGGGCTGGGTCGGCTCCGGCCCTGATGCGATGGCGCTGACAGGAACGGCAGCAACCTGTCCCACGCGGGTTTCAAGAAGCAAAGATGCGTAAGGAGAGACAAGTCCTGCCGGAACGCGCGCTGCCCCCCCTGCGGGAATAATCAGCATCTGCGCGACCTTGCTGCGGGCGATATCTGCCCGCAGTCCGGATTCCGACATCTTGCGCTGGGAAAGAACACCCAGGAATATGTTGCGGTCAAATTTTCCGGTGGCACCCCGGAATGACGGAATGCTGGCAATTTCCCCGTCAACCAACCGGTCACTGGCAACGATCCCGTGCTGCTGCCCGAATTCGTCGAGCGCACGGCTGTTGATCATCTGCTCAAGTATCTGATCGACATTGCCGGATTTGACAAAACCGGCAATGTCCAGCCCAGGCTGCTGCTGGCGTGCTGCATCGAACTGGGAGTTCACGGTCTTGGCGGCTTCCGGAACATCGATGGACTGCGAACCGATTTTCGCGATCCGGTTGCCACCGCCCGCAAGATTCTCGATTCCGCCACTACCTGTGCCAACACCGGTCACGACAAAGGCAAGCATGATCAGCGCAAACAGCCCCATAACGAGCTTGGATGCGAGGATGCTGCGAAAAAAGGCAATCATGAACGGCTTTCCGGATTGATGGATTTGAGGCCAATCGCCATAGGGCGGCCCGTCTGCTCCTTCAAGCGGTCGATTAGAGGTAGTGAAAATGGCATTGCGCAAACTGGTAGCGGGAAACTGGAAGATGAACGGCTCCCTCGCGGCGTTGGCGGAGCTGGACGCGATCGCTGCCACAGCCAAGGCCCATCCTCTCGTTGACGTGGCGATCTGCCCCCCTGCGACGCTTATTGCGCCGTCGTTCGCCCGCGCACCAGACCTGGCGATTGGCGCGCAGGATTGCCACCCGGCCTCATCGGGCGCGCATACCGGCTGTGTCTCGGTCTCGCTTATAAAGGAAGCCGGTGCCAGCATGGCCATCGTCGGGCATAGCGAACGCCGCGCGGATAATCATGAGACTGATGCCGAGGTGCTGGCCAAGGCAAGCGCGGTGATCGCTGGCGGCCTGTTGGCGATTGTCTGTGTGGGTGAGACGGAAGCCGAACGTGACGCCGGGCGCGCCGTTGCCGTGGTTGAAGGGCAGTTGGACGGCTCTGTGCCGCGTGAAGGGGCGGGCCAGACGCTTGTCATTGCCTATGAACCTGTCTGGGCCATTGGCACCGGGCGGACACCGACTGTGGAAGACGTGGCGGAAATGCATGCGGCCATCCGCACCAAGCTGCGCGCGCTGCTGGGCGATGAAGGAGCAAAAGTGCGAATCCTCTATGGCGGCTCTGTAAAACCGTCCAATGCCGCGGAACTGATGGCCGTGCCCGACGTGGATGGCGCGCTCGTGGGCGGTGCCAGCTTGAAAGCGGCAGACTTCATCCCCATTATCCTGGCGTCGGCCTCTGGTTGATCGTACTGCCCCCATGCGCTAAGGCGCGCGTCAATCATTCCTTTTCCGCAGAATTGCTCCATCCGATGTACAAATTTTTCCTCGTTGTCCACGCCATTATCGCTGCCGGTCTGGTGGGCGTTATACTAATGCAGCGCTCCGAAGGCGGCGGGCTTGCAGGTGGCGGCAGTCCGGCTGGCCTGATGTCGGCCCGTGGTGCTGCGGATTTCCTGACGCGGACGACGACCATTCTGGCGACGCTGTTCATTGTGCTTTCCATTGGTCTTGCGGCGCTTGCCATCCAGCAGCGTGGTCCGACTGTGCTGGATACGTCATTGGCCAAGACACCCGCAGGTGCGCCTGCACTGCCTGCGCTTCCGGCGTCGACGGTTCCGCTGGCGGGTACGGGGCCGGGCACGCCCGTTGTCGCGCCTGATGTAACGCAAGCCGCGCCCACCACTCCTGACGCGAAGCCTGCCACGAAAGTGGAAGCCAAAAAGGAAGCTGTGAAGCCGGCGGTCAAAGAGTCCACGACGGCCCCCGCCAAGGTGACGCCGCCGCCCGTGGCTGTTGAAGCTGCCAAGCCCGCTGCGGCGCCCGGCAACAGCGCGCAATAAATTTTCGATTGGCAGAGTCGCCGCCTTGCCTTTTGGGGCGGTGGCGGCTTAAGCCTTTTCTCCCATGGCGCGGTTCATTTTCATCACCGGCGGCGTGGTCTCCTCGCTTGGCAAAGGTCTTATGGCGGCATCGCTGGCTGCCCTTTTGCAGGCGCGCGGATACCGTGTGCGCATCAGGAAGTTCGATCCCTATCTGAATGTCGATCCCGGCACGATGTCGCCCTATCAGCATGGCGAAGTCTATGTGACGGATGACGGGGCGGAAACGGATCTCGATCTTGGCCATTATGAACGCTTTACGGGCGTGGCCGCGCGCCAGTCCGACAATGTGACCTCTGGCCGCATCTATCAGCAGATCATCGCCAAGGAACGACGTGGCGACTATCTGGGGGCCACGGTTCAGGTGATCCCGCACGTGACCGACGCCATCAAGGCGTTTGCTCAGGCCGAAACAGAAGATCTGGATTTCGTGCTGTGTGAAATCGGCGGGACCGTGGGCGATATCGAATCGCTGCCTTTCATTGAAGCGATCCGCCAGTCGCAACGAACTGGGCCGGGATCAGACGGTGTTCATTCACGTCACCCTCGTGCCGTATATTGCTGCGGCAGGAGAGCTGAAGACCAAGCCGACGCAACACAGCGTGCGCGAGCTGACGGCGCTTGGTGTGCAGCCCGATATTTTGCTGTGCCGCTGTGAACATCCGCTGCCAGAGAATGAGCGGGCCAAGATCGCGCTCTTCTGTAACGTCCGCAAGGAAGCCGTTATCCCGGCACTGGATGCCAAATCCATCTATGGCGTGCCCTTGCAATATCATGCCGAGGGGCTGGATTTCGAAGTGCTGCGGGCCTTTGGTATCACGCCTCGGCTGGCGCCGGATATGCGCCGCTGGGACGACATCATGGATCGTCAGCAGAATCCCGAAGGTGAAGTGAGCATTGCCGTGGTCGGCAAATATGTGGGCTTGCAGGATGCCTACAAGTCGTTGCACGAGGCCTTGGTGCACGGCGGCTTTGCCAACCGGACCAAAGTGCGCATCAACTGGATCGATGCTGAACTGTTTGAAAAGCCGGAAAGCGACATTGCGGCGGCGCTGGAGCCGATGGACGCTATTCTGGTACCGGGCGGCTTCGGGGAACGTGGTTCGGAAGGCAAGATCGCTGCCGTGAAATTTGCTCGCGAACGGGGCGTGCCCTTCTTTGGCATCTGCCTGGGTATGCAGATGGCCTGCATTGAAGGCGCGCGGGCAGCCGGCTTCGAAAAGGCTTCCTCGACTGAGTTCGGCCCGACCGA
>JANOAJ010000127.1:0-22102 GCA_031411035.1 Sphingomonadales bacterium
GGATACGCCGGTATAGCCCGAAATCTCGACGATCAGGCCGGATCCCTGCGGCACCATGATCTGGGCTGCGTGCCAGGCGGCAACGAAGTTGGATCGCACGCCAACCTCAAACATATCCAAGTTTGAAAGCGGCTTTTCCCAAAATCCTTTAGGCTCGGTCAGGTCTTCAGGCAGAGCGAAAGCGTTGTTGACGAGGATGTCCAACCGCCCTTCATCCCTCCTCAGCTGCGCGAAGAGCGCTGCCACCTGATCGTCATTGGCGTGATCAACAGCTACCGCGATGCCCTTGCCACCGCGCCTGGTGACTTCGCTTGCGGTTTCGCCGACTATACCGGGCAGGGGGTAGCTTCCCGGTGTCACCGTCCGCCCGGTGACATAGACCGTCGCGCCTTCCGCACCGAGCGCGAGTGCGATGCCCTTGCCGATACCCCGGCTGGCGCCCGTCACCACTGCGACCTTGCCTGTCAATCTGCCCATAATGTCTCTCCTGGCTTCGGCCTTATTGGCCGGAAGCCGCCTTGCTGAAAAATGTCTCGCTGAAATCGCCCACAGCACGGCCCGAAAAATGGGATGCGCTGAAGGGCATGCCCATCACCCCTTGTGACCAGTCGATGGAAACGCCCCAGTCCTGATACCAGTCATACAGCATCAGGCGTTCCGCTATGGCCCAGACACCGTTCCGCTTTTCCAGGCGGTCAAGATAGCGCCCGCCAATCACGGTATCGCGCTCTTCCGTTCCCATATTCACCCTGTGGTAGGATATGACCTGAGTCTCGGTGCGGGCACTGTCCCCGTCCAGATCGATGAAACTCTGCCCCAGAACATGCTGTGTGTTGGTGATCGCGTCCGATCCCGGCACCACCCAGGCCAGATACTCGTCAAAACGGCCCTTGAACACGCCATAATCGGTCGTTGAATCCGGCCAGTAAGCCGCACTGATCAGTGCGGCGTCACGACGATCCTCACCGCGCGCGAGGCAGGCAAGGCACACGCGGATCTTTTCCCGGTCAAGAAACGCATGCAGTTCTTCGGCTACGCCTTCCATTTCGATCCTCTCTCGCCTTTGCTCCGGGGTCTTTTCCGACTCCGTTCATGCTGTACCCTAGGCGTCGGTCCGGCGACGTCGCTTGACCAATTCGGACAAATGCGCTGGAGTGCCTCAGGAGGTCGCATGAGGCAGACGATATCGCACATGCGTAGTACAGATGCGGCAGATGATCCGCCTGTATTCGATCTAATCCATGCCCGGATACTGCGCTTTTTCCCTGATCTCGTTGCCGAACTTGGTGGCGATCCGGTGCGCTGGATGGGGTTTTCCGGCGTCAGCACGGCGGATGCGGGGGTTGCGCCGGGTGGCGCGACCTATCGGCAACTGGTGAATCTGATTGAACGGGCGGCGGCGGAACTGGATTGCCCTGATTTCGGCATGCGCCTTGCCGTGCGACAAAAGGGCGGCGATGTTTTTGGCCCGCTCGGTGTGGCGATGAGGAACTCCCGCACCTTTGGTGAGGCGCTCGACTATGTTTCAAGGCATGGCTACGCACACAGCCTTGCGGCACGGATCTGGCAGCGGCGATCTGTGGAAGATCAGTCGCTCTTTGTCGGCCACGATATCCTGCTGGACCGGATGCCCAACAAGAGCCAGACCATGGAGCAGATTTTGCTGCTCGGTCATCTTGCCGCCATGGAAATGACCGGCGGACATGCAAAGGCCCGCAAAGTGCATTTTCGTCACGAGCCCATATCACCGCCCACACTCTATCGCCGCTATTTTGGCTGCGAGGTTCGCTTCGGCCAGAACGAGGATGGTCTGGTCTTTTCCGCCCGCGATCTCGCCTGCCCGATGCTCGACCCCGACACACAAACCTATCAGTCCGTCACCGCCTATATCGACACGCAATTTACGAGACACCGCCCACCGCTCCATGCCGAGGTGCGCGGGTTGATCATGCGCTTTCTTGGTGCCGGGGATAGCATGAATGACCGGATTGCTGCCGAACTGAACCTTCATCCGCGCACCTTGCATCGGCGGTTGAGGGCGGAAGGCACATCGTTCCAGCGCGTGAAGGATGAGGTGCGCCGCGACGTGATGCTTTACTATCTGCAGCAAACCCCACTCGACTTCGCGCAGATATCCGAAAGGCTGGGATTCGCCGAGCAATCGGTGATGACGCGAAGCTGCAACCGCTGGTTTGCTGCGTCCCCCACCAGAATCAGGATGCTGGGGCCGGGTTCAGTCACCAAGCCTTGACCGGGCAAGCGGTCACGCTTTCCCGGCATAGAGTTCGCGTCCGGCAACGGGCATGCGCGCTGTCAGCACCGTGCCGGATTTGGACTCCGTGATGTACAGCGTCTTGTTGTCTGGGCCGCCATAGGCGCAATTGGTCACATAAATGCCTTTGGGGGAATTGATGCGCAGCATTGGTTCGCCCAGCGCACTGAACAGCCAGACCGCACCCAAACCGTTCTGGCAGATCACCAGATTGTCCTCGTCATCAATGGCAAGGCCGTCCGGCCCGGCCGTGCCGCCACTCAACTGGATGTAGCGACCCACTTTGCTGACACTGCCATCGCGCATCAGCGGCACCCGCCAGACGGCGTTTTCGCGAGTAACGGCAAGATAGATCAGGGTTTGCGCCTTGTTGATCACCAGTCCGTTGGGGCTGGGGATGTTATCGAGAAGACATTCCAGATTCCGGGTATCATGGCGGATGCGGAAGAGGCGGCCATTGGGCTTGTGCAGTCCGGACTGGCCCTGATCGGTGAAGTAAATGTCTCCATTCCGGGCGATGGTCAGATCATTGCAGCCCAGAAAAGGTTCCAGCAGATAGCGGGTGATATAGGGTTCCACTGTGCCGCTCGCGGGGTCAAAGAGCATGATTCCGTTGTGATGATCGGCGATCAGCGCCCGACCGTCCGCCAGAAACTTCAGGCCGTTGGGCTGTCCGTCATACTCGCCGCCCAGGGAAACCTCGCCTTCGGGTGAAATCCTGAAAAGCCGCCCCCACGGTATGTCCGTAACCCAAAGATTGCCTGCGGCATCAAAAGCCGGGCCTTCAAGGAATGTCGGTGTCTCTGCGCCGTGAAACTGGACACTCGCCCATTCGGATTCGCGGCCCTTCTGCCAGAATTTTTCGGGGATAGTGGTGAAAACCTCTGCCTCGATGCTGGGGGGTACGGCGAACATGACACTCTCCCTGAATTGAACGATTGGATACCGATATCGTGAATCGGTTCCCTAATATGAGTTGACCAATGGCGAAAGACCTTTCATCGGCGAATGCGATTCATCCTGGGGTGAGTCCAGATAGGATACATTTACGATCATGGAGAGGGCGCAATGACCGGCCAGATTCACCTCATCAGCTTTCTGATCCATTCGCCGATCAACCATACGATCCTCAGTTGGGCCGACAAGGATGACAAGCGCCTTTCCGCACTTGGCGATGTGCATCTCTGGCAGGATCTGGCCCGCACGCTGGAACGGGGCATGTTTGACGGCATTTTCTTTGCCGATACGCCGGGCGTATTCGACCGCTACAAGGATAGGATGGACGAAGCGCTGCGCTATGGCGTGTGCTGGCCTACGCATGATCCGGTGGTGTTACTCAGTGCGCTGGCGGCAGCGACGAAGCACCTCGGGCTTGCCGCAACCATTTCGACAGGCTCTCCGCATCCCTACACGGTGGTTCGCCAGCTCTCGACTCTCGACTATCTGAGCGGCGGTCGCGTGGGCTGGAACATTGTCACTGGCCACTTGCGCGGTGAACACCGGGCGTTTGGCCTGCCCGAACTGCCGCATGATGAGCGCTATGACCGGGCGGACGAATATATGGATGTCTGCTATGCGTTGTGGGACAGCGTGGCAGACGATGCAATTATTGCAGACAGGGAAAGCGGCATTTTCGCTGACCCGGAAAAGATCCGGCGGGTCGCGCATGACGGCGCCTATTTCCGCTGCAACACGGTAGGGCCGATCTGGCCATCGGCGCAGCGGCGTCCCGTATTGTTCCAGGCGGGGTCATCGGGTCGGGGGCAGCAATTTGCCTTCCAGCATGCTGATGTTGTGTTTGCGATACAGCCGACGGTTGAAGGCATGAAGAAATTCATGGAAAATTACCGTGCGGCCGCAGCAGCAAACGGCAATGGTCGCGAACCGAAAGTGGCTTTCGGGATTCAGCCCATTCTGGGTGGCAGCGAGGAAGAGGCGAGGGCGAAGCTTGATGCCATGCGGGCGCGCATCCCCATCGAAGCAGCGCTGACGCGCCTGTCAGGCACGCTGGGTGTGGATTTCAGCGGGTATGAACTGGATCGTCCCCTGCAGGAGATACAGACACAGGCGTCGCAGGGATTGATGAAAGCCATGTCGGGTGGCCTTGATGGCAAGCCATTCACGCTGCGTGAAGCCGCGATGCGCTGGGGGCTCGCAGTGGGTATGCCGCAGATCATTGGTTCGCCGGAACAGGTGGCTGACCAACTGGAGCATATCTGGCGGGAAACCGGCTGCCACGCGTTCAACGTGACGCCGACAATTTCGCCGTCCTCGATTGAGGATTTTGTCGATCAGGTGGTGCCCATTCTGCAGAAGCGGGGCATTTACCGCACGGAATATACGGGCAAGACCTTCCACGAAAATCTTGGGCTTTAAGGCGATGCCAGGCGAATATGTCCGCATCGTCGATCCGATTCATATCGTAGGGGTGGATCATATGCGCGGCGCGCATGAGGTGATCCTGCCGGACGCCTGCGCCAATGATCCGCGTTTGGTGCAGACCACGCTGCTTGTCGTGCGAACATCAGAGATTCCTGACGCGCTCATGGCTGGCATGCCCAAGTTGCGGCTTATCGTGAAGCATGGCGCCGGCGTGGATAATATCGATATGGTGGCGGCCACGCAGCGAGGCATCATGGTGGCAAACACACCGGGCGGCAACAATTCCACTGCGGTGGCGGAAGGGGCCGTCACGCTGATGCTGGCTGCGCTGCGCCGCGTGCGGGATATGGACGCGCTGGTACGTAGCGGGCGTTTCGTGGATCGCTGGCAGGTACAATTGGGGGATCTGACCGGCGCGCGGGTAGGGCTGATAGGCTTTGGACGGATCGCCCGCGCGGTCGCCCGGATTTGTGGGGCGGGCTTTGGAGCGAGGGTCTTCGCCCATGATCCGATGGTTGCCGATGATGCGGTGCGGGCTGCCGGTGTGGAGCCGCTTGATCTGGCAGGACTGATGGGGTGCGATGTGATTTCCATCCATGTGCCGCTCAGCCCGGGAACGCAGGGCATGATCGGCGCACGCGAACTGGGCCGGATGCACAACCGCGCTATCATCGTGAACACGTCGCGTGGCGGCATCATTGACGAAACCGCACTGGTGGCGGCGCTCACATCCGGCGCGATAGGCGGCGCGGGCATTGACGTATTCGATCAGGAACCCCCGCCTGCCGATCATCCGCTTTTCGCCTTGTCCAATGTCGTGCTTGGCCCGCATGTCGCAGGTGTTACCGAAGCCAGCATGAAGGGCATGGCCATGGCGGTCGCGGACGTCATCGAAACTGTCGCTGCGGGGAAAAGGCCGGCGACGCTACTAAATCCCGAAGTGCTGGAGACCCGCGCATGAAATCCGTTATCTACAATCATATCCCGGCCTCCGATACGGCTCTGGTTGCCAGAGCCGCAGCCTTCGGCATTGCTGATCTGCATGAGGCTTTGGGGCCGGTGCAGGGGCGGATGTGCCTTATGAGCCCGCACATGCGGCCCATTGCCAATGGCCAGCGGCTGTGCGGCCCTGCTGTGACGGCTTACAACTATCCCGGCGACAATCTGATGATCCATGCCGCACTCAATGTTGCGAAGCCGGGGCAGGTGCTGGTCTTCACCAATGGCGGCACGGCGCAGGGCGCACTGTGGGGTGACGTGGCCTGCACTTTTGCCAAAAAGCAGGGCGTGGCGGGGGCCGTTGTCCATGGTGCCGTTCGCGATACTGACGCGCTGCGCGCGCTTGATTTTCCGGTATGGGCAACAGCCATTTCGCCCGAGCATCCCGAAAAGCGCGGGCCGGGTGCGGTGAATGTTCCCATTGTGGTGGATGGTGTTCTGGTGGAGCCGGGGGACATTATTGCGGCGGACGCGGACGGTGTGCTGGTGATTCCCAGGGCCGAACTTGCGCGCGCGGTGGAAGGGGCCGAAAGCAGGGCTGCAAATGAAGTCGGTTTTCGGGCGCGGATCGGCGCCGGAGAGCGGCTGATTGACATATTGGGGATGCGCGCAGTGATTGAAGCAGCCGGAATTGCCCAGCATGATTGCACCTGGCAAGACGATCCGGAACGCGACTGAGCCATGATCGGCGCTGCCTATAATATCAGTGATTTGCGGGCGGAGGCCAAGCGCCGGTTGCCGCGCGCGATCTTCGAATTTGTGGAACGGGGCAGTGAGGATGAATGGCTCGTCCGGCAGAATCTGGAAGCGCTGGCACGCGTCAAGTTTACGCCCCGCACGCTGCGCGATGTGTCTCAACGTGACCAGTCGGTAGAGCTTTTTGGGCGAACCTTGCCATCGCCGCTGGTTATCGCGCCCACCGGGATCGCTGATCTGATGACCTATCGGGGCGAACTGGCAATTGCCGCCGCCGCGGCCAATGCGGGCATTCCCTTTTCCCTTGCGACAAGCTCGACGACCAGCATTGAAGACATTGCCCGGGTCGCGACATCAGGTTTCTGGATGCAAATGTATCTGTGGGAACGCCGGGATCTTTCCTGGCAGGTTGTTGATCGCGCCGCCAAAGCCGGGGCGGAGGTGCTGATTGTAACGGTCGATACGCCGGTGTGGCCAAATCGCGAATTCAACAAACGCAACGGCATGTCGAATCCGATCCGTCCCAATCTGCGCCTTGCGGTTGATTTTATGGCGCACCCGCGCTGGTCGCTTTCGGTTATGGCACGCTATCTTTTGTCGGGTGGGATGCCGCAATTTGCGAACTACCCGTCAGAAATCGGGGGCAGTATTTCAGGCCCGGTCAACCGGCAGACAAATTCGGCATCGGTTGTGTGGGAAGACGTCCGCGAACTGCGGCGGCGCTGGCCTGACAAGCTTGTGCTCAAGGGCATTTTACACCCTGAGGATGCCCGTAAGGCCGTTGAGTATGGCGTTGATGGCATCATCGTTTCCAATCATGGCGGTCGCAACTTCGATGCGTCGCCGCCCACCATTGATGCCTTGCCGGAAATTGTCGATGCAGTCGGCACAGACACGACCGTGCTGTTTGATAGCGGCGTAAGACGCGGGAGCGACGTGTTGAAAGCGCTGGCAATGGGGGCGAAAGCCGTGCTCGTCGGCCGGGCGACCCTGTTCGGCGCTGCGGCAGGCGGGCAGGCGGGGGCCGAAAAGGCGCTAACCATTCTCACGGAAGAAATCAGCATATCGATGGCCATGCTGGGCCTGACCTCGCTTGCAGCGATTGACCGCAGCTATTTACGCCGGGCAACTCCGTAAAACGCCCCACCGATATTTGTCATGTCGTGCGCCCGGGGTCTCATTCTCCGTGTTGCAGCCACGCGTGCAGCGGCGTCATAGGCCGTGTTGCGGGCAGTGTCGGGCCGGACGCTTCCTGGAACAATTTTCTTGCCGCGTTGGGCGATCTGCTATATCTACCAACCGTTCAGTAGGAAGATGATGTGAGCGCAGCAGTCAGGCAAAGAGTGCGGGAAGACCCTGTTGTCCGCAGGCAGCAGATTGTCGATGAGGCGATCCGCGTCATCGGGCAGCACGGATTCAACGGCTTTACAGTGCAGCTTCTTGCGGAAAAATGCGGCCTTTCAAACGCGGGTCTGCTTTATTATTTCGGATCGAAGGGCGCACTCCTTGTTGCGCTGCTGGATGCAGTGGAGCGGCGGGAACGGGAGGTGATGGAGCCGCTTGTGGCCTTTGCCCGGTCAGTTCCAGCCGGAACAGAAGACTCGCTCAAGATCAGGCTGGGATTGCTCCGCAAGATCATCGAGCGATTTGTCGAGCATCCCGAACTGGGGCGTTTCAGCGTCACGCTGCAGACAGAGTCACTTGATCCGGCGCATCCGGCGCATGACTGGTTTCTCGAACGGCAGGTTCTGGCCATCGGGATGTTTGAATCGACGATCACAGGGTTTGTCGCGCAACCAGCCATAACAGCGCGGCTGCTCTATGCGCTTATGAACGGCCTGTTCCAGCAATGGTTGAGGGCGGACCGGATGTTTGACCTTGTTGCTGCCTGGGATGAAGGTGCAGGCGCGATTGTTCGGACACCGGTCTCGGGAAGCCGGGAAAAGCTGGTTGCTGAACTGTAATTTTGCTAGATAAAAATTGGGAGAGAGACGGCAATGAAGGCAAAGACTGCCACATTACTGGCGCTGGTCGGCCTGCTTTCGGGCGGCTCTGCGGCACGTCTGGCTGCGAGTGGCGTGCCCGCCGTGATGACAGTTGGGGCGACGGCCAACTGGCCGGGCGTTGGCGGCAACGCTGACGAGTCGGCATTCAGCCAGCTGACGGCAATCAACAGTGGCAATATCCGCAAACTCGGCCTTGTTTCATCGCTGGATCTGGAAGGGGAAGTGTCTCTTGAGGCAACCCCGCTTGCTGTGGACGGTATTCTCTATTTCAGCGGCAGCTATGGTGGGGTCTATGCCGTGGAAGGCGCGACGGGAAAGCTGCTGTGGAAATATGATCCGCAGATCTGGAAAGTGAATCCGATGCGCCAGTCGCTCGGCATGGGCGTCAATCGCGGGGTGGCGTATGATAATGGCCGCATCTTTATCGGCGTGCTTGATGGCCGACTGGTCGCGCTCGACGCAAAGACCGGCACGGAAGCCTGGACAGCCAATACCCTGCCGCCGGGAACCTTTCATTCGCTCACCGGCGCGCCGCGCACGTTCAGGGGCAAGGTGATCATCGGCAATGGTGGCGCGGACGTGGGCCAGCGCGGCTTTGTTTCGGCTTATGACCAGAAGACCGGCGAACTGGCCTGGCGCTTTTATACGGTTCCGGGAAGCCCCGAACAGAATAAGGGCGATGCTGCCATGGAAATGGCGGCGAAAACCTGGTCTGGCGAATTCTGGAAAAAGGGCACGGGCGGCACGGTCTGGAACGGAATGACCTTCGATCCCGAATTCAACCGCATCTATATCGGCGTGGGCAATGCCGGGCCGTATAATCCAGCGATCCGCAACCCGGAAGGCAAGGACAACCTGTTCGTGGCCTCGATTGTGGCGCTGGATGCCGATACCGGCAAATATGTCTGGCATTATCAGCAGAATCCCAATGAATCCTGGGATTACAAGGCAACGCCCAACATGATCACGGCGACGTTGATGATCGATGGCAAGCCCCGCAAGGTGTTGATGCAGGCGCCGACAAACGGATTTTTCTATGTGCTGGATCGCGAAACCGGCAAGCTGATTTCTGCGGAGAAGACCGGCAAGGTTACCTGGGCAGACCGGATAGATATTGAAACGGGGCGGCCTGTTGAAAGGCCCGGCATCCGCTATCAGGAAGGCGAGGTTACACTCTGGCCTGGCACGCTTGGCACGCACAACTGGCAGCCCATGTCTTACAGCCCCCAGACCGGGCTCGTCTATATTCCCTATATGCAGCAACCCTCGCGCTATGGCCCCAAGGTGCAGCCGGGCGATTTCGCGTTTATGGGAACCAGCGTGCGGTTCGATACAGCGGATCCTGCAGATGGCACGGGGGCTTTGCTGGCCTGGGATCCGGTGGCGCAAAAGGCACGCTGGCAGGTAAAACGTCCGCACTTATGGAATGGTGGCACGCTGGCAACGGCGGGGAATCTGGTATTTCAGGGAACAGCGGATGGCTGGTTCCGGGCGCATGATGCGACCACGGGCAAGGAATTGTGGAAATTCAACGCGGGCCTTGGGATCATTGGCGCGCCGATGAGCTGGTCGGCCAGGGGGCAGCAATATGTCTCCATTCTTGTCGGCTGGGGAGGGACGGCCGGTGCTGCCAGCAATGTGCTGGATGTGGGCTGGAAATATGGTGCCCAACCGCGGCGCGTGCTGACCTTTGCCATTGGCGGCACGAAAAGGCTTCGGCCCTCGCCGCCGCGCGACATGAAGGTTCATGCTGTTGATGACCCCTCTATCGTGCTTGATGAAGCCGCGGTGACCGCCGGGCGCAACGTTTCCTTCATGTGCGGGGCATGCCACGGGATGAACTTCCGCGGCGGTGGCGCGCCGGGGCCGGACTTGCGTGAATCCGCGCTCGCTTTGTCTGAGGAAAGTTTCTGGCAGGTCGTGCATGAAGGTGCCTTGGCGGAACGCGGGATGCCGAAATTCCTCTCCGTTTCGCGTGCGCAAGCGCATCAAATCTGGTCTGCTCTTCGTGCTGCTGCGCGAGAAGCCCTTGGTACCCGAAAGCCTCCCGCCGATCAGGGCGGCGGCCCGTCTTGAGGCAATCCCTGAAAATCACTCAGATGAAAGGATAGTGATGATGCGTATGATGATGAAATCGGCCCTTATGGCTCTGGCGCTTGGTGTTGTTGCCACTCCGGCCTTGGCCGCAGATGCAGCAAAGCCTGCCTACACCACAGCAGACACCGATATCGGTACATTGATCGACACGCCCGAAACCCGCGCGATTCTTGACAAGATCCTGCCGGGCTTTGCCAGCAATGATCAGGTTTCGATGGCGCGTCCAATGACCCTGCGTGCCATCCAGCAATATGCTGCCGATACGATCACAACCGAAAAACTTGACCAGATCGACGCCGAGCTGGCCAAGCTGCCCGCCAAGTAAGCCGGTCATCCAGATGGTCGCCATTCGTCTCAAGGTAAACGGAACGCCGGAACGGGTTGAACTCGATCCGGCGACGCCGCTGCTCTGGCTCCTGCGCGACCATCTCGGTCTGACGGGCACAAAGTTCGGTTGCGGCATCGCCCAGTGCGGCGCATGCACGGTGCATGTGAACGGGCAGGCCGTGCGCTCCTGCCAAGTGCAGGCAGCGGACGCCAATGGTGCGAATGTCACCACCATAGAAGGGCTGTCGGCGAAGGGCGATCATGTCCTGCAGCGTCTCTGGGCGGAAATGAACGTGCCGCAATGCGGCTATTGTCAGGCAGGTATGCTGATGGCGGCGGCGGATCTGTTGAAACGCAACCCCAAGCCCAGTGACGCGGATATCGATGAAAGCATGACCAATATCTGCCGTTGTGGCACCTATCCCCGCATCCGCGCGGCGATCCGCCGGGCGTCAGGTCAGGCAGGATGATGGCGATGGAACGACGCGATTTTCTGGTTTCGACGGCCATATGGGGTGGCGGGCTGGCACTGGGCATCGGCAGCGGAGATGCGCGCGCTGCGGCTCCCTGGGCGGCGGACGGCCCGAGCGGCAATGAATTTTCTCCCTGGATCGAAATCGCGCCGGATGACACGGTGACGATCCGGACGGGCCTTCCCGAAATCGGTAACGGAGCGATGACCCAGATTGCCATGAACGTGGCCGAAGAACTGAACTGTGACTGGAAAACGGTGCGTGTCCAGTGCGCGTCCATCCTGCGCAATCATGTTGAAGACAATGTTTACACCGTCGGTTTCCAACCCTTCTTCGGTGGTCACGGGACAGGCGAGCCCCGGCTTGCCCATACCATGCAACTGGGGGCAAGCGCGCGGGAACGACTGAAGGCCGCAGCAGCAGCGCGCTTCAATGTGTCCGTCGGAGAGATCGATGCTGTGGACAGCGTGCTGATCCACAAGGCGTCTGGCCGCAAACTCCGCTACGGCGCGGTTGCGGCGGAAGCGGCGAAGATCAAGCTCCCCTCTGAACCCAAGCCAAAGCCGAAGTCGGAATGGCGGCTGCTTGGCAAGGCAAGCCCCTCCAAGCTCAATATTCCCGATATTGCGTCGGGAAAGGCTGTTTACGGGATCGACGTGAAGCTGCCCGGAATGGTGCATGCCGCGCTGATGCAATCGCCCACGCATGGCGGCACTCTCAAAAGCCACCAGCCCGAAGCTGTCCTTAAAATGTCCGGTGTCCGCGCGGTGGTGGTGATTGATCCAGCCAAGACCAAGGGTACGCCGGTCAAGCAGAAAAGCACGTTCGGGCTGGACGATAGCTTGCTTCAGCACGGTGTTGCGGTGATCGCCGATCACTATTGGCAGGCGAAGACCGCGCTGGAAGCGCTGCCTGTGGAATGGGATGCAGGCGCTGGCGCGAACTGGGCAGATGAAGCAGCCATTTATTCCGCTGCCTCCGGGCTGCTGGGCAAAGTCGGCAACCGCACGCTCAAGAAAACCGGCGATGTTGCCACGGCCAACGGCAAGCGCGTGGTGGAGGGGCACTACGCCACGCCCTATTGCGACAATGCCATGATGGAGCCGCTGAACGCGACGGCACTTGTCACGGCGGACAGCGCGGAAATCTGGTGCCCGACACAGGATGTGCAGCAGGCCTTTTGGGTCGCCATTGATGAAACCGGTCTGCCACCAGAAAAGGTCAAGCTCCACCCGACCCTGGTAGGCGGCGGCTTTGGGCGGCGGACGCAGGCGGATGATGTCCGCATGGCCGTGGCGATTGCGCGGCAATATCCTGGCACACCAGTCAAGACCATCTGGACGCGCGAAGAGACGTTCCGGCAGGGGCGCTATCGGACGCCAATTGTCGCGCATATGAAGGCTGTGCTCGACGACACGAGCGGAATGCCGCAGGCAGTCACAGGTGATACGGCCTATGTCGGCACGCGCCCGCCCTTCCAGTTGCCTCTGGGATTTTCTGATCAACCCTATTTCAACAGCGGCATCATTCCTCATGTGAAACTGACCAGTGCCAGCCTCCCGGTCAATCTCCTGAATGGCGCATGGCGCGGGCCCTGTTACAACAGCCATGCCTTCAATCTGGAAACCTTCATCGATGAATGCGCGGTTTCGGCAGGAATGGATCCTCTTGAATACCGGCTGAAACTTCTGGCCAACTGGGACAAATCCTGGCGCGACTGCCTGGATGTGGTCGGAAAAAAAGCCGGATGGGGCCAGCCTCTGCCCAAGGGTGAGGGCCGGGGAATAGCCATTTCCTGCTGGCCGGTGGCGACAGCCCATAATTTCGGAGCGGTCGTGGCAACCGTGGTGCGCGTGAGTGTGAGCCCGCAAGGCGAAGTCCGTGTCAAACAGATTGATGTTGCTTTCGATTGTGGCAGCGTCGCCAATCCGGATGCCGTTCGCGCGCAGGTGGAAGGCGGCACGATCTTCGGGCTCAACGCCGCCCTCAACGAAGAATTGACGGTCAAGGCGGGTGCGATTGCCGAAGGCAATTTTGATGAATATCCCATGCTGCGGATGGCCGATACACCGAAGGTCAACGTCCATTTCGACGCAGTTTCCGGTCATGAGCGCATGGCAATCATTGGTGAGGCACCCACAGGGCCGGTCCAGCCAGCGCTGGGCAACGCGATTTTCGCGGCAACGGGCAAGCGGCTGCGTCAGACGCCGTTTCGCAAGCAAGATCTTAGCTGGTCATAATTCACGGGAGTATTCGCATGTCCAAACCATTTTTCGGGGCTCTTCTGCTGTCCCTTTCTGTCTTGTTCCCTGTCGCTTCCGCACAGGCGCAAGCCGTTTCGGGCGAACTGTTGTTCAAGCAGAGATGCCAGGCCTGCCATGCCGTCAAAGTGGGCGCGCCAAGTTTGCTGGCCCCCAGCCTTGCGGGTGTCGCGGGGCGCAAGGCCGCTTCGGCGAAATTCACATATTCGGCGGCCTTGAAGGCATCCAATCTGGTCTGGACACCTGCTAATCTCGACAAGTTCCTGTCCGGCCCGACAAAGATGGTTCCCGGCACGCGCATGGTGATTGCGGTCTCGGACTCGGCGCAGAGAGCCGCGCTCGTCGCCTATCTTGCCAAACTGAAATAGGAACAGGGCATGTCTGAAACACCGGCCATTGCGATAGTCACCGGTGCCAGCCGGGGCGCGGGGCAGGGGGTTGCGCTTGGCCTGGGCCAGAATGGCTGCACTGTCTATGTTACGGGGCGTTCGGAAAAGCAGGGGGACGCGGCGCTTCCGGGAACGATCTACGAAACGGCAGAAGCCGTGACAGCAGCGGGCGGCAAGGGCATTGCCGTTCGCTGCGATCATGGGGATGATGCGCAGGTGAAAGCCCTGTTTGATCAGGTCGAACGGGAACAAGGGCACCTCGACATTCTCGTCAACAATGCGGCGGCCATTTATGACGAGCTTACCACACCGGGCAATTTCTGGGAGAAATCGCTCGCGCTGTCAGACATTATCAATGTCGGCATCCGCAGTTCCTATGTTGCCAGTTGGTATGCCGCGCAGTTGATGGTGCCGCAAAAGCAGGGGCTTATCGCCTTCACGTCCGGCTCGGGCTCCTCCCACTATGTGTATGGCCCCGGTTATGGGGCACACAAGGCCGGCCAGGACAAGATGGCCTTTGATATGGGCGTGGATTTCCGGGGAACCGGCGTGTCAACGCTCTCGATCTGGATGGGGGCGCTGCTAACCGAGCGGCTGAAAATGGTGATCGCGTCCGATCGCGAGAAATATGGCTATCTTGAAGCCATGACCGAAACGCCGGAATTTACCGGGCATGTGGTGTGGGCGCTGTTCAACGATCCCGATCTGTCCGCGCTAAGCGGTCAGACCGTGATTGGTGCTGAAATGGCGGTGAAATATGGATTTTTGGATACGAATGGGCGCCAGCCACCCTCCTACCGCGAGTCATATGGCGTCGCACCGCACGCATTCTATCCCCGGATCATCCGTTAGGCGGCGACGGCGCTTTGGTCGGTGCCCTATCCCTGGGTCTTAGCCGGAAAGGGGGGGCACTTATCGCTGCCAGTATCTGTCAACGAACCGCCGGATTTCCCGCGTGCGGTCGTCACTTTCCGGCCCCGCCATGAACATCACATGCGTGGCGGCATCGAAGATGTGCAGTTCCGCTTCAATGTCGGCACGGCGCAGCGCGCGGTGCATCAGTACCGTGTTGGACAGGAACAGATCACGCGTTCCGCTTTGCAAGAGAGTCGGCGGGAATCCTTTGGTGAAATCGCCGAACAAGGGAGAAACATAGGGATCGCCAAGATCATGCCCGCCCGCATAGAGCCGGTTGGCCGGCATCAGACTGGCGGTGAGCGCGGTATCGATGCCAAGCAAGGTACGGAAGCTGTCCCCACATTCGGTAAGGTCGATCTCCGGCGTCATCAGCACGGCAGCAGCGGGAAGGGGCAGCCCCTCATCACGCGCACGCAAGATGGTCGCGGCGGTGAAGTTGCCGCCCGCGGATGCGCCGCCAAGGATGATATGCTCGGGCGCGGTCTGGCGCAGCAGCGCCCGATAGGCGGTCACGCAATCATCAAGCGGTGCCGGAAAGGGATGGTCTGGTGGCAGCCGGTAATCAACCGCCCACACTTTCGCGCCCATCATGGCTGCGGTGATCTTGCCCATTTCCCGGCAGCTATCGCCACCGCCCCACAACATCGCGCCCCCGTGGAAGTCCATATAGACAGAGCGGTCGTCAGCGGCGATCCCTTCGGGAGTGATGACAAAGACGCGCACGCCCTCGGCGTCGATTTCCTCGACACTCGCCGCAACATGCTGGCTCAGCATGGACAGCCCTGCAAAGCCAATTTCATCCATTGAAGCAATCAGAGCCTTCCACGCCGGGATATCATCCGGCGCGGGCCAGGGCGGGTTTGACATCGTCCCGTGCGCCAGTTGCGCCTGGGCTTCCGGGCTGAGATGCGATGGCAAGCCGATCGTGCGCGCGGGCACATCAAGAGAGGGACTGGTCATTTCTTGGGACGCGCGCAGGTATAGCTTGCGGCCTTGTCCGGATCCTGTCCGCTGGTCAGCACAGCGGTTTTCGGGAAGGCGCAGATGAGGCGCTGCCGCTCCGCACCGCCAGGCTTCATCATGGACATGATCATGTCGCGCCTGCCAGTGATCGCTTCGGGTGCGTGTCCCTTTTCAACCCACTGCTGGATCGCGGCACCAACGCTGCGTTCCGGCGTGTCAGTGGGCATTGGTGCGCCGATCTGGCCAAGCGCATCCGGTCCCGGTCCGCCCGCGCAATGCTGGACACCAGGCACCATGAAGAGGCGCATCTGGCTTGCAGCTTTCGGCCCCGATTGGCGCAGCGCCTTTTGATAATAGGCGATGCTCGATTCTGCCGGAAGAAGGGGATCGGACCAGCCATGCCAGATGATCAGCTTTCCGCCGCGTGCGAAATAGCGCGTCAGGTCTGGCTTCGCGTCCAGATCGGCGCCAAGTGCCGCGACAAGCCGTGCCGGGTCACGATTGAAATCAAAAGTCGTATCAGTCGCGATCGGCGTGGGGGCAAGCTGGGTCAGGATGCCTTCGGACAGCGTCTGTGGCCCAAGCGGCGATTTGAAACTCACAAGGATGTTCCCTTCCCAGCCGAACTGTTTCACCGGTTTGCCAACCTCACCGCCGCTGGGCAGATAGCCCCATCCCTGACGCATGCCGGTCTTGTCGCGGGCACCGGCATGGATGCGCTGGAGGGCCGAGATCTGGGGCGAGGTAAAGCATTGTGCAGACGCATTCGCCGTGCAGGCGAGCTTCCTTGCGTCGAAGCGGCATAGCCGTGGATCGGCGATCAGCCCATCCACCTGACCGTCCCCGGCATCGCATTGCTTCAGCACTTCCGCTTGCAGGAAACCGGCTTGCTCCGGACGGATCGCCGCGCCTGTGGGAAGTTGCGCCTGCACGGCATTGACCATCGAAAGCACGGTATCGGTTAGCGACATCGCGGGCGCGCCGGCCACGATCCCGTCATAATCTTCCGGGAATCGTGATGCTTCGATCAGCCCCTGCCGTCCGCCATTGGAGCAGCCGATAAAATAACTGAAGTCCGGCCCACGTCCATAATACGCCTTGATCAGTTGCTTGGCTGCAACCGTGGTGAGATGCACGCCGCGCCAGCCATAATCGCGCACCTTCTCTGGATGCCCCTTGGCCCATGTGGCGTCGCCCGGCAGCATGGCGTGGCCGACGTCAGAACCGGCGGTCGCCTGACCCGCCTTCAGTGCGGCAGAGAGGTCCAAATAGTTGATATAGCCCGCAAGGCCGCCGCTGTTCGCGCCGTTAAAACGTCCATCCCAGCCTTGTGCAGGCAGCCAGACTTCAAAGCGAATGTCGGAATCGGGCGTTGGGTGAAACGCGCCCGTCACCCGGCAGAAAGCGGGAAGGCCGGAAATCGTTGGCCCCGCGCCGGGCGTGCCTGTCATGCTGGGTGCTTTAGCGCCGGGCACCGGTTCCCCGGCAGGGTGCAAGGTGGCGCTCAGGATCTCGGTGCTGGCGAGGGTGACACGGTCAAGCGCAGCGCAGGCTTCCGGGCGAGGCGCGGAGGATGCCGCCTGCGCATAGGCACTACCGGGGAGAGCCGAAACTCCGGCCAGCAATATGGCGGGGAATAGGCATATCTGTTTGCGGCGGCCCATGAGCATAGCATCCCTCTTTTCCTTCGTACGATATCTTGGCTGACTCGCACTTTACTGAATGGTTGGTAGATAGAAGAGGATATATTTCCTTACAAGCAAAAAAGGTCAGGCCAATTAGGTGATCTGGTTGCGTATCTCCGGCTCACCCCTGGGATGAGTCGGTATATTTGCGGCTGTCGTTGTGGATTTGCGATGCCGCGCATAGGAGTCATGCACTACAGGCTGGATGAGGCCGGGCGGGGGTCAGGAAGGGTAGATCGGGGTGCATGACAGCGAGGCAAAAGTCGCGAGCCAGCGCGTCGCCGATATTCTTGCGGAGCGGATATTGTCTGGGGCGATGGTGCCCGGCACGCGGATCAAGCAGGACGAATTCGCGGCAGAGCTGAACACGAGCCGCATCCCTGTGCGCGATGCCCTGCGCATCCTGGAGGCGCGGGGGCTGGTGACGATGCGGGCGAATGCCGGTGCCCGCGTCGCCCAGCTCACGTTCCGTGATCTCGAGATTTCCTACGAGATCCGGGAACGGATCGAGGCGATCCTGCTGGCCGAGAGCCTGCCCCATCTTACCGATGAAGATATCGCGGAAATGAAGGATTTGCTGGAACAGATGGATCATATTCAGGATGCTGACGAGGCCGTGCCGCTAGGCCGGCATTTCCACTGGATTGCCTATCGCCGCCACAACACGCCCCAGCTTGCGCAAATCGTGGAACGCCTGTGGGACATGACCCAGATTTACCGCCACGCCTATTCCAAGCTGGCACTCTCCAAGAGCCGCAAGGTCCATTCGACCGAGCATTGGCTGCTTTATGATGCGGTGGAACGGCGTGAAGTGGAAACGGCACAGGCGGCGCTCGTCATGCATATCAGGCGCACGCGGCTGGGACTGGCCAAATATGCCTATCTGCTCAATCCCGAGAATGGCTGAGGGCATCTGAATGGACAAAACGGCTTCCATCGCCTGCGCGGATTGACTCGCGCGTCGGTCTGACGCAATCTGGTCTGGCCAATTTTGACAGGATGCCATCGCCATGAAACTCGGATTCGGCCTTGCCGCGCTATTGATGCTTGCCTTTCAGGCGCAGATGGCCGTGGCAAAGCCCGCGACACAAAGCCCTGCCGAAGCCGCGTCGCCCCGGCAAGTCTTGCCGCTTTCGGATGGCTGGCGCTTCCGCTTTGGCGGCGACGAAACGGGCGTCACCGCGCCGGGCTATGATGACAGCGGCTGGGAACAGGTTGCCGTGCCGCATACGTGGAACCATATCGGCGAATATGCGCTGGAACGGTCTGCGGCAACCAACAATAGCCAGGGCACGGGCTGGTACCGGTTGACCTATAACGCGCCCGCTGCAGCCAAGGGGCGGCGGCAGTATCTGGATTTTGCGGGCGTGGCGATCATTGCCGATGTGTGGGTGAATGGCGTGCATATCGGCCAGCACAAGGGTGCGTTTTCGCGCTTCCGCTTTGACGTGACGGGGCAGTGGAAGCCGGGGGCGGCAAACCTGATTGTCGTGAAAGCCGATAACAGCAAACCGGCTCCCGGAAGCAGCACTGCGGACGTGATCCCGCTCGCTGGGGATTTCTTCATCCACGGCGGCATGTATCGCGGGGTTTCGCTCATCGAGGCAAATGATGTGGGGATCGATCTGCTCGATTTCGGCGGGCCGGGGGTTTATGTTCGTGCGGTCGCGGGATCGTCCGGGAGCGCATCGGTCAATGCGGTCATAAAACTCAGCAATGTTTCCAAGCGTGTGCAAATACGTGATGTTGCGTTTGCCGTTTATGATGCGGAGAAACTTGAAGTCGCGAACGCTCGCAAAACCGTGAGTATCCGGCCCGGCCAGTCCCAGGTTGAGATGACCGCCGTAATTGCCAAGCCGCACGTTTGGAACGGCAGGAATGACCCCTATCTTTACGAAGTGGTTGCGGGCTTCGAGGGCGTGCGCAATTCCGGCCTTGCAACCGAAGTGCATGTGCCACTTGGCATCCGCACCTTCAAATTCGACCCCGACGCCGGCTTCTCCCTGAACGGCCAGCCACTCAAGCTCCACGGCGTGTCCCGCCATCAGGATCGTGAGGGCAGGGGCTATGCGCTCACCCGCGCCGATCACAAGGAAGATATGGACCTGATTGCGGAGATGGGCGCGAACGCTGTCCGCATGGCGCATTACCAGCACGATGATGCCTGGGCTGACGAGGCCGATGCGCAGGGTATGGTCGCCTGGGCGGAGGTGCCCTTCGTCACCACGCCGAGCTTCACTGGTGGCGAAGGATCGCCCGCACTCTTTGCCAATGCCGAACAGCAGACCCGTGAACTGATCCGGCAGATGTATAACCATCCTTCGATCGTGATGTGGTCGGTCGGCAATGAAGTGGATGCGGCCACCATGTTCGGCGCGTCCAAGGAGCCGGTCAAGCCGCTCAGGCTGCTCCAGCGCCTTGCGACAGTGGCGAAGGAAGAAGATTCCAGCCGCCCTACAGTCTTTGCCGATTGCTGCGAGGATGTGCGGATTTCCAGCATGTCGGGCGACGATCTTTCCGTGAAGTCAGACAAGGTGCTGGCAGGAACCACGGATCTGATTGGGTATAACCGTTATTATGGATGGTATTATCCCCTGCCCCTGAAAGCGGCCACCCAACTGGCCGCGCAGATGGACAAATTCCATGTGAAGCACCCGACCCTGCCCATTTCGATTTCCGAATATGGCGCGGGGGGCGCGATCAGCCAGCACAGCGACAACCCCATGGGCGGTTTCGTCAACGCCATCGGCAGACCGCAACCCGAGGAATATGAAAGCTGGGTGCATGAACAAAGCTGGCCGGTGATCCGTGACCGCGCGTATATCTTCGGCAGCTATGCCTGGAACATGTTTGATTTCGCGTCCGACCTGCGGAACGAAGGCGATTCCGTGGATATCAACACCAAAGGGCTGGTGACCTTTGACCGCAAGACGAAGAAGGATGCGTTTTTCTATTACCAGGCAAACTGGTCTGACAAGCCGATGATCCACATCACCGGCAAACGCTACGCAGACCGACCCTATCCCGCGCTCGATGTTCGGGCTTACACAACGGCCGGCAGCGCATCCCTCACCGTCAACGGTGTCAACTTCGGGGAAGCGCAATGCCCGGATCATATCTGTGTATGGCCTGGCGTTCATCTCAAGCCCGGCGCGAATGCCGTTACGGCAACGATTTCGGTCGGCAGCCAGGTGATTGCTGACAATGCCAACTGGAATGGCCCCGATCCGGCACAGGGCATCCGCCTTGATGCGGGTGATCTTTCGGGGCGTTTGCTCGGCGCGCGCCGTTTCGGATCGGATAATTTCTTCACGGGTGGCGAGTCTGCCGTACTCAATCAGGGCGGCTTTGGCGGCAGGAGTTCCGGGCCGCTCAAGATCGTGGTCGCGCCTGATCCCGCGCTGTATGACTATTGGCGCGAAGGCGCGGCGTTCACCTATGCGCTTCCGGTGCCGGACGGGAAATGGATGGTGACGCTCCATATGTTTGAACCGCGCCGCAGCGCAACGGCAACGATGACCACCGTTTCGGCAAATGGCAAAGTGGTGGTGCCTGCCTTCAATATGCTGAGCGCAGCCGGCGGGGCGCTGACGGGGCTGACCAAAACCATTCCGGTGAAAGTGAAGGGTGGGGTGCTGTCCCTCGATTTCAGCGCGACGGGGGGGAAGGCCGCGCTCGCCGCCATAGAGATCGCGAAATGACAATGGACCGCCGCGAGTTGCTTCAGGGCAGCGCGGCGCTCGTAACTCTGGGGGCGGCATCCTGTGCCATGACCTCCCGGCATTCCCCCGCGGCGCCGCTCGCGCTTGCGGATATTACCGTGCGCCGTGAACTGGCGCGTGATTATGCAGGCACGCTCAGGCAAGTTGCGGCGATGGGGTATCGCACTTTCGGCTTTCGCCTGGCGTCCTATGTTCCCAACGACACGTCCGAGCCCACGCCCAAAGCCAAGGCGCAGATGGTGCGTGAGGCGGGGATGGAGGTCGGCGTTGTCCGGTTGGGGGTGCGCGGCGGCAATGCGCAAAGCGAACTGGATCAGGCGGCTGCCATTGGCGCAAAGATCGTCGCGCTCACAACGGCGCCGATTTTCATTTCAGGCCGTGCGTTGGGCCAGACCACCCGCGCGGCGCTGGACGCATATATTCCCGAGCTTGCCCGGCTTGCCGAACAGGCCCGTTCAAATGAGCTGACGTTAGCTTATCACAATCATTGGTATGATCTTGCGCCGCTGGGCGGTGACGCGCCGCTCGACCTGATGGCGCGTGCGATTCCACCGACATTGTTGTCGTTCGAAGTCGATCTGGCATGGACATGGTATGCCGGGGTTGCGCCGCTGGATCTGCTGGGCAGGCTGGGGCCGCGTGTGGTTTCGATGCACTTCAAGGATATTGACCGCAATCGAGGCAAGTCGATCACGGATCACGCGGTCGCGCCGGGCGAGGGAGAGATGGGCTATGCATCGCTGTTGCCCGCCATTTGCAAGCTGACGGCTGCGACTGGTTATGTCGAGATTGACGCGCCACAGGATGGTCTTGCTGCTGCCGCCCGGGCCGCCCGTTTTATCAGCGGTATCTGAGATCAAACCTTCTGGCATGAAGGCTATAGGATGATGATGTCAGGTCAAATCACCTTCG
>JANOAJ010000128.1:0-5299 GCA_031411035.1 Sphingomonadales bacterium
GAGCTGATCGGCAGCCATGTGCCGCCGCGCCATATCGCGTTTCTGGACGGGCTGTCAGACTGGGTGCAGGCAGGCGATTATCTGTTTGTCCATGCGGGCCTTAAACCCGGTGTGCCGCTGGAAGACCAGTCTGCCAGCGACATGCGCTGGATCCGCAAGGATTTTACGGACTGGCGGGGCGATCATGGCCTGATGGTGATCCATGGCCACACCATCACCCTGAACGTGGACGAGCAGGAAAACCGGATCGGCATCGATACCGGGGCCTTTGCCACCGGGCGGCTGACTGCCATCGGGCTTGAGGGAACCGAACGCTGGTTTCTCTCAACCGGCGAACCTGCGGATGCCGGTGCGGAGGACATCCCCGCCCCGGCCCCGGAGTGATCAGAGAACCTCGAACAGGCCCGCCGCGCCCATGCCGCCGCCAACGCACATGGTGACAACGACATATTTGGCCCCCCGGCGCTTGCCTTCGATCAGGGCATGGCCCACGCAGCGCGCGCCGGTCATCCCGTAAGGATGGCCGATGGAGATCGAGCCGCCATTGACGTTGAGCAGATCCATCGGGATGCCCAGCGTGTCGGCGCAATAGAGCACCTGCACGGCAAAGGCTTCATTGAGTTCCCACAGGCCGATATCGCCAATCGTGAGCCCGAAGCGCTTGAGCAGGGCGGGAACCGCAAAGACCGGGCCGATGCCCATTTCATCAGGCTCGGTACCCGCAACGGCCATGCCGACATAACGGCCCAGCGGCGTAAGGCCGCGCGATGCGGCAAGCGCGGCTTCCATCACCACCACGGCCGAGGAACCATCAGAAAGCTGGGAGGCGTTGCCCGCCGTGATGCAGCCGCCCTCAATCACCGGCTTCAGGGCTTTCAGCCCTTCCAGCGTCGTTTCCGGGCGATTGCCTTCATCCTTGGTCAGGGTAACGTCACGCGTGGTGGTTTCGCCCGTTTCCTTGTTGGTGAGCGACATGGTGGCCGTGACCGGCACAATTTCGGCATCAAACTTGCCGGCGGCCTGCGCCGCTGCCGTGCGCTGCTGTGACTGGAAGGCATATTCATCCTGCCGGTCGCGGCTAACGCTGTAGCGCTTGCCAACAGTTTCCGCCGTCTGGAGCATCGGCATGTAGATATTGGGGTGCATGGCGAGCAGCCCGGCATCGCCGCCCACGCGCATTTGCGGGGTTTGCACCATGCTGATCGATTCCTGCCCGCCCGCGACGACAACATCCATCCGGTCAACAATCACTTGCTTGGCAGCCGTGGCGATCGACATCAGGCCCGACGAGCATTGGCGGTCCATGCTCATCCCCGAAACCGTCACCGGCAATCCGGCGCGAAGCGCAACCTGCCGCGCGATATTGCCCGCCTGCACCCCTTGCTGGAGCGCGGAACCCCACAGGCAGTCATCCACTTCCGCCGGATCGATCCCGGCGCGTTCAACGGCCGCTTTCAGGGAGAATGCCCCCAAAGTCGCGCCCGTCGTGGCATTGAAGGCCCCCTTATAGGCGCGGCCAATCGGGGTGCGGGCGGTGGAAACGATAACGGCGTCGCGCATGGGAAATCCTCTCTGCAATCCGGGTTCCGAATCAGGCGATTCGGGCGTTTTCTAGCGTCGCCGCTACGGCATGGGCGCATCCTGTGCGCCAGCCCGCGCGGCTGTTGCAATCCATAGTTTGGGGAGGTTGTCTGACGCAAGGCCAAGGCCGTAAGGATGATGCTGGCAGCGGCGAATTTACGTTTACGTCAAGTTTTTGTTGCAGTGCCGCGTGCAATGGTCAACACTCCCGCGTCTGTCGCAAAAAACTAACAGGCGGCAGGCATGTTTCGGGGGTGGTCGCACCTCGTTGACAAAGGAATATCATGTCCGCAGCCACAGTTCGCGTTTCGCGCCTTCGCCTTGTCTCCCCAGAGCCCGCCCCCGCCGCACCCGCGCGCAACCGGCCGGCAAGCCGCCTTGCCCGGCAAGCGATTGCCCTCGAAGATGCTGTGCGCGAACAGGATGTGGCGACTCTCACAGCCTTGGTGGAAGACGCGGCGAGCGGCGGCATTTCGGCCCATTTTCACGCCAGCGAGCTGCGCCGCCTGAACGACAGCGACGCACGCGATAACGAGCGGCTGTCCCGCGCACTTGCCAGCGGCATTGCCCTGCTGACGGCGCGGGGCGGCAAGGCATCCCAGGCGGTGCTGGCCCGGCTGCGCGCGGCCTTTGGCGAGACGGGCCTGATGCTGAGCGGCGGCGGCAAGCTGGGCAATTATCATATCGGCGTGGTGCGTCTGCTGCTGGATGAAGGATTGCTGCCGCGCATCATTTCCGGATCAAGTGCGGGATCGCTGATTGCCGCGCTGATCGGCACCCGCACGGACGAGGCGCTGGGCCAGATCATGGCCGATGAAGCCCATGCCCTGGCCGAAGTGGGCGAGGCGGAACTGGACGAGAAGATGTTCAGCGCGCTGACCCAGACATCGCTGCGCAAGACAGTGGAGCGGCTGATCCCCGACTGGACCTTTGCGCAGGCGCAGGCCCATAGCGGGCGGAGCATCAATATCGCGGCGGCCGGAAACGAGGATGACGGCACCGGCATGATCTTCAGCGCCAGCACCACGCCGCATGCCCTGATCCGCGACGCAGTGATGGCATCCTGCGCGGTGCCCTATGTCTATCCGCCCGTGCAGATCGGCGAGCGCCTGCCCGGCGGGCGGGAACGGGATTACGGCAATGGCCAGTTCTGGATGGACGGATCGGTGGATGCGGACATGCCCGCAGACTGGCTGCGCAGCCATTATGGCGTGCGGCGGCTGATCGCGAGTGTGGTCAATCCGTTCGAGCTGCCGATGCTGACCGATCCGGATCATCACGGCCCCTTCCTCCATTCCGCCGCCAGTTTCTCGATGAACATCATCCGCAGTTTCTGGTCCACCAGCTTTGCGATGGCCCTGCCAGTGATGCGCCATGTGCCCGTGGCCGGGCGCGTGATTGCCCTTTCCAGGCGCGTGCTTGACCAGCGGGTGGAGGCTGATGTGATCATTGCGCCGGGCCAGCGGATCTACGATCTGACCAAGCTGATCCAGCATGCCACGCTGGCCCAGCTCGCATCCTTCATCACGGAGGGAGAGCGGGCGACGCGCGCGCGGATGAAACTGATGGCCCCCAGCCTGCGGATCGAACGCGCGCTGGCGGGATAAATATCCTATCTGGTTTTTATGCTTGACAGCGTGACGCTGTTTTGGTAAATTTCGTCACAGTGGACAAATGCGAGTCGGGCAGGGCCGTCACGCACTGCCGCTGCGGGGATGGGCGTTGCGATAGACATCCAGCAGATAGGCCGCGTCAACCGCCGTATAGATCTGGGTGGAACTGAGGCTGGCATGGCCGAGCAGTTCCTGCAGGCTGCGCAGGTCTGCCCCTCCGGCGAGCAAATGGGTCGCAAAGCTGTGGCGCAGCGCATGGGGCGTGGTGCGCTCGCCAAGGCCAAGCCGCCCGCGCGCCCCGCGCACGGAGCGGCGGATGATGGCGGGGTTGAGCGGCCCGCCCCGGGCACCGCGAAACAGGGGCGCATCCCGCGCAACGCCCCACGGGGTGAGCACGGCATAGGCCTCTATCGCATCCCGTACCGGGCCGAGCAGCGGGACGATCCGGGTTTTGCCGCGCTTGCCGGTAACGGGCATGGCATCCCCCAAAGGCAGGATGCTGCCGGTTAGCCCCAATGCCTCGCTGATCCGCAGGCCCGCTCCATAGAGAAGGAGGAGAACGGCCCAGTCCCGCGCGGCAATCCACGCTTCATCGGACTGTTCGGCCACATCCTGCGCCAGGGCCACGGCTTCATCGGGGGAGACGGGGCGGGGCAGGCCTTTCTTGACGCGCGGGCCTTTCAGACGAGGGACGGCATCCTCCCCGCCGGCAAATTCGAGGAAGGATCGCACGGCAGAAAGTTCGCGCGCGGCGCTGGCATTGCCAATCCCTTCCTGTCGGCGCGCGGCAAGGAAGGCGCGCAGATCTGTCGCGGACACGGCGGCCAGATCAGGTGGACCGCCCTTGTAGCCGGCAAGGAACGCGGTCAGCCGCTCGGCCGTGGCGATATAGGCACGCACAGTATGGAGCGAACGCCGCCGGTTCTGGCGGAGGTGATCGGCCCAAAGGGGGATGAGGGTCACTGTGTGTCTGCGCGAGCCGACTTCCCGAGCGAAGTCGAGGGACTAGTTCGAGCGAAGTCGAGAGCCTGGGTGCGCTCTGCCTCGACTGTGCTCGGCATGGGTCCTCGACTTCGCTCGGACAGACGGGCTTTCATTCCCAAGGCACCTACCCGATCTTTTGCCCGGTCTTTTCCCAGTCCGCGAGGAAGCCGGCAATGCCCTTGTCTGTCAGCACATGATTGAACAGGGATTTGATGACGGCGGGCGGGGCCGTCATCACATCCGCGCCAATCTTCGCTGATTCCAGCACATGGATGGGGTGGCGCACCGAAGCGACGAGGATTTCGGTGCCGAAAGCATAATTGTCATAGATCAGGCGGATGTCCGCGATCAGGGCCATGCCGTCAAAACCATTATCATCATGCCGCCCGACGAAAGGAGAAATGAAACTGGCCCCGGCTTTCGCCGCGAGCAGCGCCTGATTGGCAGAGAAGCACAGCGTGACATTGACCATCGTGCCATCGCTGGTCAGTGCCTTGCAGGTTTTGAGGCCGTCAATCGTCAGCGGCACCTTGATGCAGACATTGTCCGCAATCTTGCGGAGGATTTCGGCCTCTTTCATCATCGTTGCATGATCAAGCGCCACGACTTCGGCTGAGACCGGGCCATCGACCAGTCCGCAGATTTCCTTCGTCACTTCCATGAAATCCCGGCCCGACTTGTGGATCAGCGAGGGATTAGTGGTGACGCCGTCGAGCAGCCCGGTGGCGGCGAGCTCCTTGATGTCGGCGATTTCGGCGGTGTCGGCGAAAAATTTCACGGGGCGCGGCTCCTCACGGCGAGTCTGCGCCGCCATAGCGGGGCCGTTGCCGGGGGGCTAGAGCACCCGCAGCGCCGCGATCAGCCGGGCGTTGTTGGTCTGCTCGGGATTGGCGCGGATGTCGGCTTCGGCCGCGCCGATCTCGTACCACATCGCGCTGTCGGCCTTGTTGGCGAGCGCCACCGCGACGTCGCCGATGTTGACCCCCGAGAGCGCCGAGACCGCCTGATTGATCAGCGGGTCGCCCGACACCCGCATGACGTCGCCCAGCGCCGGGATCAGCGCGTTGATCAGCGCCGGGCCCATCGCCGAGCGCAGGTACGAGGTCGCCGCGGTCGGCCCG
>JANOAJ010000129.1:0-15374 GCA_031411035.1 Sphingomonadales bacterium
CGAAGGGCGCTGCCCGATTGTTGATACCTGGTGGCAGACCGAAACCGGTGCGGCGATGATCGCACCGATGCCAGGCGCCACCGATCTGAAACCGGGAAGTGCGACCAAGCCCATGCCGGGCGTTGAGCTTCAGCTCGTTGATGCGGAAGGCGATGTGCTGCACGGTGCGGCCAGCGGCAACCTGTGCATCACGCGGAGCTGGCCGGGGCAGATGCGCACCGTCTGGGGCGATCATGCGCGCTTCTTTGAGACCTATTTCACTACCTATCCCGGAAAATATTTTACAGGCGATGGCTGCCGTCGCGATGAGGACGGTTATTACTGGATCACGGGCCGCGTGGATGATGTTATCAATGTCAGCGGCCACCGGATGGGCACGGCGGAAGTCGAATCCGCACTGGTCTTGCACGCCAAGGTTGCCGAAAGCGCGGTTGTCGGTTTTCCGCATGATATCAAGGGCCAGGGCATCTATGCCTATGTCACCCTAAACGCGGGTGAAGCGGCGAGCGATGCACTGCGCGCCGAACTGGTCAAATGGGTGCGCACCGAAATCGGGCCGATTGCCACGCCCGATGCCATCCAGTTCACCCCGGCGCTGCCCAAAACCCGCAGCGGCAAGATCATGCGTCGGATCCTGCGCAAGATTGCCGAAGGCGATGTTTCCAATCTGGGTGACATCACCACGCTCGCCGATCCTGCCGTCGTCGATGATCTGGTGGCAAACCGGGTCGGATAGTCAGGCGCGCAGCACCGCGTCGAGCAGCGCAAGCGTTCCGGCCCAGGATATCCGGTTAGCCAGCGCGTTATATTCAATGCCGGGACGTGCCGTGGCACGGGCATCGGGATCCGTGAACGCATGCGCGGCTTCGCTGAATGTGGTGATCTGGCAATGGGCGCCAGCGGCATCCATTTCCGCGCGCAGGCCCTCCACATGTTCGGGCGGTGCATAGGGATCTTTCCCGCCGCAATACGCCACAACTTCGCCTTTCACCGCGCCGTGTTCCGCAGGATGGCCTGTGGTGAGCAGCCCGTGATAGCTGACCACTGCCTTTATATTCGCACCACTGCGCGCCAGTTCCAGCACACATTGCCCGCCAAAACAGTAACCGATCGCGGCAATCCGGTCGCGATCGACAAAGGGCAGCGCGCGGACAGTTTCCAACCACGCCACGCAGCGCGCGCGCAAAAGATGCGGAGTTTCGTGCAGGTCCGTCAGGGACGTGCCCGCTTCCTCAGGAGTGGTGTGGCAAACACCGCCGCCATACATATCTGTTGCAATTCCGACATAGCCCAATCCGGCGAGCGCCCGGGCGGAGGCTTTGACGTGGCTGCCCAGCCCATAGGCGTTGTGCATCACCAGTACGGCGGGAAATGGCGCCTCCCCTTCAGGCATGGCGATCTGCCCTTCGAGTGAAGCGCCATCATGTTGAAGCCCGATTTTTTCCAGTTGTCGCACACCCACAATCATGACTCCCTTTGGCCGAATGTTCTCGATGAGAACAATTGAGCCTTCATGCAAGCGGGCGCATCATCGAGAAGCAATCCGACAGACAGGCCGCGTGCGCGGTTGCGGCTTGCTGTAGCTGATCCGCTTGCGCTTGAGCACCGGGGCGGGCGGGGATGTCCAGCGCGCAGGAGCCGCTTCCGACACCCGTACCGCAGCATTGGCGCGCAGTTGCGCGGCCGCAATCAGCGCGTCAATCCCGTTCACCGCGGCACGGGCATCGGCAGCCTCGTTATTGTCGAGCGCTTTGGAAAGTTCGCGCAGCCGGGCCTCGGCTTCGGAAAGTTCAACGGTTCCGGCGCCGTTAACGCCTACGTCAGATCGAACGGCCATGATCCGGGCGCGCAAGTTTTCGACCATGATGCGGTCGCTCTTTTCGGCATGAGCAGGATTGACGACAGCAAACGCCAGAACGATGGCGGAAAGGTTCAAGAAGCGGTTCATGACTGATACTCCCTCAAAAGCTGGCCGGTGTGGCCGAAACACGAGTTTGCGCTTTCGCCAACGCCAGCCGCGCATAGGCATCGGCTTCGCGGGCAGCGTAAAAGGCGTGATGCTCATTGCTTTTTGAAAGCTGACGCCGGGCGCGATCCAGCGCGACATTGGCACGAGCCTGTGCATCCGCAGCCCAGGTTTCAGCACCCGCACCCGATGCAAGCTGGATACTGGCCTGTGCCTGACTGATCGCCAGCAAGGCACGATCACGATCATCGGCATGCGCTGGTGTGGCCAGCAGCGCAACTGAGAGCCCGACACCGGCCAGTAAGGATTTGAGAGGCATTTCGTTTCTCCACCAAAATCTGGTGCCACCCCTTTGTGGCGCCTGTTCCGACAACGATGGTGGAAGTGCTTTTCATCCCTCGCTGCAAAAAAATTGGCCCCGCCGATCCGGCGAGGCCATAGGTCTTCAGGAATCGTGGAGCTTTTTATTTACGCATGGCTGTCCGTCACTGCGCTTCCTGATCCTGTGCCGCCGACTTGATGTCGCCCTTGCTCATGCCGGTAACGAGCACATTGCCCGATCCCGCAAAGTTTGCGGCGGGCAGAGTCGCCACCTTGTTTCCGGCTTCGACCACCACTGACTGGACGACGCCCCGCGCGTTGCTTCCAACGCCAACCACTTCGCCAATCACGCGCCCCTTCGCATCGGTCACGTCCATACCGGGGACGACGGAAAAGGTGCCTGAACCACTCGCAGCAGCGCTGCCTGTGGCTGCGAGCTGACCGGCACTGCCAAGGAAAGCACCTGAGCCGCCACCAGATGCCGCACCGCTTCCGCTGGCCATGGCAGGTGCGCTACCGGCAAGCCCACGCGCCATTCCTGCCGCGTTGCCCGCCGCATCGCGGGCGCTGCCGATGGTAGAATGCGC
The DNA here is from genome assembly GCA_031411035.1 of Sphingomonadales bacterium. Classification (GTDB taxonomy): domain Bacteria; phylum Pseudomonadota; class Alphaproteobacteria; order Sphingomonadales; family Sphingomonadaceae; genus Aquisediminimonas. The sequence goes on from JANOAJ010000129.1 coordinate 2,875, forward strand.
CACGCGGGTTGCCTCTCCGGCGCCCGACAAGATGGCATCCGTGCCAATCAAATCGGCATTTGCGCTGCCGCTTGCCGAACCTGACGAGGCATGTGAGGCGTTGACCGAACCCGGCCCTGCGACACCGCTAACCGTGTTGGCAACACTGCCGTCTGCTGAGCCCGAACCCTGAACATGGCCAGAGCGGGTATTCACGGACTTTTCGCCCCGCACCGACCCCGTTGTGGTCGAGCTGACAGAGTCACTGGTGCGATCTATCGAACCGCCCAGCGTGCCACCGAGGGAGCCACCCAAGCCGCCGCCAAGTCCACCGCCAAGCCCGCCGCCGCCAAGCAGCTGGGCAGAAACCGGGGCCGACGCGAGCAGACCAACCAAAACCGAGATTGCCAATGTCTTCTTCATGTCTCTTCTCCTTTGCGAGGACACAGCGACAGGCGTGCCCTTGAAAGAGACAACGATGGGGGGCGCCGGTTTCATCCCGGCATCGCAAAAAATGGCTACCGGATTCCGCAGTTTCCGCAGATCAAGCCATAACCATAGACGGAATCGGGGCCCTTTTTGCCAAGATCTTTTGCCTCACCGATCAGTGCGCGCACTGATGGTTCAATCGCTTCGAGACGCGGGCGGGGGTACAGGGCGGCCAATCGGCCGGCTACAAGTGGCGTCGCATAGGATGTGCCCCGTAATGGGGCGAGGCCACCCCCCGGTGCCGCGCCTTTCATATCTGCGCCGGGTGCTGCAAAATCCACATGGAGGGCTTGCCCCGCCTCGGGCAGAACCCGCTCGCGCGCATCAACACCCGTGACCGCAAGCACGCCCGGCAACGAGGCCGGATAGGCAGGCGGAGCCGCCGGACCGTCATTGCCCACCGCCGCAACAATCAGGACCCCCTTGCCCTGGGCCGCACGAATGGCAGCGCGCAACAAGGGATTATCAGGGCCAACAAGGCTGACAGTTACAACCGGCACCCTTTTGACGGCCATCCACCCCAAGGCCATGGCTATCGTCGTCGCACTGCCACCCCCGGCGGTGTTGCCATACACGTCAGCGGCCAGCAGCGCGACGCCGGGTGCCGATCCCCTGACACTGCCGCGCCCCACAATCAGCGACGCGACGGCGGTGCCGTGGGCACTGGCGAAGGGCGCTCCCTGGGCAAACCCGCGCTGTTCAATCATACCGGACAGGCTGGGATGTGCAGCGATCCCCCCGTCAATCAACCCGATCGCGGGATTGGCCACCTGTGCAGAGGGGGCAAGGCTGATCGCATCAAGCGGCGGTGCAGCCTTTCCGCTGACAAAATAGAGACTATCAACACTAACCTCCGCCCCGCCAGCGATCTTTACGAACGCCTTGCGCGCGGCCTTCAGCCCCTGCCCCGGGGGCACCGCGAAGCGCGCGAAGCTGAGATCGAGCCCCTCAATCTCCTGCCTGTCCAGCAAGCGGAATCCCCCAGCTGTGGCACGCGCAATAGCCGCTTCGCCAATGTTCGTCGCGACCAGAACGCCGCGCACCGCCGGATTGCGATTCTCGTCCAGCTCCACCAGATCGCGGTGGCGCACGGCGAACCGGGTCAGCCGCTCAAGGCGTGCATCGGCAAGACCGCGTGCGACCCGGGCAACCGGCAATCCATCAAGCCCCACCAGGCCGGTTACGCCGTCCACGGCTCTTCCGACATCAACCGGCGGCACTGCGGGCAATGCGATCTGGGCAGATGCCCCAGAAGGAATAGCCGCGAGCATCGCCAGCTTCAGTCTCAAGGATCGCATCACAACCATTCCTGCTTCTTCCGATCCCATAAACCATAGCAAAATTGCGCGGTCATGGATTAAACGTCCTGCCACAGACGTTTCATCCCTGTGAAACCAAAAAGGCACTGACGCGAATGGCGTTTGAAAGCGATCTGATAACCCTATTGCCAAGGCTGCGCCGCTTTGCCCGCAGCCTCACCCCTCAGGCTGCAGATGCCGATGATCTGTGTCAGGCTGCCATAGAGCGTGCACTCAAGTCGCGCGACCAGTGGCAGCCGGGAACAAGACTGGATAGCTGGATGTACAGGATTACACGCAACCTCTGGATTGATACCGCCCGTTCCCTGGCGCGCCGGGGCGCGCACGACACAATAGACGACGGCGTCCTGCAAGTCGCAGATAGCAGCCACCAACGGATGGAAGCGCAGATGGAGTTGAATGACGTTGATCGCGCGATGAACCGCCTGCCCGGTGAGCAGCGTGAAGCCATCGCACTCGTGCTTGTGGAAGGGCTTGCCTATCGCGAAGCCGCCGCCGTGCTTGATATTCCTATGGGCACGCTGACATCGCGCCTGGTGCGCGGCCGGGAAGCGCTGATGCGTGAGCTGGGAGAAGCAGCATGAACTTCGATCCCGAAATCATCATGGCGTATGTTGATGGCGAGCTTGACCTTGTTACGGCAAAGCGCGTTGAAAAAGCGATGGAAGCGGACGCTGCGCTTGCAGCGCGCATTGCGGCTGAACAAGCCCTGCGAACCAGGCTTGCGGGGCATTTCAACCCGGTCTTGGACGAAGCAGTGCCCGAGCGACTGACAGCGCGGCTCTCCAACATCGATACGAGTCTTGGTGAACGGCGCGCAACCAAGCAGCGCCGCCCGATGTTTGGCATCATGCAGTGGAGCGCTATCGCCGCCGCATTGGTGCTGGGGCTGTATATCGGTCAGTCGGGCCTTAGCGATGGCGGTGCCATCGGCAATCGGGATGGCGTCCTTGTCGCGCAGGGCAAGCTCCGAGGCGCGCTGGATACGCAACTCGCTTCGTCGCAGTCGGTCGATGCCGCCACGCGGATCGGTCTGACATTTCGCGACAGGAATGGCGCAATATGCCGCACATTCGAGGGCGCGTCCCTTTCAGGCATTGCGTGTCGGGACGGGCAGGAATGGCAGTTGCGCCAGACTCTGTCCGGCGAGGGAGATGCCACTGCCTATCGCCAGGCGGGAAGCGGGCCCATTGCCGAAGCCGCCAGTGAAATGATGACGGGCGAAGTTTTCGATGCGAATGCGGAACGCGTAGCGCTTTCGAGACGCTGGAAATAGGACCGAAACGGTAAGTCCGGTCCGCCTGAACGCCGCTAAAAGCGCACCTCGCGACTGTCACGGGCACTGGCCAGCCCGGCCTCAAGGATGTTCATCACGTCAAGCGCTTGCTCCGGCGGGACAGGATTGGTGCCAATGCCCGTTATGGCATCCCGCACCTGATCATAAAATGCGCGGTAATTGCCCCGTTCATTGTGGACGAGCGTATCGATCATCGTACCATTACCGTTAGCGACGGTCAGAACGCCAGGCTGTGTGTCGATGCCCCAGTCGGGATCCAGTGGCAGCATGGCCGACTTGGACTGATCCTCCTGCGGATCAAGGCCGTGTTTGACATAGCTTCCGCCCGTGCCGTGAACGGAAAAGCGCAATCCGTTCGCCGCAGCAAGCTGGGATATGTGCAGGATCACGCGCAAGCCGCCATAGCCGAGCAGGACATGTGCATAATCAGGTGCCCGCGCGCCACGCTTCTGTGTGCCGATATCCGCGTATAGCGTCTCTGGCATGCCAAAAAGTGTCAGGACCTGATCAACCAGATGCGGCCCAAGATCCTGCCAGACTCCGCCACTCCGCTTGTCCTTCCACCTGTCTCCCACGTCCGGGCGGAACCGGTCAAAATGGCTCCGGAACTCGACAATCTCGCCAAGCATGCCCGCTTTGATCACACGCTTAATCGTCAGAAAATCTGCGTCCCAGCGCCGGTTCTGGAAAATCGAAAGCGTCCTGCCGCGCTGCTTTGCCCGATCAGCCATTTTACGGGCCTGTTCGAGGGTGGGCGCAAAGGGCTTGTCAACAACGACGTGCTTGCCTGCGTCCAGCGCCGCTATCGCCTGCTCGGCGTGCAAGTGATCGGGTGTGGCGATAACCACCAGATCAATGGTCTCGTCACGCAGAACGGCGGCAAGATCACCAACCACGGCAACGTCGGGTATATCAGCCCTGACCTTGCCGAGATCGCTCGATACGACAGTCGTCAGCCTCAGCCCCTCTGTGGCGGTGACAAGCGGCGCGTGGAAAATCTTGCCGGCCAGGCCATAGCCCACCAGCGCGACACGCAAGGGAGACGGCATCTGACCTACGCTCCGAAGGCTCTCGCCTGTGCAAGCACCCGCTCTGCCTGCTTCAGATGCGGGATATCGACCATCTTGCCATCAATCCCGACCGTACCCATGCCCGGATTGGCGGCAAAGACATCCACGATGCGCTGAGCATGGGCGATATCCGCTTCGGACGGCATGAAACCCTCATTGATGCCTGCCACTTGTGCGGGATGGATCGCCAGACGCCCGGTAAATCCTTCGGCCCGTGATTCCCGGCAGGAAGCGCGCAGTCCCTCATCGTCCCGGAAATCAACATAAAGTGTCTCGATGGGCTGAACGCCAGCGGCATGGGCGGCAAGCAGGGTCAGGGAACGCACCATCTTGTAGGTGAAGGCCCATTCGCCCGACGCATCCAGATTTGTGCTGGCACCCAGCGCGGCAGACAGATCCTCGGCACCCCAGGTCAGGCCCGCCAGCCGCTCAAGCCCGGCATTGGCGAATCCGCCCAGATGGAATGGCGCGACAGCGGTTTCCGTTGCCACTGGCAAAATCTTGATAGAACCCTGTTCGATCCCGTTGGCCGCTTCAAACGCGTCAAGATAATGGGAAAGCCGCCGCACATCTTCCACATCGTTGATCTTGGGCTGCATCACGCCATCGGGCGCGGCAGGCACCACCGCAGCAAGATCAGCCAGAGTCAGCCCGGTATCAAACGGGTTGATCCGCACCCAAAGCTGAACCTTGCGATTCCTTTGCGGACGTTGCTGCATAAAGGCAGCAACAAGCTGACGCGCCAACGGCTTGTTGTCAGGCGAAACACTGTCTTCCAGATCAAGGACAACCGCGTCAGCCCCGCAATCATCGACCTTGCCGAGTTTCTTTTCGCTGTCTCCGGGGATGAACAGCATCGAGCGCAAGGGAGCCCCGCTCATGCCGCAGGCTTCTTGCGCTGGAGCCCGGAACGTTTGCACGAAGCGACCACATCGCCGTGCTGGTTGAAGGCCTTGTGAAGGAATGTCACGATACCGGCATCAGGCCGCGACTTTGAATCGCGCAGCTCAATCACTTCCGTCACCACATGCACGGTATCGCCGTGGAATAGGGGCTTGGGAAAGCGCACTTCATCCCAGCCAAGATTGGCAACCGCTGTGCCCAGAGTCGTATCCCCCACTGAGATGCCCACCATCAACCCCAGCGTAAAACAACTGTTGACGATACGTTGCCCGAATTCGGTGCCTTTCATATATTCTTCGTCGAGGTGAAGAAGCGCCGGATTGTGTGTCATCGCTGTGAACAGCACATTGTCCGTTTCGGTCACCGTGCGACGGATGGGGTGCTTGAATATCTGCCCCACCGCCAATTCATCAAACCAGACTCCCGCCATTCCGCTCATCCCGTTTCTGAGTCCAACAATCATTGCCTGACGCGGCAAATCCGGCAGAATGTCAATGCCCTGAACTGATTTCAGCCAATCCAGCGCCCCCGCGAAACGCCCGCCGAGGCAACCGAGGCACCCGCGATTTTGACAAAGCGGTTTCGAATGTTACCATATGGCGATTATGCCTCAATCGCTTCACCTCGACAATTTCCTTCCCTACCGCCTGTCTTACACATCCAATCTGGTGAGCGATGTGATTGCGCGAAGCTATGAATCACTGTTCGGCCTGAAAATTCCCGAATGGCGGCTGATCGCAGTCATCGCCGAGGGCGCGGGCATCACCCAGCAGGAAATCGGCCATCGCACACGGATGGACAAGGTAACCGTCAGCCGCGCGGCCATCGCGCTTGGGGATAGGGGCCTGATTGCCCGCGCACCCAATCCCGATGACGGTCGCTCTCACCTTCTGACACTCACCACAGCGGGCCGTGATCTTTATGATCAGGTAGTGCCCAAAGCGCTTGAGCTGGAAGCCGGAATTTTTGGCACATTCAGCGCGAATGAACTGGCACTGTTTTCATCGCTGCTAGGCCGGATTACGCAATCGGCGACCCCGGACGAACAGCAAAACCGGCAGGCGATCGAGGCGGAATAGGCATGCTTGCCGCGAAAGTCACAAAGCGTTCACCGGCCGCGCCCGCCAGCCGGGCGGCACGGCGCAAATTGCTTCGGAAATCGCCCGCGCTGCTTCCATTCGCTTCATCCGAAACCGCCCTGATCCCGGCCCAGGGCACCCCGAAGCGCTGTGCCACCTGCGCGATGGCCGCACTTTCCATGTCCACCAGATCAGCGGACAAACCGTCCGCCAGAAATCGCGCATGATCCGGACATTCCACAAAGCTGTCCCCGCTCGCCACGCGCGCATGGGGAAGGCCAAGGCCCGGGTCAGCTATGGCCAGAAATGGATCCACCTGCGCGGCACCAATGGGGTAAGTGCCAGCGGTATAATGCACAAAACCATCGCTGCGCTCTGCGCCATAATCGTGCTGGATGGCCGATGACAGCCAGAAGCAATGCTCGATGCGCTTGGAAATCAGCCCGGCTGTGCCGATAACAAGCAACAGGTCACAGCGTTCTTCCACAATCAGGAATGTCGCACCAACGGCAGCGTTGACCTTGCCAATGCCGGACACAAGGATCGCCAGTTCGGCATCTGCCATATTCACGCGGCGCAGCGCCAGCGCTCCTGACAAATCATCCCTACCCTGCCCGGGAAGGAAAGCGTCAGCTTCTTCCGCAAGCGCCGCGATCACGCCAATCCTTCTCACCGCTTCCGGTCGCTGATCACGCCGCCTGCCTCGAGTGTCGCAAGGTCGGCCGCCGCCATGCCCAGCCAGTCGCCCAGGACCTCCCGGCTATTCTCCCCCAGCCGCGGCGGGGCGCGATCAAAACTGGCGGGCGTGACACCCAGTTTGCCGGGGAATGCGACCGATGGCACGCTGACGCCATCCTCACGCACGAAATGATGCACCGTGCCGCGCGCTTCGACAAAAGGGTCGGAAAATATCTGGCCGATGGAATTCACAGGCCCGGCCGGAACATTGCGGGCGGGGAGCGCGATCATTAGTTCGGCCACTTCGTGTCGTTCTAGCAAGCCTTGAAGCAATGGTTCGAGAACCGCCCGGTTCTCCATGCGGGCCGTGTTGGTGGCAAAGCGGGCATCCGAAGCCACATCAGCCACGCCGAGAATGTCGCACAAGGCCGCAAATTGCCCATTATTGCCTACCGCCACCACAATCGGCCCGTCCTTGGCCTGAAACATGCGGTACGGCACCACTGTGGGATGGGCATTGCCAAGACGGCCCGGCGATTCCCCGCTGACGAGATAGCTGAGCGCCTGATTGGCGAGCATCGATATCTGCGTATCAAGCAGGGATATATCGATATATTGCCCCTCCCCGGTCTGTTCCGCGTGGCGCAACGCCATCAGGATCGAAACTGTGGCATACATACCTGTGGAAACGTCAGCGATGGCAACGCCGGGCTTCAAGGGTGGCCCGCCCGCCTCGCCGGTGATGCTCATCATCCCGCCCATGGCCTGCGCAACAAAATCATAGCCCGGCCGATCAGCATAAGGGCCATCCTGACCGAAGCCGGTGATGGAGCAATAGATCATGCGCGGGTTCGCGGCTTTGAGGGAGGCGTAATCCAGCCCATATTTAGCCAAGCCGCCGCGCTTGAAGTTTTCGACGACAATATCCGCTTTCGCCGCCAGTTGCCGGATCAGCGCCGCGCCTTCAGGCTTTGCAAAATCGATCGCGACGGAGCGTTTGTTGCGGTTGCAGGAAAGATAATAGGCGCTTTCCCCGGCACCATCCTGCCCCGGTTCCACCGGCAGGTTGGGCGGCCCCCAGCGCCGGGTATCATCGCCACCCTCGGGCGCTTCGACCTTGATCACGTCCGCCCCGAAATCGGCAAGGATTTGCGTACACCAGGGGCCCGCCAGAACCCGGGAAAGATCCAGCACCCTGATCCCCGCCAACGCCTTGGGAGTCGCGTCCGTCATACGGCGCCTGTCATTGTGCGGCAGAGGCTTCGGGCGTTTTCGGCAATTGCCCGATCTGGCCAAGGCGCGCTTCGAGATCAGCCTTCCAGGTCGCCCCTTCAGGTGCCCGTGCCAGAAGCCCGCGCCACACTTCACCCGCTTCATCCAGCTTGCCCGATTGCGCCAGCGCCAGTCCCATGAAGAAAGGCGGTCCGGGATGATTGGGAGAGAGCTGCGCCGCCTTTTCAAACGCGAACTGGGCTGCGGGCGACATCTGACCGCCATTGTGGACGACAAGCGCGTTGCCCAGCCCGACCCACAGATCCGGATTGTTCGGACTTTTCTTCGTGCCGCCGCCCAGAATCGAAACCGCGCTGCGCACATGCCCGGAACGGATCAGCGCGTCAGCCAGATCAATCCATTGCCCTTCGGCCGACATGCCGGGCATCGATTTGGCCATGGCCTTTTCATCAACAGGTGTCGGCGCGCTCTCGAGCGACTGCACCGGATGGCCCGGCAATGATGGGCTGCCCTGCCAGGCATAGCCTGCCAGCCCGATAAACAGGGCCGCGCCCGCCAGTTCCAACACCGAACGCGGCATCCGACCGAACCGCCACAGCCCCAGCCCGGTGACCAGCGCAAACAGGATCAACAGCAGCCAGCCCATCAGCCACGCTTCCTTTTCAACCGGCCCCGGATCAGGAAGGCACCTGCAATCAGGGCAAAAAGCGGCACCAGATAGAGCGGCCCCGTCAAAGCGGAAACGGGCGGCTGATAGCTGACCCAATTGCCATAGCGTTCAATCAGCCACGCCCGGATTGCCTCAGGCTTTTCGCCGTCATTGATCCTCTGCCGGATCAAAGCGCGCATATCGCCCGCCAGATCTGCGTCGGAATCTGCCACTGACTGACCCTGACAGACGAGGCAGCGGATCGTTTCCATCAGCGCCTTGGCATCACGTTCCTTGGCCGGATCGGGAAGCTGGGTGTTGGCCAGTTCGGCGGCGGGCATCAGGGAGTCTGCAAGCGCCGGTGTGGCGAATGCCAGCAACATCGCAAAAAGGTTCACGCGAAGGCGCGGAGGCGCGGAGATTTTTGGGCGGTCATTCTCCGCGTCACCGCGCCGCCGCATGAACCAAAGATTTTCCTTCACTGCGCGGCCCTCAGCGCTGCGAGTATTTCGGGCACATCACCCGGCTGGATATCCCCGATATGCTGGTGGCGGATAATGCCCTTACCATCGACGACGAACGTTTCCGGCACGCCGGACGACCCAAAGGCAATCTGCACCTTGCTGTCCACATCGGAACCAATCCGTTTGTAGGGATTACCGTTGCGCGAAAGGAAGCGAGCAACGTCCTGGGGGCGATCGCGGATCACAATGCCTTCAATATCCACACCCTGATGCGCCATTTCGCCCAGTACCGGCGCTTCGGCAATGCAGGGGATGCACCAACTGGCGAAGATATTGACCAGCTTGGGCTTCCCGTCCCTCAGATTGGCACTGCCGATGCCCAGCACACCCTCCGTCGCGGCAGGCAGCGAAAATTGGGGGGCTGGCTTACCGATCATCTTTGATGTGATGTTGGATGAGGCCGGCTTCATCAACCCGTGCGCCACCACCGCGAAGAAAGTGAGGAACATGCCGAGCGGCACCCAGAGCCAGAAGCGCCTCATTCAACCACCTCCTTGCGACCGCGCTGCGCCATATCACGGCGCACGCGACCGATCAGCGTCAGCAAGCCGCCAAACGCGACCATCGCGCCGCCGAGCCATATAAAAGTGACAAAGGGTTTCCACCACATCCGCAATTGCCAGCGACCATCGGGATTCTGTTTACCGAGCACGAGATAGAGCTGGCCGTTCCAAACGGTTTCGATCGCGGCTTCATTGGTTTCGGTGGGCGGATTGGCGAAAGCGCGCGCCTGGGGTTTGAGGATATAGGGCTCGCCGCCGCCACGTGATGCCTCGAGCGTGGCTTCAAGCGCCGTCCAGTTGGGCCCGGCCACGGGATCAATCCCGGCAAATTTCACAGTCCAGTTGCCGACAGTCTTGCTCTCCCCCACATTGGCAGCGACCAGCGTTTCCTTGATGAACGCGCTTTCGGTGGCCATTCCCGCCAGCGAAACCGCGATGCCAAGGTGAGAGATGACCATGCCATAGGTGAACATCGGCGTCCGACGCAGGTTGCGGCCCCAAAGCGGGGCAAGGCTTGCGGCACCCACCCCAATGGAAAGGACGATGCCCATAAAGGGCAGGATGCCGATCTGCGGCGCGGAGAGGACAACCACTGCAAGCGCAAGCGACGTGAGCAACACCGGCAGCGCCAGCCGTTTGACCACCGCCGCCAGTTCATCCCGCCGCCAGCGCATGACTGGCCCCATCGCCATCACAACGACCAGCACCAAAGCGGGCCAGCCCGCATAGGCATTGAAATAGGGGGGACCGATGGAGATCTTCTGCCCCATCGCCTCTGTGACGAGCGGATAGAGCGTGCCGACCAGCACGACGGACAGGATTACCGATAACAGCAAATTGTTGATCACCAGCGCCCCTTCGCGGCTGACCAGATCAAATTGCGATCCTTCTTTCACCGTCGCCACGCGCAGCGCGAACAGCGCCATGGCACCGCCGATATAGATCGCCAGCAGTGCGAGAAGGAAGCTGCCGCGCTCGGGATCAACCGCAAAGCTGTGGACGCTGGTGAGAATACCGGAGCGGACAAGGAAAGTGCCGACCATCGACATGGAGAAAGCGACCACTGCCAGCATCACTGTCCACGCGCGCAAGCCATCGCGGGTTGCCAGCACGGTTACCGAATGGAGCAAGGCGGTCGTCGCCAGCCAGGGCATCAGCGAGGCATTTTCAACAGGATCCCAGAACCACCAGCCGCCCCAGCCCAGTTCATAATAGGCCCAGTAACTGCCTGCCGTGATCCCCAAAGTCAGAAATATCCATGCCCCCAGCACCCAGGGCCGCATTGCGCGGGCAAACGCAGGGCCGACATCGCGGGTAATAAGTGCGCCTACGGCAAAGGAAAACGCCACGGACATGCCGACATAGCCGAAATAGAGCGTCGGCGGATGGAAGGCGAGGCCAGGGTCTTGCAGCAAAGGGTTGAGCCCCTGCCCATCCACCGGCACCGGGTTCAATCGTTCAAACGGGTTGGACGAAAAAAGCAGAAACGCATAGAATCCCAGCGCAATGGCGGCCTGTGCGGCCAGTGTCGCGATATGGGTCCGCAGGTTCAGCGCTCGCTCGAACAAAGCGACCAGGCCGCCTGCAAAGCCCAGAACCGCGACCCAGAGCAGCATGGAACCTTCGTGATTTCCCCAGGTCCCGGCAAATTTATAGAGCCAGGGCTTCGCCGAATGACTGTTGGTTGCCACCAGCTTCACCGACATGTCGGATTCCAGGAACACGGTGATCAGGCAGAGAAAGGCCAGCCCGACAAGCAGCCCTTGCGCCACCGCGACAGGACGCACCCCGGAGAGCAATTCATCTCGCCCCCCGGTCAGCCCGAGCGCACCCAGCGCCACTTGCAGCGCGGCCATGGCGGCAGCCAGCCAGAGGAGCGCTAGGCCCGCTTCCGCGATCATGGCTTCATCGTCTCCGTCTTGTGCTCGGAACCGGCGGCCTTTGGCGGCATGTAATTCTCATCATGCTTGGCAAGAATCGTTGTTGCGGTAAACACGCCGTCAGGCCCGATGGCCCCTTCCGCCACCACGCCGCTATTTTCCTTGAACAGATCCGGCGTGATGCCCCTGTAACGGACAGGCGTCGTGAAGGCGCCGTCCGCCACGACAAAGCGGATCGAAACGCCGTCCGCTTCCCGCACGATGGATTTGTCCGCCACCATTCCGCCCAAGCGGAATGCCTCACCCTGCGCGGGCGGTGCCTTGGCAATATCTGCGGGAGACCGGAAATAGGCCGCCTTGTCTTTCGCTGCCGACATGGCAAGCAATACCGCCCCGATCACCGCAACAAGTGCGACGACAACCAGAATCAGCCGCTGGTTCTTCGCCTTCATTCGTCTCTCCGCAAGTCATCGACGGCGCGTTCGGCCCTTCGCATGGCAAAAAAGCTCCAGCCGATCAGGCCAAGGGTGCCGATGCCCGTCAGCGCATAAGCGGCAATGATGAAGGGCCAGTGGTTCATCCGGCTGCCAACCGCCGCAAACGCGCCTCAACCTTGGCCTCAGCGAGCATCGTCCGCATCCGCATCAGCACAATCGCCCCGAACAGGAACGAAAACCCCAAGGCCGTCAATCCCAATGGCCAGAGCAGTTCCGGCGCGATCTTGGAACCGGTCAGGGTGATCGACTGGGCCTGATGCAGGGATTTCCACCACAGCACGGAATAATGGATAATCGGGATATTGATCGCCCCGACCAGCCCGAAGATCGCGGTCACCCGGTTTTCGCCCTGCTTTTCATCTCCTGCCGAAGCCAGCGCGATATAACCAAGATAGAGGAA
>JANOAJ010000130.1:0-12626 GCA_031411035.1 Sphingomonadales bacterium
GCGGGAGATCATGAGGTAAATCAGGTGTTTTTCGACAATGCCGAAGCGCCGGTTGCCAATCTGGTTGGCGGGGAAGGTGACGGCTGGAAAATAGCCAAATTCCTCCTCGAAAATGAACGCGGCGGATCGTGCCACGCGCCCAAGCTGATCGCTGATCTGAACGCAATTGCCGAAGCGGCCGGGCATGAACCGAACGGCCTTGGCGGCATTCTTTCGGATGATCGCGACTGGAAGCGTCGTATCGCCAGGACGCGGCTGGGCGTGGAAGCGTTGGAAACGATCGAACTGCGCATCCTGGCCGATATTGCCAAGGGCCGCCCCCCTGGGCCGCAGACATCGCTTGCCAAGCTGCTGGCATCCAATTTGCGGCAGGAGATCGATCTGCTGGCAGTTGACCTTTACGGCGACGCCGGGCTCCAGCTCGATACTTACCGGCCCTTCTATGGCGACAACGCGCCGCCGCCCGTCCATTCGCGCGAAGCGCAGCTCGCCACACCGCGGTATCTCAACAGCCGTGCCTGGACCATCTTTGGTGGCACCAACGAAGTCCAGGCCAATATCATCGCCAAAACCGTACTCGGACTATAGGAACGAGGGAGAGGAAGACCATGCAACTCAGCCGCGAAGCATTGCTCCGCGCGTATCGCCAGATGAAGGTGATCCGCGAGTTTGAGGAACGACTCCATACCGAGATCATGACCGGAGAGATTGCCGGATTCACACACCTTTATTGCGGGCAGGAAGCCGTTGCCGTTGGCGTGTGCGAGCATCTCGACAAGGAAGACATGATCGTTTCCACCCATCGCGGCCACGGCCATTGCATCGCCAAGGGCACCGATGTGAAGGGCATGATGAAGGAAATCTGGGGTAGCCGCGAAGGGACATGCAAGGGCAAGGGTGGCTCCATGCACATCGCAGACATCGATCAGGGGATGCTGGGCGCCAACGGCATTGTGGGTGCGGGTTCCCCGATTGGCGTTGGCGCGGCGCTCGCCGCGAAGCTCGATGGCAAAGGCAAGGTTGCCATTACCTTTTCGGGCGACGGTGCCTGCAACCAGGGCACAACCTTTGAAGCGATGAATATGGCGGTCGTTACCCAGGCCCCCTGCATCTTCCTGTTCGAAAACAACCATTATTCCGAACATACCGGCTTTGAATATGCGGTCGGCACAACCAGGGATATTGCCAGCCGCGCTGAAGCGTTCGGCATGAAGGTATGGCGGGGGGACGGGACCGACTTTTTCTCGGTCTTCGATACAATGCGCGAAGTTCTGGAATATGTGCGGGCAGGAAACGGCCCGGCGGCTGTCGAGTTCGATACGGAACGTTTTTTCGGTCATTTCGAAGGTGATCCGCAACGCTATCGCGGCGAAGGCGAACTGGATCGCATTCGCGAGACACGCGATTGCCTGAAGAATTTCCGCGCCAGCGTAACCAGCGCGAAGCTGCTTACGGACGCGGACCTCGATGCGCTTGACGCCGATGCGCTCGATCTGATCGAACAGTCCGTTGCTGAAGCCCGCGCGGCGCCCCGCCCCACCGCCGAAGATGTCCTTGCCGACGTCTATATTTCCTACTGATCGAGCGGAGACCTGACATGGCACAAATGATGTATCGCGATGCAGTGCTCAGCACGATCCACGCGGAAATGGAGCGCGACGAAAATGTCGTGGTTCTGGGGGAAGACATTGTCGGCGGCATGGGCACGCCCGGCGGGCCGGAAGCCATTGGCGGCATCTGGTCAACCTCCACCGGCCTGTTCGGCAAATTCGGCAAGGATCGCGTGATTGACACGCCAATATCCGAAAGCGCGATCATGGGCGCGGCGGCGGGCCTCGCGCTGGCTGGAAAACGACCAATAGCTGAACTGATGTTTGCCGATTTTATCGGCGTCTCGCTTGACCAGATCTGGAATCAGATCGGCAAGTTCCGCTACATGTTCGGCGGCAAGACCAAATGCCCCGCCGTCATCCGCATGGCGTATGGCGCGGGCTATAACGCGGCCGCGCAGCACAGCCAGTCCGTCCACCAGATATTGACCGGCATGCCCGGCCTCAAAGTGGTGATGCCCTCCACTCCAGCGGACGTGAAGGGGCTGTTGACGCAAGCCATCCGCGACGATGATCCGGTGATCTTTCTGGAGCACAAGGCGCTTTACGGGATGTCTGGCGAAGTGCCGGAAGGCGAGTATGTCATCCCGTTCGGCCATGCCCGCCTGTCCCGCGCGGGACAGGATGTGACGATCGTGTCATCCGGCCTGCTGCTCGGCTTCTGTGAAGCGGTGGCTGACAAGCTGGCCGCTGAAGGCATTGGCTGTGACGTCATCGATCTGCGCACGACCAGCCCGCTGGACGAGGAAGCGATTCTTGATTCCGTGGAAGTGACGGGGCGGCTTGTGATCGTGGATGAGGCCCCGCCGCGCTGCGGCCTAGCCACTGACATTTCGGCGCTGGTCGCAGCGAAAGCCTTTGCCAGCCTCAAAGCGCCGCCAGTGATGGTAACGCCCCCGCACACGCCGATCCCCTTCGCGCGTGAGCTGGAAAGCGCATACCTGCCCTCCCCTGACAAAATCGAAGCCGCAGTCCGCAAGACTCTGGCCTGGAAGTAAGGGAGCGGACGATGGCGAATATCAGACCGTTCCACATGCCCAAATGGGGCATCGAAATGACCGAAGGCACTGTTGCCGAATGGATGGTGCAGGAAGGCGATGCCTTCAAAAAGGGCCAGACACTCTGCCTGATCGAAACCGCCAAGATCACCAACGAGGTGGAAGCCGAATATGATGCGGTGGTGAAGCGCCTGCTGGTGCCCGCCGGTGGTGATGCGCAGGCCGTTGGCGTGCTGCTGGCGGTGTTTGCCGATGCCGATGCCAGCGATGCAGACGTCGAGGCCTTTATCGGTAATTTCAAGGCTGCCGATACAAGCGTTGCCGCGAAGAAGGCCAGCCCTGCCGCCGCCCCCGCTCCGGCGACCGCGGTTCCCAAGGCGCGAATCGAAACCAACCGCCCGATCAGCCCGGAAGCACTCAAACTGGCCGAAGACCTGGGTGTTGATCTGGCACCGGTCGAAGGCTCTGGCCGGGGCGGACGTATCACCTATCAGGATGTCTATCAGGCCAGCCGCCCGGCAGCCCCGCCTGCCCTTCGGGGCGGGGCGGATCTGGCCACTGCGCTCGATGCCTTCTTTGCCTCGCCGCTCGCCAAGCGGCTGGCGGCAATTCACGGCGTCGATCTGGGCGCCATCACCGGCTCGGGTCCGCGTGGCCGGATCAGCAAGGCGGACGTGCTGGCGCTGATCAAACCCGCTGCGTCTTCAAATGCCTTCAGCGATGCGCCCTTTGTGGCAGGTGCCAACACACCTGAAATCGTGCCGATGGACAAGATCCGCAAGATCGTCGCCCGCCGTCTGACAGAGTCCAAGCAGACCATTCCGCATTTCCGCCTGCAAATGAGCGTGCGCGTCGATGCTCTGCTGGATCTGCGCAAAACAGCGAACCTCGTTCTGGGCATCAAGGCGTCGATCAACGATTATCTGGTGAAGGCCGTGGCACGCGCGCTGGTGCAGCACCGTGATGTGAACATTCAGGTGCATGGCGATACCATCCATCATTTCCCCCGCGCGGATATTTCGGTGGCCGTCGCTTCCCCCAAGGGGCTGGTGACGCCCATTGTCCGCTCGGCAGACCTGATGCGGATTGACCAGATTGCCAGCGCCACAAAGGCGCTGATCGGCAAGGCGCAAGCCGGAAAGCTGGGCTATGAGGATATGGATGGCGGCACATTCTCCATCTCCAACCTTGGCATGTTCGGCATTGACCAGTTTGATGCGATCATCAACCCGCCGCAAGGTGCGATCCTTGCTGTGGGTGGGGTTAGTCGGGTGTTTGCAGAGGCCGATAATGGTGATGCACATTTCGAAAGCCGCATGACGCTTTCCCTCTCCTGTGATCACCGCGCCATAGACGGCGCCGTCGGCGCGCAGTTCATGGTCACGCTCAAGGGTCTGATCGAAGCACCGGAAGGATTGTTTGCGGCAGGCTGACAGGAGAGGCTTGCCAGCCCGGCATCCTCGATTAGGACGGGCGCGGCGGCGCACATGATGGCCGCCGCCAGGAGAGCCGCGCATGTCCACCCGTCACCTGATTGATCCCCAAATTCTGCCAATACTGGAATTGCTGCCCGTCCTTGATCTGCGAACCATGAGCCTTGCGGACATTCGCGGCGGCGCTGGCAGTGATCGATATGGACAGATGCCCGCGCCAGCCATCGCGCCTGAAACCCGTTTTGCCAAAGGCCGTGACGGCGCCCCCGATGTGCGCCTGCTGGTCTATGACCCACCCAGCGAAAACCGCAGCCGGGGTGCGATCCTCCAGATTCACGGCGGCGGGATGATCCTGGGCACGGCAGATATGAGCCAGATGGTCTATCCCGATATTGCGCTGGCGCAGGATCTGGTGGTTGTGGCAGTGGATTATCATCTCGCTCCTGAAACGCCGTTCCCTGGCCCGCAGGAAGATTGCTATGCCGGGCTGGACTGGCTGGTGGCCCACGCTGCGGAGCTGGGCGTCGATCTGTCTCGCGTCATCGTGATGGGTGAAAGTGCGGGCGGCGGGCTTGCGGCGGCACTGGCGCACATGGTGCGGGATCGGCGCGAGCACCAGCTTGCCGGACAAGTGCTGATTTATCCTATGCTCGATCACCGGACAGGCGGGGCGGATTGCCAGTACAACAACCCGACGACCGGTGAATTTGTCTGGACGCGGCACAGCAACCAGTTCGGTTGGGAAGCGCTGCAGGGCCGCTACGGCGTTGATGATTCCCGCAGCGGCTGGTTCTCACCCGCTCGTGCCGAAGACCTGTCCGGCCTGCCGCCAACCTTCATCTCGGTGGGGGCGCTTGACCTCTTCCTTGATGAGGACATGGACTATGCCCGCCGCCTCAGCGCCGCCGGGGTTCCAGTGGAACTGCACGTATATCCCGGCGCGTTTCACGGCTACAACATGATCCCCGGCACAAGACTGGCAGGGCAGTCCATGCAGGACATGCTGGCGGCGGTGGCACGGCTGACAAAGGCCTGAAGGCTCATCATCACACCAGCCACCACGCCGGATCCGTCATTACCCGTTATGCGGGCGGATCAGGTATTTCTCGCCCGTCCGCTTGGCGTTGTATCCAGTCAGCACATCCAGCTCGAGCGCCTGCGCCAGCGTGATTTCGTGGCTGTAATGACTGGCAAAGGTCGTTGTCAGTTCCGCGACCACCCGGTCACGCAATTTCTGCCCCCCTTCGGCACCGATCTTGCCAAGGAACGGCGTCAGCAGCCATCCGGACACTGACCATTGGAAGCCGAAGCTCCGCGTCAGGGTGGTGGGAGACATATCGAGCGCGCCATAGACATAGAGCTGCTTGAACGTGTCTGAACCATAACGGCTATAGGCTGTCATCCGCTTCACGGCGGCCGCTTCGATGCAGGTGAGGATTTGTCCGCCCAGTTTTCCGCCGCCAATCGCATCGAACGCAACCGTGGCGCCGGTTTCCACCAATGCGGCAGTCAGATCATCCAGGAAATTCGCGTCGCTGGAATCGAGCACATATTTCGCCCCCTGCCCGCGCAGCAACTCCACCTGTGCCGGACTGCGGACAATGTTGACCAGCGCAATACCATCCTTGATGCAGATGCGGTTGAGCATTTGCCCCAGATTTGATGCTGCGGCAGTGTGGATGATCGCGCTGTGCCCTTCCATCCGCGCTGTTTCCACAAAACCCAACGCAGTCAGCGGGTTGACGAAGCAGGAGGCGCCATCCTTCGGGTCTGTGCCATCAGGCAGCGCCATGCACATCTGCACGGGCAGACAGCGATATTCGGTGTACATCGCCCCGCCCAGAAGCGCGACTGTTTTGCCAAGCAGAGCTTGCGCGTCGGGCGAGGCACCGGCTTTCACCACCACGCCACTGCCTTCGTTGCCGATCGGCATCGCTTCGCCCACACGACCGGCCATGGCGCGCATGCCGGGCGGCGGGACATCCGCTGTCACGACTGGCTGGCCGTCCCGCGTGGAAACGCGCGCACTGCTCATGTCTGCAGCCCCAAAAAGCAAGCCCAGGTCGGAAGGATTGATGGGTGCCGCCAGCACCTTAACCAGAACCTCATGATCCTTGGGTTCAGGCATTGGTGCGGTGGCGAGCGAGACTTCCAGTTCCCCGCTTTCCTTTACCAGCGTCAGCATGGTGGTGTTGGTGGCGGGAAGGTCAGTCATGTCAGGCTCTCCATCGGGACGGGGATTCGGTTCCCCTTTGCAACTGGTCTAGCGCAGCCGCCACCCCGCTTCAATGCCGCGCAGGCCGAGCGAGGCGGAACCCCGTTTCATCAGCGAAACCCGCCAAGCCGCCGGTCAAGCACGTCTTCTGCCTGCGCCATGATATTGCGTACCAGTTCCGCGCAAGTCGGGATGTCATGAATCAGCGCCTGACTTTGCCCGGTTGTCCAGATGCCGCCATCCATATCACCGTCTGCCAGAACATGCTGACGCGCGCGGGCACCCGCCATCAATTCCCGCACATCCTCAAATGTCTTGGAAGGATCGCGCTGGATCATCGCGACTTCCTCAGACACGGCGTTGCGCGCCACCCGCGCGGTGTTGCGCAGCGAGCGGCCGACCAGAACTGTGTCAAGTTCGGTATTGTCGACAATCTTCTGCTTTAGGTTCGGGTGCAACTTGGCTTCCACCGTGGCGCAGAAGCGGGTGCCCATGTTGATCGCGTCTGCCCCCAGGGCCAGTGCCGCAACCAGACTGCGGCCATCGGCCATCCCGCCGCTCGCGATGATCGGAACATCCAGCGCATCGGCCGTGGCAGGCAGCAGCACGACCAGCCCGACATCATCCTCACCAGGATGGCCGGCGCATTCAAAGCCATCAATGCTGATAATATCCACGCCCTTGGCAACAGCGGACACAGAGTGACGCACCGAGGTGCACTTATGGATCACCTTGACGCCCGCTTCCTTGAAGCGCGGCAAATGATCCGTCGGCGCACGGCCTGCGGTCTCGACAATCTTGATGCCACTGGCGATGATAGCTTCGCGATAATCGTCATAGGGAATGGGGTTGATCGAGGGCAGCAAAGTCAGGTTGATACCAAAGGGCTTGTCCGTCAGCGATTTGGTCTTTTCGATTTCGGCCAGCAGCGCCTCGCCGGTCGGGAACATATGCGCGGTCAGAAAGCCCAGCGCACCCGCATTGGCCACGGCAGCGACCAGATCGGCATAGCCAACCCCTGTCATCCCGCCCATCACAATGGGTGTTTCAACCCCGAACATTTCAGTGATGCGCGTCTTGATGGCCATCTGGATTCCCCTTCTCTCAAATTCATCACGCCACGCTGCCGAAAGAATCGGGGCGGCTCTGTCAAACTTCCCTTTCCCTAAACGTAAAGCTGTGTCACGCTCAAAAGAATCACCGGGCCCTGGCCTTGCATGAAATGTGGGAGAGAAGACGAAATGTCTGTTTTGTATGACGAGGGCCAGCAAGCCATCGCCACCGAGTCCGGTCGGGTAATCGGGGCACGCGTGCTGCCCGAAAAGCTGCTTCTGCTGCTGGAACAGACGGGCACGTTCGATACTGCATTCTGGGATACGTGCAAGGAACAGGGCTGGACGGGCATTGCCCTGCCTGAAGAGCATGGCGGGCTTGGGCTCGGGCTGCTGGAACTCGGAATTGTGGCCCAGGCATGTGGCAAGCTGACCAGCGGTGCGCCTTTTCTTACCAGCAGCTTTGGTGCTGCACGCGCTATTCTGGATCACGCATCGGATGAAATAAAAGCGGCATGGCTGCCCCGGCTGGCATCGGGCGATGCCATTGGCGCAGTGGCCTTTGCCGAAGGCCAGTCCCCCTGCCCCGCCCACCCTGCCGTCACCTTCGACAATGGAAAGCTCAGCGGCACCAAACCGGCTGTTCCTGCGGGCCTGAAAGCAGATGTCGCCATTGTTCTTGCCAGTCAGGATGGCGCGCCTGTGCTGGTGCTGGCCGATCTGGCTGGAGTTGCAAGAACAGTTCTGCCCACCTTTGACAACAGCCGCTGCACGGCGGCCCTTGGCTTCGCCGATGCGCCTGCAACCCTGCTGGTTTCCGGCCCGTCAGCGCATGAAGCGGCGATAGACATACTGGCGCTGCAATCCGTGGTGACGGCCCATGAACAAACTGGCGGGGCCGAAGCCATGATGGAACGCGCACGCGATTATGCCAACACCCGCCGCGCCTTTGGCCAGCCGATCGGCGCCTTCCAGTCCGTGAAACACCGGATTGCCGAACTTTACGGTCTGGTCGAACTTTCCCGCGCCAACGCGATCCACGCCGCGTCGCTGGAAAATCATCCCAGCGGCTTCCTGAAAGCCGCAGCCGCCGCGCGGCTTTCGGCCTGCGAAGCCTATGACACCGCCTCGCGCGATTGTGTGCAGGTACATGGCGGGATCGGGGTGACATGGGAAGCGGGAATCCACCTGCACATGCGCCGCGCCCGCACGCTTGCGATTGAGCAGGGCAATGCGCTGTTCTGGGAAGATGTTCTGGTCAACGAAATTCTGGGAGAAGCGGCATGAGCGATCTCGAAGCCTATCGCGCCAAGGCCCATGCCTGGCTGTCCTCCGTTTCCGGCGAATTTGGCAGGGATGCCCGGCGTGGCCTGAGTGTCGAAGCAGATCTGGCGCTGGGCCGGCGCTATCAGGCCGCGAAATTTTCTGCCGGCTATGCCGGGATCAACTGGCCGACCGATTATGGCGGGCAGGGACTGACGCATATCGAAAAAGTGGCCTTTGAAGGCGAGGAAATGACCTTTGGCATGCCGAACGTCTATTTCGGCATTTCACTGGGCATGCCGATCCCGATCATGATGCGGTTCGGGGCGGATCAGGAATTCGTGAAGGAACGAGTCCTCAAAGCCCTGAAGGGCGAAGAAATCTGGTGCCAGCTTTTCTCGGAGCCATCGGGTGGTTCCGATCTTGCAGGGCTGCGCCTCAAGGCAGAGCAGGATGGCAATGGCTGGAAGCTGAATGGCCAGAAACTCTGGACGAGCTGGGCCCAATACAGCGATTATGGCGTGATCGTCGCGCGCACGGATCCTGCGGTTCAGAAGCACAAGGGCCTCACCTACTTCTGGGTGGATATGAAAGCGCCCGGCGTCACCGTGCGCCCCGTCAAGCTGGCCGGCGGCGACAGCCATGTGAATGAAGTGTTCTTCGATGATGTGAAGATCGATGACGGTCACCGCATGTCTCCCGTGGGCGGCGGCTTTGGCGTGGCAATGGCAACGCTGATGATCGAACGCTACGTGGCGACGGACAGCGCCGGGTTCGGCCCGCCGCTCGATCTGTTCGTGGAACTGGCGAAGGAAGTGGAAATCAATGGCAAGCCGGCCATCGAGGATGGCCGTATTCGCCAGCAGATCGCCCGCAACTATGCGATGCGCTCAGCGCTTGATGCAATCACCGCGCGCGCCATGTTGATGATGCAGGCAGGCATGGAGCCTGGCCCTGAAGGTTCGCTCAACAAGCTTGTGGCAGTGCGATCGCGCCAGAAACTGTCTGAACTTGCCATAGACCTGCAAGGGTCGCCCGGCATGGCATTTCACGAACATGACTTTGTGAAGGAAAACTGGCAGGCGAGCTGGATCAATGCCCCCACCGGCCGGATCGCCGGCGGGGCGGATGAAATGCTGCTCAACACCATCGCGGAACGCATCCTCGGTCTTCCCCAGGATCACCGCCCGGACAAGAGCGTGCCCTTCAACCAGATACCGGCGTGATATCATAATCCGTCTCCCGCGTGCAGGCAGGGGCCAGTTCGAAAGTGTTTGGTTTCAGTCATTCCGGCGGAAGCCGGAATGACGAGTTGGGATAAGCAGTCCTCCCCGCTCAATGCGGGTGGTGATAGGGCGTGCCGCCGGGGCGTTCGCCGAGCAGGCTGCGTACCAGGCCCTGCATTTTCGTGTCGTAACGGGCGAGAACGACATGATCATCAGCCGTATCGAAATGGCTGACCAGTTCGCGCCCGTTCCAGCGGTGCAGGGCAAAAGCGGGCGGATCAGCAATGATCATCGCACGCCCATCGGGCTTTTCGGGATCAATCGGTGACAGATCCAGCGCAACTTGCGGGGCGGAAGACGCACAAATGGAAACAGTCGTGCCGCGCCATCCAACCGAAATCGGACGATGCAAATGCCCGCAAATGATCCCCACGATATGCTTCTGGCCTTCGACGATATCGGCAAAGCGCTGTACCCACGGCTCTTCCGGGTGGGTGTTCATCCATTCCACCCCCACCTCGACCGGCGGGTGATGCATGACAATCATCGTTGGCCGGTCCGGCTTTGCGGCAAGCCGGTCACGCAGCCACTGTGCGCGTGTTTCGCAAAAAGCACCGCCATGACGACCTTCTTCGAGCGTATCCAGAAAGAGAAGCCGCAGTTGATCCGTTTCGACTTCATACTGGATGAACCCGTCCGCCACCGGAATTTCCGGATACCAAACCGAAAAATTTTCACGGACATCATGATTGCCGACGCAAAACCAGACCGGAAAGGGGCACAGATCAAGGGCATTGCGCAGCCTGCGGTATGAATCGCTGTCACCGCGATCCACCAGATCACCGGTGGCGAGCAGCAAATCGGGCTGCGGTTCCATCGCAACCAGTTGCCGGATCACCTGATCAAGCCGCTTCCGGTTGAATTCGGAAGGATTGTCTGGCTCGAACCCCAGATGAATATCTGTCACTTGCGCGATCAGCATGGTCTGAATGCCTTTTCCGCTGGTGCGCACCCGTCAGGCCAGTGATGCAATAGATTGCATGGCAAGGTCAAACGATTGTTGATCGGCGTTCCGTTACGGCACACGCCGATCAACGCTTGGCAGCTACAGCGGGGAACCGCGCGCTCCCTTTGCCCTTGCCCACCTGCATTTTCGTCATCCAGGGCGCCTGACCATCAATATGATAGTCATGGCACATCGCACAGGTGGAAACGACCGGGGTTTTGACGGGCTTCAGATGATCGCCCGTTCCGCCCACATGGCACGTCCGGCAGCTTGCCAGATCCGGCAGCAGCAGATCCGTCGCCAGGTTCGACTTGTCCGCACTGTGACAACTGATGCAGGTTTCGCTCTTGTGCGCATCATGATCGAACCAGCCGCCCTTCATATATCGGTCAGGCTGAACAACTTTCTGGATCGTCACAGGCGCGCCTTTGCTCGGCACGGGCAGCACGACGTGGCAATCAAAGCAGGCACCGCCTTTTGAAAACACCGCACGGATCGCCTCATCAGCCTGCCCGGGCCAAGCCCGCGCACCCAGCACATAATCCTGAGCTGTTTCGGCCATCGCATAATTGCCCGGCCTGCGCCGCGCCATGCCACTGAGGCTGATCGGCCGGACGGGGCCGGTAGAGCGATAGAAAGCCCGTAAATCGGCAACAACCATGCCGGGTTCACCGTGGCGCAGCGTCCGCAGGGTGCCGCCGATATTATCGAAGGCAAGGCTGTGGCACATCTGGCAATTGTCTTCCATGCTGACCGGCTTGAAGCGGGTGCCGTCGGCTGTCGGGGTGTGGCAGTCCTTGCATTCCAGTCTGTTGCCCCAGCCTTGCTCGGCAGACATGGTCTGCGTCATCCGGCCTACCGCATTGGTGGCAGACAGATGCTGGGCATGCGTGAACTTCATGCCGTTATCTTCATGAAGATTGCCTTGAAGGACAGCGCGCTTCACCAGCCTCTGGTCGCCCTGCCATCCTGCCGTAACGAGCGGCTGGAACTGCGGGTGATCAGTGCCGAAATCCGCGGCATTGGCCAGCTTGGTGCCCGTCACACGCTTGTCGAGTGTCGCGTGGCAGTCTGTGCAGAACGCCTGCGCGGTGGCCATCATCGGGCCGGCGCCTTCATGTTCGGTATGGCAATCGACACAGCGGCCTTCCGGCTTGTGGAAGGCGGCCTTGAACAGGCCCTTTACCTTGCCACCAAAACCGGGCGCTTCCCGCGCCATTGCCAGTTTGGCCGGATCGGCATGATCATGCGCGTCTGCCTTGTGGCAGGTGAGGCAGGACTGATCGGTAACCGCCACGAATTTCTGGGTGTGGCAGGCCTGACAATTGTTTTCGAGGCTTTTGTGCGCGTCGCTGAGCGGCCCGCTCATCCACGCCTGATCGCCATGATAGCCAACGGGACGTTCCTTCACGCCGTGTGACGTCGCGTAAGTGTAAATCGGCCAGACCATGAAAAGCGCCAGCACGGCAGCGATAAAGCTCCATGCCATCGCACGCCTGCCCGGCATCACATCCCGCAGCGTGAAAAGCCCGACTTCTTCCTTGGATTCCGAAGAATCCGACAAAGCCTCAACGCGTTCGACCGTGATCAGGACATTGCTGCCATCGCCGCCCAGCGTCAGGCGGTGACCGCCAAAGCGGAGCTCGGCGCCTTTGCCCGCAGATAATTCGGCCTTGCGGCTGGAACGCCCGTCAACCTGGAAATCCAGACCGCTGGTGGATTCGACAACCACGCGCTGCCCGTCCGCGCTGATCTGCGCATGATGCAGTTCAACAGCCAGATCCGGCAAGTGGATGTCGCAACCAGCATCGCGACCAATAGTG
>JANOAJ010000131.1:0-36601 GCA_031411035.1 Sphingomonadales bacterium
CACTACCAAATGTTGTGCCTTTGGTTTCTGGTTGGCCATGGTCCCGCAACTGATCGGCATACATGCGCGCGAAGCAACTCCCGTCTCGGTCACGACCGAGGAAAATGATGGTGACCAGTCGGCCATCGTCTTGCCGATACCCCATTTCGGCTTCGCAACCCGGATAAACCTCTACCTTGTGACGGAGCTTCGTCGCCTTGAAGGCTTTAACATCAGCGGCGGTGCTGGCGGTCGTGAAGCCGTTCCAGAGTTCGACGACGGGGGATGCCGGATTCAGGTCGATTGCCAGCGCCGGCTCAGGCACTACGGCCAAAATCAAGGCCGCGCGCTTGATTCGATTGATCATCCTGCGCCCCCTGATGTGAATGCCGGTCTCATATTGGCCGGGCCTCATCATGGCGGGACGCGGCCTCCACGTCCATCACTCGTCACTATTCGCGATATGAGAAAACGGCGCCCAGGCTGAAGGGTGCGCCCATGACTGATCCCAGCCCTTGACGGCTGACCCATCCGGCCGCTTGCCAGTCCGCACGCTGTGCATCGATTGCTGGAGCGCCTGGGCGCGCGTAAGTTTGGGGGTGCGCGAACGTGCTGTCAGCATTTCTACCGTCAATGCGGCAGTGGCCTCATCCGAGACCTGCCAATGGCTCGCCAGCAGGGCATGGGCACCTGCGTAGAGAAAGCCGCGCGAAAGTGCCGACAGACTGTCGCTGCCGCCGGCCCCCGATGCCGTGGAAGCGGTGTTGCAGGCGGACAGGATGACCCAGTCAGCCACGAGCGAGAGCTGCGAGGCTTCGGAAGCGGTCAATATGCCATCGTCCTCAACTGAAGCCATTTTCGGTGGCGTGAACACCAGGCCGGGTTCGTCCAAGCCAAAACGGCCCTGTGCGTTTAGATTATACGCCACACTGTTATAGCTTGTTGCGGTATCACTATGGTTCTCTCCCAGCACCGCGCGACGAATCTCAAGCGCCTTGCGTAAGAGCGGTTCGGCTTCGCCATATTGGCCCTGGACAATGAGGATGGACGCCACGTTGTTGTAGCCCGTCGCCGTGTTGCGATCAGCCTCCCCTAGCGTTGCCCGCCAAATATCCAGCGCCCTGCGGAAAAGCGGCTCAGCCTCCCGATATTTTCCTTGCCGCTGAAGCGCCAATCCCTGTCTATTCAGCGCTTCCGCATCCTGGGCGGTCTCCGGTGCCGATTGCGCCTGTGCCGGACATGCGCCCATAAGTGACAGCGACACTGCCGCAACTACAGCAGAGCCTATGGCGCGAAGCCAGACCATGACCGTATCCCCATCACGTCCAAGGTTCCAAACCGCATTAAGCGCTTACAAACGCCTTGGCGAGAGAGATTCCGGATCGGACTAAGGTGCGGACTGGCTTTACGAAGCGACATACAGCAAATGAACTTCGGGAATTTTCGGTCTGTGTTGGCAGTTGCGACCCGATCTCCAGGGTCATCCCATCACAAGGCGCGTGCCGACATAAGGGCGGACAATTTTTTGCGGAAATTGCCGAAGCGCCGCCTCGATGAAACTCTCCCCGGTGCAGTGCATCGGGATAATATAGTCGGGATTGATCGCCTTGAATGCGTCAACGGTTTGCAAGGCCTCTTCGTCTGTGCGCGGGCGCACGAGGTGGAAGCCGCCGATCACCATATGCACCTTCGTGATGCCGCTGATGGCCTGCGCGCGGCGGACGGAGTTGAGCACGCCGCGATGGCTGCAAGACGCGATAACAACTAGCCCCAGCCCCTTTATCGCATAGCAGGTGGCTAGTTCATGCTCGCCGTCATCAGTAACCTCGGCCAGTTCGCGTTTGTCGCTGCGCAAACCGTCGCGCGCGCAGCCCGTGCCGGGCCGCATCCGTGTCGGGATCGCCGCACGCTCCTTTGTCTCCATCGGGATAATGCCGGTGGTGAAGGCCTGATCGGCGATGACCTGTGGTTGCGGCACGATGCGAACGTCATATCCCGCTTGCGCCAAAGCCGCGCGGTCAAGAAGGCCCATGACGGGGGGCGGGCTGCCGATCATCGCAACCCGCTCACAAAAGGTCTCTTCCCCGCCAACGAAGAGGGGCAGCGCGCGGCCCTTTGCGGCAAGACCATCGGCCAGTGCGGGAAAGCCGCCATAGTGATCGAGATGCCCGTGACTCAGCACAGACGCGTCGATGCTTGCCGGATCAATGCCAAGCAGGCCCATATTGTTCGCGAGCACTTCGGCCGTGTAGCCAAAATCCACCAGCACGCGGCGCGAAGCAGCCCCGACGCGCGAATCTGCGACCAGCGAAAGGCCGAATTCGCCCATCAATGCCTTTCGATTCATGCGCGTATAGCCCGGAGGGCTGCCATTCCCGGCGCGCAGCACCTTCAATCCGGGAAGATCAAGGTCCGGAAGAAAGGGCCCAAATGTACCGCTGTCCGTCAAGACCGTGAGGGTTAGCGCATCAACAAGCGGCACCTGAAAATGGGCATTGCGCGCGTGCAGGGGCACGCTGCTCATCACGGCCGCCCCAACAGCACCGGCAATCGCTTCACGCCGCGTCAAAAATAGTTGAGTTTCCGTCGCCATGCTCGGCCTCGCAATCACCGCCAGGATGGGCCAGTCTCTGCGGGAATACTATCGCGCAGTAATGGACGCCAGCGGCGATTGCCAAAATCCAAGACCTCCAACCCTTTTATTTCGCGACGTTTTCGGTGTGGAGTCCCGGCTGAATATTGTGCGCAGCGCAGTTTTCGTACACGATAGGAAGCAGGGTGGGGCAAGCGGGAATGGGCCAAGGCAATCAACGGAAAATGCCGCAACTTGGGAAGAGCCATGCCTTTGCCGCGCTGTTTGGTCGTTTTCAACTTTGCACATCGGACGGCAGCGAGGTTGTTATTTCCAATCGCCGGGCACGGGCGCTGCTCGCAATGCTGTGCCTTGCCAGGGACGAAGCTATTGATCGGGACTTTCTGAGCAGGTTGTTATGGCCGGGTCGGTTCGAAGCGCACGCCAAGGCTAGCTTGCGTCAGTGTTTGCTTGAGCTGGGTAAGCTGCTCGCCCCCTGCGGATTCGAAATCATCGATGCATCGCGCCTGAGCGTTGGCCTTCGACCAGGCTCAATCATGACGGATATTGATCTGCTTGAAGACGCATTGTCGCGCGCGGATTATGCGAACGCGACGGCCCACCTGGCCGCAATCGGCACAAAACCGATCCTTGACCAGATGGACTTTGGAGACACGTTCAACCGGTGGCTTGCCCGGTACAGTGCCGATGTCGAGAATCGACTGCGCAGTGCCGTGGAGACGGCACTAGCCAAGCTCGACGGGGAAGGCGACAGTCATCGGAGGGCGCAGTTGGTCAGCGCCTGGTCCGCGCGCAATCAGCGCGCCTTGGCACCCGCATCGTCAGGCGACCCGGTCGCCAAAACGAGAATCGCGGTGCTGCCGTTTCAGTCTGTCGGCGCGCGCGACAGCCAGGACTATTTCGCCGACGGCGTTGTTGATGAACTGATCACTACGCTGGGTCAGGTGCCGCAAATGCTGGTCGCGGGCCGGACATCGTCTTTCCATTTCCGAAACAGCGACAAACCGTTGGCGCAAATTGCAGCAGCGCTGGGCGTATCGCACCTGATCGAAGGCGCAGTGCAGCGTCAGGGAGATCGCCTCCGCATTCACGCCCACCTGCTTGCTGGCGAAACAGGCTTTGAGTTGTGGAGTGGTCGCTTCGATGGCACGCTGGATGATGTCTTTGCCTTTCAGGAGACTGTCGCACAGTCAGTAACTGTGGCGATTGGCAGCGCGCTTGGCATTACAATGCAGCCGCCGATGGTGCGTGGCATGACGCACAGCAAGACGGCCTATGACCTGTTCCTTCAGGGTCGCGCGCTAAGCTTCAAGCTGTTTGGCGACGCTCCCTTGGAAAAGGCTGTGATACTGCTTGAACAGGCTGTGGAGATCGATCCCGAATTTGCCGAAGCATGGCTGCTTCTGGGGGAGGTCCATCAGTTGATCGGCATCTATACTGCTTGTCTTGATCGGCCCGCCGAATCCATGCGCATGGCCGCGTGCGTTGACCGGGCCTTGTCAATCAAGGCTGATCTTGGTCAGGCTTATGTGCTGCTCGGCCTGCATGAGGTGACGCTGGGCAACTTCGTCGGCGCTCTCGACCTGGCGTTCAAGGGATATCAGCTTGAACCGAACAATCCGGCAGTCGCCATGCGGCTGGGCTCGTATCTCATGTTCTGCGGCCGCACCAGAGACGGCATGCGCTATATCGGAAAAGCCATTGAACAGGATCCGATCGACGGACGCAAATTCATGCTGCGCTGCTCGGGGCATCTTAACTGCGGGGACCTTGCGGCGGCGATCAGTGATGGCCAGCGCGCGGTCGATCTCGGTTTCCCCTCAATGTGGCTGGCCGTCGCCACGGCCGCAACGGGGCAGCATGATCTGGCGGTTGACCAATATCAGCAGACCCGCCTTCTGCTCAACAAGACAATTTTTCCGCCCGCAGGGACTGCGCCGATGGCCCCCGAAGTCATGGATGCCTATTGGCTGATCGCAGCCAAGGGTGTGTGCAGCGGCCAGGTCGAAGACCGCGAAACCTATTGCCGAACGCTCGATTATCTGCACATGACGATGCACGACAATACCGACATCGCGATTGGGCTCCCCTGCGTGTTCATGGGATATGCAGACTTGTTCTTCAAAACTTTGGGAAAGGCTGTGTCGCTGGGGAATATGGGCTGCCTGATTTCGATCTGGGCCGACATCGATCCCATTCGCAAAATCTGGCAGCACCCTGATTTCATGACGTTTGCCCGTGATACTGGCATGGCTGCGGCATGGGACAAATATGGCTGGCCCGACTTGTTGCCGCTGCCCGGCAATCGTTTGTGAATTAGCGGCCTGGCTGTCCAAGGGATTGTAGCCAGCGGATCACGTGGGCGGCAAGATCGACGCGATGATCCGACCAGCCATGGTCGGTCGCTGCATGATAGCGCGTAATTCGCGCTCCACCGCTTGAGCGAACCACCGCGATCAGATTGTCGGTTTGCGGCGCCAAGCCATCGTCCGAACTCAGCACCAACAAGGGTTTGCGCGCGAGTCCGGGCGCTGCTTTGCGGAAGTCGAATGCTTCGCCATTGGCGATCAATTCATCCGCCATGGTTTCGGGCGATGTGTCGGCAAGCGTTTCGGCGTTTTCCGCCGCAAGCTTGATGATGCCGTTTCGGTCCAGCCCGCGCATGAGCCCCATATTGGCCGCGGATATCAGTCCAGCGCCAATCAGTGCATCATCTTGACCAGCGACCAGCGCGGTGACCCACCCCCCCATTGAATGCCCCATGATGGCAAGCCGTTTTGGATCGACGCCCAGTTTTTCCGCGTTTGTCGGGTGGCGCAGATATGCGAGAACGGCACTGGCATCCTGCGGGTTTTGAACAAAGCGGAAGCTGCCCGGGCTGCCCCACGATCCGCGGTAATTGAATGTCACCACGTTCCAGCCCGCCCGACGAACTGCCTGGGCCAGATCGAGGTTCTTCTCATTGCCTGGCCAGCCGTGGCACAGCACGAGAGTCGGATGCCGCCCGGCACCAGAGGCAAGATAGGCGACGCCGTTGATTTCCACCCCGCCGCTTGGGATGTGCAGCACTTCCATTCGCGCCGGATGCACCTTGTCAGACAGGGGATCTGTATAGATTGCCGCGGGCAGCGGTTGGGCCCGCGAAACAGGCTGGCGTGCGGAAACAGGGGCTGCCACCAGCATGGCGACAACCAAAGCCCCTATCATAGTGCTGCGCAAAGTGCGTACCTCCTCAGACATTTTCAGCAGGGACAGTGCCCGTTCCAGGGATTCTGTCAAACCCGAACGCCGATTTGACGCCTTATTGACGCTTTATTGACGGTGCGATGGATTGACGCCTGACGCTACGGCAGCGCACTATTCCGGACAGGGATCGCAGACATTTTCCAGCTTTTGGGTGAACCGGGCAACCTTGGTTTTGCCAGCGGGAAAGCTGTGTCTGCTAGCGGAGAGAGCGGGATGGACGGAGCGACAATCAGCAATAACGCCATCGGACGCAGCGCCATGCACAAGGCATTCTGGCGCATTCTGCCGCTGATCCTGCTGGCTTACCTGTTCGCCTATATGGACCGGGTCAATGTCAGCTTTGCCGCAGCCCAGATGAATGATGACCTGAAGTTCAGCGCGACCATCTACGGGTTGGGCGGCGGGCTGTTTTTCCTGAGCTACGCGCTTTTCGCAATCCCTTCAAACCTGATGCTGGTCCGCTTTGGCGCCCGTACATGGATCGCGTGGATCATGATCGCCTGGGGGCTGCTGTCCACCGCGATGATGTTTGTATCCACGCCACTGCATTTCTATGGGCTGCGCTTCCTGCTGGGTGTGGCCGAGGCGGGATTCTACCCCGGCGTCATCACCTATTTCGCGGGATGGTTCCCGCCATGCCACCGCAGCCGCGCGGTCAGCCGGTTCTTTATCGCCAGTCCGCTCGCTTCAATCGTGATGGGCGGGATTTCGGGTTGGCTGCTCAGCTTTGACGGCAAGGCCGGTTTGCAGGGCTGGCAGTGGCTGTTCCTGGCGCAAGGGCTGCCGACCGTCCTTTTGGGGTTTGTCGTCCTGCGCCTTTTGCCGGAAGCACCGGCAAAGGCGGCCTGGCTTACCGAGCCAGAGCAAGACTGGATTTTGCGCGAGCTGGCTCGCGATCAGGCCCGGATTGGCGACCCCGGTAAGAACAGTATTTTGGCCGCATTTGGAAATCCACGCGTGCTGCTGCTTGGCCTGATCGGGTTTCTTACCATGTCGGTAGTGACCACGGTCGTCCTCAACGCGCCACTCATCCTCGCCCATACAACCGGTTTCGATGCCACTCATGTGGGCTATCTCGTCAGCCTTGGTGGCATATTGGGTGTGGCGGCCATCCTGTTCAGCGGCAACTTCGCCGATCGGCATGGCGATTGCTGGGGTGCCGCTGTGTGGTACTGCGTTGCCGTAGGTGGGGCGGTGTTGCTGATGGGGCTCTCGACTTCGGTCATCCCCGTCACCATCGGCTATCTCGTCTTTGCTGCCTTCTGCTTCGTCATTCCCGCCCTGGTGTCTTCAGGCTGGGCCGAAGTACTGCATGTCCGCGAACTCGCCGTCGGTGCGGCGGCAATCAACACCTTGTCACAGATTGGTGCCTTTGCTGCTCCGTTCGCCTGGGGCGTATCCCGGGACAGAACCGGTAGCTTTCAGCCTGCCCTGATCACCCTGTCGCTGATCGCTTTGGCTCTGGCCGGGCTGCTCATGCTCCTGCGCAGTCAGGTGCGGGGCAAGGCCGTGCGGATCGCTGCAAGCGCAGCCTGATTTTTGTGTGCGTACCCGGACGCTCAATCCCGAGCGACGAAAAGCAGGAGAAGCTGACATGAAGTTCACGACCACACTGAAAATCGCCGCCGCCATGTTGGGCGCAGCCGCGCTGGCCGCGCCCGTGATGGCGCAAGAGTCGAGCTATAAGCTTGGCACCGTATGGACAGCCGGGCGCATCCATGTGCTGCCCGGCCAGTTCGAAAACTATCTGGATTGGCTGGCGACCGATTGGAAGCGCATGAGGGAGTTTGGCAAGAAGGAGGGCGTGGAACTCAGCTATCACGTCCTAGCAGTGAACAATGCGCGCAAGGACGAACCCAATCTGATCCTGCTGATTGAATCCAAGGACTATTTGACCACAGCTCAGCAAGACGCCTTCAACAATAAATTGAACGCATATCTGGCGTCGGACGACCGCAAGCAGGGGGCGGCTGCGGCTACCCGCGGTGCGATGCGCGAACAATGGGGCTCCACCGAATATCAGGAATTGATCCTGAAGTAAGCGAACCGCTTCAGGATCCTGGCAGGCGATGCGCCATCCCGCATCGCCTGTCACGCTCCCGGCGCTTACCGGAAATGGGAACCAGCCATGCAAACCATCCAGGAAGTCGCGCGCGACTTCACGGCAATGCTACGTGCCGGGCAATTCCTGGCGGCTGGCGACCGATACTGGGCATCGGACGTGACCAGCATCGAACCGCCGGACTTGCCGGGAGGGATTTGTGCGGTCGTTTCCGGCATCGAGGCGACGCGGCGCAAGTGCACTGCCCGCTTCGGCACCACTCGCATCGACGAGATCGGGATCGACGGGCCCTTCATTACCGGTAACCAGTTTGCGCTGTTTCTTGATCTGCTGAGCATCGATCCCGCGAGCGGCACGCGCCAGCCCTTCACCGAAATCGCACTCTATACCGTGCGCGGCGGCCAGATCGCCGAGGAGCGATACTTCTATGACTGAAGGAGAGATGACGAGGCGCCGTTCGACTGCAGCCCGCTTGCTGCTTGTTTTCCCGTTACTTGCGCTGGTGACCGTGAGCGCCGCCGACGCGCGAAATCGGCCACGCATAGACACAATATCCCGCCAGACCCCTTCACGCGTGGCACATCTGGATGCCGCTCAGGGTCAGTCACATTCCGCTATCTGGCCCCCCTGAACAGACCCAATGGATAGAGCGTCAGACGGAAGGAGACGCCCTTATCCTGTACGTCCCGATTGACGGGCAGGCGGACGCGGTTGAATGCCTTGGCATAGTTTATCCGCGCGGAGAGCCAGTTGGCGGGTGCCCATTGCAGGCCAACGCCTGCACTACCGAAACTTTTGGGCGCGGTACGGACGCCCGCCTTGTTGTGTGTCATCGCGCCATCCACATAGGCTGATATTGTGAACCTTCCGGGCGAAAAGCCGCTGGTCCTTGCGCTGCCAATTGTAAAGGGCTGGGCCAGTTCGATCGAGCCCACTGCCACTTCGTCGGCAAGCACCAGATTCTCGCGGAAGCCACGTACGGTTTCGATGCCCCCCGCTGAAAACCGCTCCGGCGCATACAGAATACCGCTCGCGATCTGGCCGGCAAAGCGCAGGCGAAGTTCAAGCAGTTGTGCATTGAGTCGCCTGGCGAAATTGGCCTGCAACAAGGCAGCGGTAAAATGGCGGCTGGGCGTCAGCAAACCGGGTATCGTCGATCGTGTTCCGTCCAGCCCCAATGTGCCGGTAAGTGACATGGCGAGCACAGAACGCTGCGCCCGCCGCGTGTAATCGCCCGAAAGGCGCAGCGTGGTATATTCGGTGCGCCCATTGACCGAGCCGGGGCTGAAGGAAAATGGTTTGCCCAACAGACTGCTGCGAACCTTGCGGTGTTCGACAAAGGCACCCAGGCTCAACTCTTCCGCTGCTCGCCATCCACTCGCACCCACCGGTGGCAACAACGGCCTGGCGATCACGCGGTGGAGAATGCCCCCTTCAATCGACCATTCTTTCGAACGGATATCGAGCGGGATAAGAGCAGTTTCGACGACCGCAGCTTCATTGTAACCGCCACGGACCCGCAGGCTCCAGTCCGGTCCGAACAGTGGTACGGCATAGCTGCCCGCCACGTCATCCAGCCCCTTGGTCTTTCCATAATCGGCGCTGAGCATGTCGCCCGGCCTGAGCAGGCTACGGACAAAGCCCCCAACGCTGTACCGTTCGCCGCCAACGCTTGGCGAGCGGTTATTGGCATAGCCGATATAAAGGTCACCCCGCGATTGCGGATCGACCGTCAGCGCCAGCGTGGCTTCGCCAGGCCTGCTGCCGGGTCTCAGATCAGCATTGACCGAGCGGATTGCCGGATTATCGGCGAGCAAGCGGAAATCGCGTTCAAGCGACGTCAAATTTAATGGCACCTCGCGTGCTGCCGTCATGCGGTTGCGCACGAATCCGGCTTCCAGGCCGTTCTGCGAACCTTTCCAGGCTACAACAATGCCTTTATCTCCCTCGCTTTCCTCAACAAGGCTGCCAAGGATCAGGCGGAGGTTGAGCGTGTTGCCGTTCGACGGCAGGATCATGACGCCGGAGTTCACATAGCCGTTCTGCACATAAGCCAGGTTGATCAGTTGCACGAGTGCGGCGATCCGGTCGAGGCTATTCACAGCGCCCACCATGCCATTATCGACAAATTGCTGTTGAACCCAGCGGGCATCAAGCATTCCCGCTGACGCCAGCGTCAGGCGCAAGCCAGAGGCAGTTGCAGCGGGTGGCGTCCAGGATGCCAACACAGGCACGCGGGACGAATTCGAGTTTGCCTGCACATTCACCGAATCAACCTGCAAACTGCCACTTACGACCGGTTCGGAGGATGGGGATGGCGCGGCGGCTGCAATGCCCGGCGAAGGTTCCGGAAAGTCGGGCGCTACGGGGCGGTCTCCATCGGCACCCGTGCGGCTGTGCGGCAACGGATCACCACCTGACTGGGCCAATGCGCTTCCGCTGGTCGCAAACAGGATCATCGCTGCGGCGCCGCGCATGCGGAACGCCCCTTTCGCTGCCGCTTTCACAGGCAGCCCCCATTGTGCCCGGCACCCAGGTCTGAACTGGCGCCCGGCAGAGCGTAGGGCCCTATTTTTCGCGCGCTCAAAACGCTCGTTTCGCCCGACGCGCGTGCGGATGCACATTGGCCGCTCAGCACGCGCGAGGCGTCAAGAAAGTCCGTTGCAGGGGCTGCCGTGCCGCTGCTGACATCGGTTACACTACTATCGATAAAGAAGGAGCCATCGACCGATACCCGATTGTCCCGATCAGCCGAGCGGATAAAGAAGGATGAGCGGATCGCAACATCTGCCCCGCCCTGCTGCCCCTTTGCCAGGATAGAGCCCCCGTTCGAGACAATCGCGAGCGGTGACGCAATGCTGATCACGCCACCCGTGCCTGGCCCGGAGGAGGTGGTGATCAGGCTTGGCGTTGTCGTGCTTTCGAGCAGCAACAGACTGCCTTGCGGCAATGTCACAAAGATCGAGCCCGCCGGGCCGCTCATCGAGTTGGTTGTGATGGCGCCGCCCTGCAACAGGCTGGCCGAATTGGCGGTCAGGAAGATATCGCCTGCCGCCGCATTGCCGGCATCGCCAACGGCTTGCCCGGATTGGCCCGTTCGGACAAAGCTGTTCTCGCTGGAAATGCGGCTACCCGTGCCAGTGATTGTCACCGCGTCTGCGGTGATCGAGACGAGGCCCGCAATATTGGCATTTGCAGAACTGGTCTCGATCGAGCCTCCATTGCGGAGCACAAGATTGCCGGTATCAATGTCGATCTGGCCTGAAAAGCCCGAGGCACCGGGCTGAGAGGTTGAGGCGATCCGCCCGTTGTCGACGGTGACGCTGTCCATCGCAATGGAGACAAAGCCAGCGTCGCCAGTCGAGCCCGAATTGGCCTGCGCGCTGACCCGGCCATTGCTCATCACCCGCAGCGTGCCGCCCAGCAACGTCACGTTACCGCCCAGACCGTCGCCAGAGGCATCCGACGAAATAAAGCCGCCATCGGCGATCAGTATATCCGCGCCAGAAATACTGAGGAAACCGGCATCACCGGTTGATCCCGGATTGGCATCGGAGCTGATAAAGGCATTGTTCCTGACGCTCAATGACGGCGTGGTGACCACGACATCGCCTGCCCGCCCACTGCCAAATGTATCCGACGCGATGGCCCCGAACTGGTCGAGCGCCAATGACTTGGAAGCATTGATGGTCACAAAGCCGGCATTTCCGGAAGAGCCGAAGGTTGCGTTTGAGCTGATATTGGCTGAACTGCTCACGGCAACCGTTTCCGCCATCACATCGACGCTGCCACCAAAGCCGAACGAAGCAGTGTTGGAACGGATTGCGGCATTGCCCGAAAGGGCCAGCGTTTTCGCATTTATCGAGACGCTGCCCGCATTGCCGAAGGTGAAGGCCTCGGCGTCGGAACTGATGAAACCGCCGTCCTCCAATTTCAGGTCAGTCGCGTTGACGCGAACAAAGCCCGCATCGCCCAGCGAATCCTCGCGCGCGGTGGTGCTGATATTGCCGCCATCGCGCGCAATAAGGCTGTCTGCTGTCACGATGACATCCCCGGCGCGACCAAATGCCGAAGTGTTCGACCGGATGGATCCATCGCTTTCCAGGAGAAGCGAACCGGCTTTGACGTTTACGAATCCGGCATTGCCTTGCGATTGCGGGCGGGCATCGGAACTGATGAAGGCAAAATTGGAGAGCCTTATCGAGTCTGCATTGACTTCCACGGCCCCGGCCGACCCGGTTGACCCTTCGTTGGCGTCGGAGGTGATGAAAGAATTTTCATCCAGCGCCAAGTCTCCGGTCGAAACCGTCACATCGCCGCCGAACCCCGCGCCGGACGTATCAGAGGATATGGACCCATTGTCGAAAATGTCGATGAAGCGGGTGGCGTTGACCTCGACAAAGCCCGCGTTGCCCGTCGAGCCTGTCCGCGCGCTGGAACTGATGTTCCCTGCCCCGATTGTGATCTGTCCCGCATCCACGGTGACCGAACCGGCAAATCCGTCTCCGGAGGTTTCCGAGCGGATAGCGGCGCGTCGCCCGTCGTTCCGGGCGCTGAAAATCTCGATGGTATCGGCGGTAACACTCACAGTCCCGGCATTGCCCGCCGCACCAGCGCGGGCATCCGAACTGATCGAGGCGTTGTCAAACAACTGCAAGACGCCAGCGTTGACAGTGACGTTTCCGGCATTGCCAAGTGATCCGTCATTGGCGTCAGAACTGATAAACGACGTTCCGGAGAGTTGAACCGTGTTTTCGAACGTGTCGCTGAGCAGTGCAGTCTCGTCATTATGAGTAACAAAGACATTGCCTGCATCGCCCTCGCCGAAACTGTCTGCCGAGATGAAGCCGTCGGCAATGGTCAGCAGATCCGCACCAACGATCACATTGCCGCCAAAGCCGGTTGAGCCTGGAAGCGCGTCAGATTTGATCGAAGACTGTTCGATGGCCAGCGAATGGGCCAGGACAAGCACAAGCCCGGCATTGCCCGCTCCGCTCGTGTCGGAGGACAGCGAACTGTCGGCGGTGATCCGGGCATCATTGGCACGGATCACGACTCCGCCGGCCGATTGCTCTGTGTCTGTCGATGTCGAGACAATGCTGTTGCTGATCGTCAGAGTGTCGGCCTGCACGCCCAGGAAACCGCCTGCAGCACCCTCCGATGCTTCGGCTGAGACAATGCTGGAGTCGATAGTGACCAGCCCACCAAGCAAGGCGAGGCCGCTGGTCTGCCCCGCGCTGACCGTGTTGAAAGTCGAGCGGGTGATAAAGATTTCGCCACTCGCCTGTGCCAGCGTCGGCTGCGCGTTGAGGCTGAGCGTCTGAATGGCCTGTCCGACAGCGATGATATCGACTTCTGTCGAGGTGGCCGAAGAATCGCTTACGCCAACATTCGCCGCATAAAAGCTCAGCCGGCGCTCCCCGTCTCCGGGTGCTGCCAGATCGGTCGCGCCACTCACAAGAATATTGGCCTGCTGTCCCAGAAAGCCGAAAGCCTGCGGATTGGCAACAGAAAAGGTTGAGCCATCGGCAGTCGTGGCAGAGAATGTTTCGGACCCAAAGAAATCGACGGACGATGCTGTGGAGAAGGCCGAAATACCTGGCACATCGACCACCGCTCCATTGCCGAACACAATTCCGCTGGGATTGATGAAGAAAAAGCTCGCATTGGGCAGCGCGGTGGAATCGATCGTCCCTTCTATGAAAGATGTTGCTCCACCCGTCACCCGGCTGATGACGTTGGCGACCAACCCAGGGTCTGTCTCCGTCGTTACCCAGCGTGCGACATCACCATTCCCGAGATCGAACAGCGAGAAGCTGTGAAAGATATTCTTTGCCAGCCCGCTATCGGCAATAGTGCCCCCGTCGATAGTGGTAACATTGCCGACCTGCGAAACCAGCGTGCCGACGTCAAAGGCATTGCCAGCGTCAGGCACGATATTGGTGGCGACCTGTGCCAGGGCAGGTGTCGCGATGCTCGCCGCGCTGGCGAGCCACAGAGCGATCAATCCCCTCATCTCCAGCTCCCCAACAATGTAAACGCCGCCCAGACATTGGGGTCGGCAAATTCCCCTCCACGCTCGATCAACGCCAGTTGCGCGTTGCGGAGCGCGTCAGCCTTGGTTTCTCCCGCGCGATACCGGGCGTAAAAGCCCTTCATCAGTTCGGACGTGCCAAGGTCACTGACCTCCCAGAGCGAGGCGATGGCGCTCCTCGCACCCGATTGCACGGCGGCCCCGGCCAGCCCCATGCTTGCTTCATCATCGCCGACCGCCGTTTCACACGCACTCAGCACGAGCAGGTCGAGATCCTCGCCGCGCGCAAGATTCTGGGCAACAAGCGTGCGCAGCTCTGCAATCGGAATGGCTTCCCCGTCCGCAACGATGAATGAGCGGTCTGACCGTCCATTGAAGCTGGCATGCGTGGCCAGGTGCAGCACATCAACTCTCTGCCCGCGCAGCGCCGCGATCAGGTCCGCGCGACGGAAGTTCTCGATGACATGGCTGCCACGGCTGCCAAGCACCACCGCTTTGGCTTCGTCTGCAGTGCCTTCAAGCTTTGGAAAGATGCCACCACCCAGAGCGACTTCCTTTTCCAGCGCAGCGGCAACAACGCGAATGTCCTTTTGCTGCACACGCACTCCTGGCTGGGCATAGGCGAGCGAGGGAACAATGCTCAGCTTGGAACGTTGGATCAGCGGCTGACCATTGCGATCAATCAGCGCGGCGAAAGGCAGGCCCGACAAAGGGCCGTCCGGAACAATCACCAGCGTGCCGCCAGTGGCCAAATCTGCCTCAATGGGGGCAATCAGGATTTCATAGAGCCGCCTTGCCGGATCACGCCAGCCCTCGCTTTCCGGAACGCTGGTTTCTCCGGTCAACTGCGCAACCAGCCGGACGACCTCGGCGCGGCTGACATCGCGGTTGGGATTAAGCCGCCGGTACGCTTTGTCTCCCTTTCCCGAAGCGTAGATCAGTTCGACCCGGTCGCCCAGCAGCACGGGATAAAGAATGGCCTC
Organism: Sphingomonadales bacterium; assembly: GCA_031411035.1. Classification (GTDB taxonomy): domain Bacteria; phylum Pseudomonadota; class Alphaproteobacteria; order Sphingomonadales; family Sphingomonadaceae; genus Aquisediminimonas. Next base: position 14,898 of record JANOAJ010000131.1, read on the forward strand.
GTCCGCCTTCAACTGCTGGGGATCAACGGGAACCCGGGCGGGCACACAATCATTGCCGAAGACGTTCTGAAGTTCGGCTTGTCGATACTGTTCGACAATTTCCTGCACCGTCGCAATGTGGCGACCATCATCCTGCGCCGGCGGATTGCGGAGCAGCACATCAACGACGGCTTCAAAGACCGGCCTGATGCGAACCGAGAAATTCGACTCCTCGGTCAACGGATCAAATCGAGGCATCAGCGCGCGCGTCGCGCCCAGGGCACGGAAGGCCTCCAAAGTATGAACGTCAGCGCGTTCCGGGTCGGCATCGGCCAACAGCAAGTGCCAGTCGGACAATCTGAGTGGCGCTTCGGACTGACTTTCGAGATAGATGGCCTGCCGCAGATGTGCGGCGGCGGCGGCCCGGTCTCCTTTCGATAGCGCAATGCGCCCGCGCAGCCCTTCGGCCAGCGCTTTGGCCGACACATTGCCACCGCCCGAGAGTTCAACCATCGCCGGAACGGGTCCCAACTGCGCATTGGCAGCGCCGCCAGAATCGAGAATGACTTCGGCCAGCCTGTCCAGAAGCAGACTGCGCAACACTGCATCCCCGACCCGCCCGGCGGGTGCCAGCGCATTGATCGCGACGCGGCGCGCTTCTGCCCGCGCGTCATTTGCCGAATCGGGATCGCGCCGCGCCTGATCAAGCCAGAAGCGGGCCAGCCGCAGATCTGCCTTCGCCCCGATCTCGTAATTCTCGCTTGCCCGTGCTCTCTGGATAGCGCAGCGCAGCGCCGCGATCGTGATGAAGGTGTTGCTGCGCGTCATGATGTCAGAACTGGCAAGATTCCCGCATGGCCCCCCTTCCGTCGAGGCGGAAGCGCCGGTTGGCACCGTAATTGACCCCCGTGCAGCCGAACGCAGTCCGCCCTGCCCACCGGTTCCCACCGATACAAGGCCCAGGCGATAGGCGACGAGCGCACTGGTGCCTCCATCGCCCGATCCTTCCGAATTCCGGAATGCCCCTAACAACAGCGTCCGCGCCTGATAGGCATTTCCTGTCTTGCCTATCCGGAACGCTTCCCCTGCGGCAGCGCAATACCGGGCAAGCGCACGCGGATCGTAATTGCCACCGCGCCGGATATTCCCGCCCATCCGGGCGATTACGGCATCGGCAGCCACCACCGGGTCAGGGCTGTCGCCGATCTGGCGTTCCGCATTGCCAGCCTCGGTCATAAGCTGGGTGTCGGCTTCGGCATTTTGCATACTGGCCGACGTCGAACAAAGGCTCATCAGATCATCCGCCGCAAAGGCAATATGGGACTGCCCGCACAACAAGGTCGCGCAAAATATTGCGGCTTTCCGGCGAAAAAGGACGGATATCGACGGCATAGCGCTTCATCCCCAACCAGCATCACAATCAGCACATCCACCGCATCTGGTGGCAGCATTCAGGCTTGCGACGATAGTCTCACGCTATTCCCCGGGCAGGAGAATAACATTAAACTTTAATGATTGGCAATCTTTGTTCGGCGCCATGCCGCGAGGCTCCACAGCGGATTCGCCCATCGCACAAAGTCTGCCTTTTCAAAGGCTCGTCCCAGGAACGAATCGCTGACGGCACCACCTTCATCCGTGGAACTGGATCGGATTGAGTTGGTGGATTAACGATTGGCAGACTTGGATATTTATGGCTGGAGCATTTGCAGGACACTTCAATCGGAAAGTGATACGTGTCCATTCCACGCAAAAGGAAGGCGCGCACATGAATCCGAACAAGGCGCTTTGGGAAAAAGGGGACTTCACCAAGATTGCCGCAGCGATGCGGGAGTCCGGCGACGAGCTGATCGAGAGCCTTGGCGTGAAAGCCGGTCTGGACATACTTGATCTTGGCTGTGGCGATGGCACGACGGCTGTACCGGCCGCGGAGCGGGGGGCCAATGTGCTGGGGGTGGACATCGCTGCAAATCTCGTGGCTGCCGGCAACGCGCGCGCGGCTGCGATGGGACTGGACAACCTCCGGTTCGAGGAGGGTGACGCATCGGATCTCCGAAATCTCGCCGACCAGACCTTCGATCTTGTGGTGAGCATCTTCGGCGCGATGTTCGCGCCACGCCCGTTCGATGTGGCAAAAGAGATGCTGCGCGTCACGCGGAGCGGGGGCCGCATCGTCATGGGAAATTGGATTCCCGGCGATCCAACCCTTATTGCTCAGGTTCTGAAAACGAGCGCCGCCTATACACCACCGCCGCCTGAGGGGTTCATCAGCCCGGTGACGTGGGGCGTTGAGGACAACGTTCGCGAACGCTTCGTGGCATCTGGGGTCCCGGTCGAGAACATCATTTGCGCGCGCGCGACCTATGTCTTCCGCTGCCCTGTTCCACCGCGCGAACTGCTTGAGACCTTCAAACAATATTACGGCCCTACGATGAATGCATTCGAAGCGGCTTCGAAGGATGGCAGGGCGGATCAGCTTGAAGGTGAACTGACCCAGCTATTTGAACAGCATAATCGTGCCGGTGCGGACATGACTGAGATCCCGGCAACCTTTCTCAAGGTAACGGTCACCAAGCCGTAACTGGGGTGCCCGCAATGGCCATCCGCTGATCATTTGCTTTATCCCTTTGCGCGTCCCTGCAAAAACAGGTCGGCCTCGCGTTCCGATATCACTTCGGCATATTTGGCCTGCAAATCGAATAGATTTGATTCATGTGGGCCTGGGTGACGGTCTGCGCAGGCGTCGCGCACGACAAAGGGTGCAAATCCATGCTGCAGCGCGTCTAACGCTGTTGCCCGCACGCAGCCCGAGGTGGACATCCCGGTGATGAGCAGTGTGTCTATATTTTTCCCATGCAGCACCGCGGCGAGCGACGTTCCGAAAAAGGCGGACGCATATTGCTTCGAGATGACCAGTTCCCCATCTCGCGGCATCAGCGTTGGCGGGAAGCCACCCAAAGCAGAGCCTTTCTGAAACACGCTGAGTGCGGGGATCTTTTGATAGAATAAGCCGCCGTCGGTGCCGCCGGGCTCATAGACAACGTTGGTGAATATGACGGGTGTCTTGCCCTTCCGCGCGGCCGCCAACAGACGTTCATTGCTGGCCAGCGCGCCTTCCGCCTTTGCGTATAGCGGTGAGGCCATGTCGAGATAGGCAAGCACGAAATCGACGATCAGCAACGCGGGAGAGTTGCCAAATGGCAGGTGACCGTCAAATGCGCCCGCATAACTTTCGGTCAGACCATCTTCTGTGGATGGCATCAAATCGCACCAATTGTCTGTAATGCAGCCATGTCTTCGATTCCCAGGCCAAGTAGTCCGCGATAAATCTCCTCGTTATGCTGACCGACAAGGGATGGGGCAGGCGAACGCACGCTGCTGGGTGTCGCGGACAGTTTGGGAAATGCGCCTTGCATCTTGAGCTTGCCAAAGCGTTCGGTTTCAACCTCGATGATCGCCTCGCGGGCTTTGAAATGGGGGTCGGCGAGCATTTCGGGTGCGCGATAGACCCGGCCGGCGGGGATCGAATATTCGATCATCAGCGCATCGACTTCCTCGACCGTGAGTGTCGCGGTCCAAGCGTTGATGATCTCATCGAGTTCAAGCTGGTTGCCGCCCCGCGCCAGATGCGTGGCATAGCGATCATCGCTGCCAAGTTCGGGTCTGCCCATTGCGTTGGCGAGCCGTTGCCAGAGCGAATCCTTGTTCGCTCCGATCATATATTCGCCGTCCTTGCAGTTATAGACGTTGGACGGTGCGATGCCGGGGAGGATGGAGCCGGAGCGTTCACGGATAAATCCACCATGATCAAATTCGGGTACCAGTCCTTCCATCACCTGCAGAACACTCTCGTAAAGCGCGGCGTCAACAACCTGCCCTTGGCCCGTCTGACTGCGATGATGCAGTGCCGCCAATATTCCCATGCAGCCATAGGTGGCCGTCAGCGTGTCGCCAATCGACACGCCCATGCGACTTGGTGGCCGGTCTGGTTCGCCAACGATATAGCGCCAACCGCCCATGGCTTCGCCAATGCCGCCAAAACCGGCACGATCTGAATAAGGGCCGGTCTGGCCGTAACCGGACATGCGGGCGATGATCAGCCTGGAATTTTCTGCCAGCAGGCTTTCAGGAGAGAGTCCCCATTTCTCCATCGTGCCCGGTTTGAAATTCTCGATCAATATGTCGGCGGTTGCGATCAACTTTCGGACCAGCGCCTGCCCCTCGGAGCTGCGCAAATTGGCTGACACCGATTTCTTGTTCCGCGCAATGACCTCCCATTGCACTTTGTCTTTGCCCTGACCCCACAGGCGCATGGGATCACCGACACCGGGCGGTTCGACCTTGATGACTTCGGCGCCCATGTCACCCAGCAACTGGCCGCAGAACGGGCCTGCCAGAAGCTGACCCATTTCGATCACACGCAATCCGTTTAGCGCGCTCACTCGGCGGCCTCCAGTGTCGCCCAAACCGGTTGGACCGGTGCCTTCAGGCCGGTTTCAGCCTCACAACCGGCGCGCAGCTTCTCGATGCCCGGGCCGTAGTTGAACAGCGGAAGCTCACCTCTTTCGCCACGCATTTTCGCACGCAGAGCGTCGGTCGCGGCCAAATCGATCACACCATCGTCGCTTGCAATAACGCCGTAAGCTTTGGCCCCTGCAACCGTGACTAGCCCCTGCGCGATTTCCTTCTCCACCAGCGCCGGATCACGGGCAAGTGGATCGCCCCAGCCGCCGCCGCCCCAGGTGATGAAATGCAATTGATCGCCCTTATCGACATGAATGTCTTCAACCTTGTTGCCAATGATCTGCGATGTGCCGTCGGCCTTTTCCAGGACCTTGCGAGCACGCTGGCCGGGTTCTCCACCGTTTACTCCCCAAGGCGGCACAAACCAGCGGTCGTCATGAATCGAGATCGTGCCGCTGGCGAGGAAGCGATACGTCATGTGGATGCCATTGCCGCCGCGATGGAGGCCCGCGCCGCCGCTGTCTGGCTCGGTTTCATACCGTTCGATCATCAGGGGGAAGTATCGTTCGAGAAATTCGTTGGGCACGTTTGTGAAACCGGGCCAGAGCGAATGACCATCTGGTCCGTCCCCCATCGGTCGCCCCGGAATGCCGCCAAAGCCGATCTGGAAAAGCTGGAACCAGTCGCCCGCTTTGTCATTGCCCGAATAGAAGAGATGGGGGCTGGAGGAAAAGCCTGCGGCATTCAGGAATTCCGGCGTTTTCTGGCCCAACAACCCGCCCAGAATATCAAAAATGCGACCAAGCGCATGGGTCCGCCCCGAAAGCGCGGCAGGAAATTTTGGTTTGAGGAGCGAACCTTCGGGAATGCGCACATCGATGAGATCGTAGAACCCGTCGTTGAACAGGATTTGCGGATCGAAAACCATGATCATGTAGATGCCGAAAAACATCTTAAACATATTTTCGTTGAGGTAGAAGTTTATCGATGCTTGGCTCTGCGGGTCGGTTCCAGCAAAATCGAGCACGACTTTCGTGCCTTCTCGCCACATGGTGCATTTGATCTTGTAGGGGCCGGCACCCATGCCATCGTCGCAAATATAGTCTTCAAAGCTGACCGGATCTTCCCCGATCGCCATTGCAATCAAAGATTTCATCGCACGGTGATTGCGTGCCAGCAGCTCCTGCGTTGCCGATACATAGATATCGTCGCCAAACCGCGCGGCCATTTCGATTACGCGGCGCGCAGCCACACGGCAGGCGGCGATAAGCGCGTTCAGATCCGCCTGGCACCAGTCGGGCTTGCGCGTCTGATGCATGACGAGCTTCATCAGGTCGTCATTATACTCGCCCCGTTTCCAGATCTTGACCGGCGGGATGCGGACGCCTTCTTCGAAGATCGAACGGGCGTTGATTGGCATCGATCCGACCACCTTGCCCCCAATATCGGACTGGTGTCCGAACATCGATGTATAAGCGATCAGTCGTCCATCCTTGAACACCGGCAGCAATACCAGCCAATCGTTCGAATGGCTGACCGCGCCTGCGCAGGAGTAAGGATCGGAGAGGAAGATCATGTCTCCATCTTCCAGCGTTCCATCAAAATTATCGAGAAAGCCGCCGATAAAACTGCCGAACTGGCCGACAATCATCTTGCCGGTATGATCCGCAATCAAGGGAAAGGCATCGCCCTGTTCGCGAATGCCGGGCGACATTGCCGTGCGAACCAGCGTTGCGTCCATCTCGATACGCGCATTGCGCAGCGCATTTTCGATGATGTCGAGTGTCACCGGATCGATGGCCACCGTGTTGAATGGGGTGGAATTTGTTTCGACGATTTGGGCGGGCATGGCGTTCGCCTCCTCAAGCCAGATTGATCAGGATGTTGCCGACCTTGTCGACGGTCGCGACACAGCCGGTTTCGATCAGCGTGGTCGAATCCATCTCGACGACAATTGCGGGGCCGGGAATGATGTCGCCCTGACGGAGTTTGGCACGATCATAAATGACCGCAGCCTGCTCCTTGCCGTCCATCCACAAACTGTGATCCCGCATCTTGGCGGCGGCTGGATTGCCGTCACCTTTCGGCAGTTCGGCCGCAGGCAGATCCAGCGTTTGCCCCAACGCAACCGCGCGCAGGTTTACAATCTCGTGCGGGGTTTCCATGTTGAAGGTGAAGAGCCGCAGATGCTCCTCGTCGAACCGTTTCAATATGCCAGCCACACCGTCGCGTTCCAGCACCTCGGGCGTGATCGTCAACGGCACTTCGAATGCCTGTCCGGCGTATCGCACATCGATTTCAAATTCGCTGCTGATGTCGGCTTCATCAATACCGTCGGCCTGGAGTTCAGCCCGCGTCTGGTCGGCCATTGCCTTCAATATGGCGATGAGCTCAGCCGCATCAGTTGTCGTCGCCAGTCGGGAGAAACTTCGCGCGGTTTCGGTCCGCATCCGTGTGGTTGCATCACCCAAGGCGCAGAGCACGCCGGGTGAAACCGGGGACACCGCTGGCCAGCTTCCCATCAACCGGGCGACTGCATTGACATGCAACGGCCCAGCCCCGCCAAAGCCCATCAGCGCGAAATGGCGGGGATCATAACCTTGCTGCACCGAAATCATGCGCAGGGCGCCGAACATATTCTCGTTGACGATGTCGATGATCCCGCGCGCCGCCGCCATCAGGTCAATGCCCAACGCGTCGGCAATCGTCTGCACCGCCCTTGTTGCGCCTTCACGGTCGAGCTGAAAACTGCCGCCCAACAAATTCTCTGGCAGGTAACCCAGCACAACATTGGCATCGGTCACGGTCGGTGCCTCGCCACCCTTGCCATAAGCGACCGGCCCAGGCACCGCTCCGGCAGATTGCGGTCCGACACGCAATGCCTTCGTCAGCTCGGGCACATAGGCAATCGAACCACCGCCCGCACCCACCGTCTTCACATCAAGCGACGAGGCGCGCACCGCCAGATGTCCAACCTCGGTCGTGCGCACGCGGCGCGGCTCCAGATTTTCAATGAGTGCGACGTCTGTTGATGTGCCGCCGACATCCAGCGTCAGGATATTGCGGATACCTGCATTTTTGCCAACCCAAAGTGCGCCGGTTACGCCGCCTGCAGGCCCCGACATCAGGATATTGACCGGATGCTCCTCGGCCTTTTGCGCCGACATCAGCCCGCCGTCGGAACGCAGAAGCGAGAGTTTGCCGGTGAACCCCGAATCCGCGAGCGTGCTTCGCAGGTTGGAAACATATTTCCCGACAACGGGACGCACGGCTGCGTTGGCGACAGTCGTCAGTGTCCGCTCATATTCCTGCATCTCTGGCAGGACGGCATGGCTCAGGGATATCGGCACGCCGGGCATAACCTCGCTCGCCAGCTCGCCGACCCGTCTTTCGTGGGCGCCGTTGGTGTAGGCATTCATGAAGCTCACGGTGATCGCTTCTACGCCCTGGTTTTTGAGGTGCATCAGGGCCGCGCGCGCTGAACCTTCATCGAGCGGACGGACTTCTTCGCCCTGCGCATTCATCCGCCCGCCCACGGTTGCGGTATCTTCCAATGCCGCCAGCGGCGTCGGCTTGGGCCAGATGATCCACGCGGCAAGGCCGCCCGGGACATAGGAACGCGCAATCTGCATGATGTCGCGATACCCCTCGGTCACGATCAAACCGACACGCGCACCCTTGCCCTCCAGCACCGCATTGGTCGCAACCGTGGTCCCGTGCAGGAAATAGTCGATTGATTTGGCGTCAACACCCGCACCTGCACAAATTGCGGTCACGCCATTCAATATACCTTCACTGCTGTCATGCGGCGTGGAGGGAGTCTTGTGCCGCCAGAATGCCCCCGTGTCGGTGTTGAACAACAACAGATCAGTGAAGGTCCCGCCGACATCGACTCCCAAACGATACCCCATTTTAGTCTCCTCACGCTGCTTTGGGGAATGTCGGCGATTGCGCGACCATCCCCGGCAGTTTTCGTCCCATAACACCCGACAGCCAGTTGCTGGCTTCGATCAGCTTTTCCAGATCCATGCCTGTTTCAATCCCGGCACGTTCGAGCATGTAAACCACGTCCTCGCTTGGCACGTTTCCGGCAGCGCCCGGCGCGAACGGGCATCCGCCCAGTCCTCCCAGCGACGCATCAACAACTGTCGCGCCTGCCAACACTGCCGCCCATACATTTGCGAGACCGGTATTGCGGGTGTTATGGAAATGCACACGCACCGGCAGCGGATCGATCACTTCGCGGACACGCTGCACCAATCGGGCAACATGTGCCGGGTTCGCGACACCGATGGTATCCGCCAGTGCGATCTCCACTGGGCCAGCCTCTGCCAGGGCAATCGCCATTTCGACAACGCGGCTCTCGGCAACCTCGCCTTCGAACGGGCAGCCAAATGACGCGGCGACGGTGCATTGCGCGGTACGCCCTTCGGCGCGGGCGAGCGCGATAATGGCCTTGGCCGTGTTGACCGACTCGTCGCTGCTTTGTCCCTGATTGGCCATGGCGAAGGTATCGGTCGATACGGCAACGGCCCCCAACTGGTCTATCCGTCCGGTTGCGATCGCGCGTTCGGCGCCACGCAGGTTCATGACCAGACCAATAAATGTCGTGTCGTCGCGTTGGGGCAATTGCGCACAGACAGCTTCAGCATCGGCCATTTGCGGAACCCGCCTGGGATTCACGAAACTGCTGACTTCAATGCGGCGTGCCCCGGCATCGATTGCGTGCTCGATGAGCGCCAGCTTGTCCGCAGTCGAGATCAGAACCTTCTCATTCTGAAGCCCGTCGCGGGGGCCGACTTCGACAAATTCTATTTGGGCAGGAATACTCATGGATGGTGAACGATGCCATATTTGTACACAAAATCAAACTGGATTATGCCGCCTCACCCGTCCGGCTTTTTTCGGTATCGCTTGAATGGGCTTGCGCATAGGCATGAAAGGCGCGGCGTATGTGGGCGGTCATCACAGCGGCCGCCCATTCGCCATCGCAATTGTCAAATGCCATAGCGAGTTCTTCATGTTCATGATGAGAGCGCCGCAAATTCTCCAGATCATATTGCTGCGCGGTACGCAGGACCACGGGTTGTTCCGTCACCTGCGCCAGCATGCCGGAGAGTCTCTCTGACCCCGATGCTTCGAGAATGATGGCGTGGAAATGCCGGTTGTGCGTGAGGAATCTGGATATATCGGGGGTGGCAGCGTCGATAGCTTGCTTGATCGCCTCATTGTGGCCGCGCAGCCTGGCCATTTGATCCCATGATATGCGGACAGCAGCCCGCTTTGCCGCATAGGCTTCCAGCATGGCGCGCAACTCGAATGCTTCCACCAGATCGTCCAGCGACCAGTCGGCTACAAAGCTGCGCTGCGATTCGTTGCGCCTGATAAAATGCTGGGCCTCCAGCCGCCGGAGTGCGTCGCGAACTGGCGTCCGTGATACCCCGCAAAGCTCAGCCAGAGCCTCTTCGCGTATTTGCAAACCCGGCTGTAATTCGCCGGACAATATCATGCTGCGGATTTGGCTGTAAGCGCGATCCGATGCCCGTGACATAGAACTGATACTCCTCTTGACGAACGCCATTTGTATACAATAAGCTGCCAACAAAGCAACAACTGCGACTTCAGGGAGTCAAGCAACATGGGTATCACGAAACGTGCACTCCTTACATCAATTGCGGTAAGCGCTCTGCTGCCAGCCACAGCGTTTGCGCAAGATTCGGGGGGCGAAGATATCATCGTTACCGCGCGCCGCCAGAACGAGCGATTGGTGGATGTGCCAGCGTCGGTGTCGGTTCTTGATGCGGACTCCCTTGCGAAAACCGGTGTCAACAATGCCCAGGGTTTTGCGCAACTCACCCCTGGGGTGACCATCGTAACCGGAACCGCCGAGGCAGGTGACACGCAGATCAACATTCGCGGTATCAATGGCGCGCGCGATGCGGAAAGCTCGGTCGCGCTTGTGGTCGACGGGATATTGAAGACGAATACCGCGCAACTCAACCAGACGCAGGGCACACTTCGCCAGGTCGAAATATTGAAAGGGCCGCAAGGCGCCATCTACGGCCGCAATGCCGCCGCAGGGGCGATTGTCATCTCGACTGTCAAGCCGGGCGACAAGCTCGAAGGCGCGGTCAAACTCAGTTACGCCAACGAAAAAACGATCGAAGGCACGGCCTATATCTCCGCGCCGCTGGGCGACAGCGCCGGGTTCGTGCTCTCCGGCAACTACCGCACTACCGATGGCTTTTACCGAAACCTGTTTCTCAACCGAAAGGTTGTGGACGATCAGGAGGCCTATTCGATTGATGGCCGCTTTGTCGCCAAATTGGGCGATGCGACTGATCTCGACGTAAAGGCCCGTTACGCCAAGCTGTCGGGTGCTTCGATCAACTTTAACTCCGTTTTTCACATTCAAGCGTTTGGCGGTGCTTTCTTTGAAGATGTCGACGCCCATCCGCTGCGGTATTACGGCAATATCCGCCCTACCAACGATCAGCGCTCGATCGACTTTTCGGCCAAGCTGGAGCATGATTTTGGGTCAACCAAGCTAACCGCCTGGGCCCTATATTCCGATGTGGACCAGAGTCTGACCGCAGACGGCACGTCGGCAGATTTTGCCCGCTACATTTCGCCGGCGCTTGGCGCTACTGCCAATGCCACCAACCTTGCGGTGCAGAACCAGTGTTTTGCGACCACGGCTGCGTTGACCGGATTTCCGGTGAATCCGCCCGGCTTTATCGGACAAGTTCCCGTGCCCTTTATTTTTGCGCCTGCGACCGGTTCAACCTTCGGCGCCTACAGCCCCACGACATGCGATGGAACGCAATTGCAAATCCGCAACCAGAAGGACATTAGCGGAGAAATCCGGCTGGCATCCCAAGGTGATGGCCCGATCAACTGGCAATTGGGCGTCTATGGCCTCCACATTGACCGATCGGTTGGCGTAAGCTTGGGCGCTGATCTGGGGCTGGGGGTCAGCGGCGCACTTTATAACGCTCCTGGAAGCAACAACCCAACCTCGCAACTCTTTTACGACAAGTTCAAAACCGACGTCTATGCAGCCTTCGGGTCTGTAGACTATGCCGTGTCCGACCAGTTCAAGGCGGGCTTCGCGCTGCGATACGATGTCGAGGATCGCAAAACGACCAATCTGGTTCCCAATGTGTCCGATCCCATTACCGGCGCAAAAGTCAACCCAGGTCTGCCTGCGACGGGAAGCATCGCTGACAAATCGGCAAGTTTCAAACAGTTGGAACCAAAACTAACGCTGAGCTTTACCCCGAACAATTCGACCAATATTTACGCCAACTGGGGGATCGGCTTCAAATCCGGCGGGTTCAACAACACTGGCTCATCCGCGCTCGTGAATGCAAACTTCAACATTCCTGCCATTGGCGCTGGCGTGACGATCAATGACCAGTTCCGCAAGGAACGGTCCAGCGCGTTCGAGGCTGGGGTCAAGGGTTCGCTTTTGGACAACCGCGTGACCTTCGACCTTGCAGGATATTATACCCGCATTACCGATATGCAGTTCTTCGAATTTTTCGTTGGTTCTTTCGGCTTGCTGCGCGTCGTATCAAACATTGACAAGGTCGACGTCAAAGGCGTCGAGTTCAACACGTCCGCCCGGATCGTCCAGGGCTGGAAGATTTTCGGATCAGTCAATCTGACCGATAGCGAAATCAAGAAAAATGCATCGCGGCCCTACACCGTGGGCAACAAATCACCTTACACGGCGGACTATACGATCAATCTCGGCAGCCAGATTGACGCGCCGTTGAACGACCATCTCGACGTGGTGATGCGTGCGGACTACCGGATCACTGGTCCGACATGGTTCCATACCGTTCAAAACCAGACGCGCGCGACCATCTTCAGCCAGCTATTGCCAATTTCGGCGCTCGCGCTTCCGGGGTTTGTTGGCAATGCGAACTACAGCGTGGCCAAGCGCAATGCCTTTGGCGTACTTAACCTGCGTTTTGGTCTGGAAGGCGAAAACTGGAACGTGACGGCGTTTGCCGACAACATGCTTGACCGCAAATACATCAACGAGGCGATCCCCGCGATCGAATTCGGAGGGTCGTTCATCTCGCCGGGCGCGCGCCGCCGTCTTGGGGTAGAGCTGGGGTACCGTTTCTAGCTATCTCCACCCCGGAAACAGAGATCGCGGTCGAGCACCGGCTCAAGCGGGTTCGTTGATCGTGTCTGCGCCCCTCGCCGAAGTGGAGGCACGGCATCCAGCCTCCCGGCTTCGGACGCGACGGCAGGTGTGGGAGGCGACGTTGTTGACGACGTTGTTGACGCCAGGCAGCGTCAGCGTGCGTTCCAACGCCTCGCGCAACAGCGTCATATCGCCAAAATTCCACGCTATGACTGAAAAGTTGGGGAAAGCCGACATGCCCAATCCCTCGCGCCGTGATCCTGCTTGCGGTGCCCGGTTGATGGTGCAAAGTGTCCGCTGAAAAGGGGAGGTGGAAGAATGCCTTACCGCAAAGCCTGGCTCTACGTGCTGCTGCTGGTGGTACTGACCTTTGTCGCTTTCTGGCCGGGATATTTCTCGAAGCTGCCAGTCAAGAAACTAGCCCACCACTATCATGCGGCCAGCGCCGTCCTGTGGATGATCCTGGCCATCGTGCAAAGTTGGATGCCCCACCACAATCGGCTGGCGCTACACCGCAAGACCGGGCTCGCGGTCTTCCTGCTTTTCCCGTTCTTTCTGGTCGCCGGAATCTGGGTCATCCATGTCGAGGCGGCGACCTTGGCCCGCGATTTTACCAGCGTTGAAGGCAAGCAGCTTGCGCAATTCGGATTTTTTGATCCGCTTGCCAATATCGCCTTCGCCCTGTTGTTCTGGGCGAGCCTATTGAACCGCTACAACGTCCAGCTCCATGCACGCTACATGCTGGCAACCCTGATTTTCGTGATCTCTCCGATCGGCTTCCGCTTGCTCGCCATACTGATCCCGTTCTTCAAACCCGATGAGAATTTTTCTTATGCCATGGCGGGCGGAAACCTGATCGCCCTGGCCACGTCGCTTTATCTATTCCGCCAGGCGCCCAAGCATGGCCAGCCGTTCCTGATTGCTGCGGGTTTTATCGTGATGCAGGAAATCACGTTCGAAACGCTGGGGCGCATACCTGCCTGGGCGCCGGTCTTCGCAAGCGTTTCCAACCTAAACCTGCCATTCCTGCTCACTTTGACGGGCATCGCCAGCGCAGGGATCGCTTGGCACGGCTGGGTTGCGGGAAGGCGTCGCGAAACACCAAAGGCGGCATTGGCTGCCTGACGACCGGCAATTCATCAAAAGGCACAATGAGCGAGATTGAGCGCGCGAGGCAGGGCGCAACTATTTGATATCAAGGCCTTTTCGAGCGCCAAGCGAGTCTGCCGCCTGGACCGTCACCATCGTCATCATCACCATCCAGCCAAAAAAATATGGCGAAAATGGACCAGAAGTCGATCAGTCCGGCGTAGGTGAACGGGCCGACTTTGAAAAACTGGATCAGGATGGCGGGGCTGATCGTGAGCGGACGGTTATCCGTGCCGTCGAGCGCCGCATAAAGCTCATCCATCGCCCGGATGGCCGCAAAGCTGAGCTTCCCGCCCCGAAGTGTCGGCCGCATTCGGCGGATCAGCGCGCCAAATACGCAATCCGTTTGGACGACGCATATGGCTGGCGCGCCCGACAGGAGTCGAACCTGTGGCCTCAAGATTAGAAGTCTCGCGCTCTATCCAGCTGAGCTACGGGCGCGCGCCGCGCTTCCCCTAGCGAAGTTTGCGCGTGAGGGAAACGCCGCTAATGATAGCGCCTTATGAACGACTCCCTTTCCGGCATAGCCGAGCCTGCGGGCATCACCGCCTATCGTGCCTCCGCACTGTCGGACCGGCCGATGCGCTTCTATGATTTCATGATGGCCGCCTTTGTGGCGATCCTGCTGCTGTCCAACGTGATCGGTGCGGCCAAGATTGCCGAAGTGGATTTCCCCCTGATCGGCAAGCACAGTTTTGGCGCGGGCATCATGTTTTTCCCGCTGGGCTATCTGCTGGGCGACATTCTGACCGAAGTCTATGGCTATGCCCGCGCGCGGCGCTGCATCTGGGCGGGATTTGCCGGGTTGCTGTTCATGGCCTTCATGTCCTGGGTGGTCGTCACCCTTCCGCCTGCGCCGTTCTGGGGCAATCAGGGGGCGTATGAAACGGTATTCGGCCAGGTGCCACGGATTGTCTTTGCCTCGATCACGGCTTTCTGGGCTGGCGAGTTCGTCAATTCCTTCGTGATGGCGCGGATGAAGATCCTGACCAAGGGCACAAAGCTGTGGACACGGACGATTGGCTCGACTGTGTGCGGGCAGTTTGTGGACAGCCTGATTTTCTATCCGCTGGCCTTCTGGAATGCGGAAGGCTGGACGCATGAAGGGGTGATCACTGTGATGATCACCAACTGGGCGCTGAAAGTGGGCTGGGAAGTGGTGCTGACCCCGCTTACCTATGCGGTGGTTGGCTTCCTCAAGCGCCAGGAAGGCATGGACGTGTTTGATGAAGGCACCAATTTCTCTCCCTTCAAGACCGCTGTCTGACGCGTCGTGATCGACAGCACCAACACCGATGCGATTGCCCAGACGATCCAGACGGCGATTGCGCCGGTGTTTCTGCTCGCCGGGATCAGCGGGATATTTAATGTGATCTCCACACGCCTCAGCCGCTCGGTGGACCGCAGCCGCGTGCTGGAGCAACTCCATCCCGGCTCCACCGGCAAAGAACATGAACGCCATGTCGAGGAATTGCGCAATATCGACCGCCGGATCACCCTTGCCAATCGCGCCACATCGCTGTGCGTGGCGAGTGCGCTTTCGATCTGTCTGGTAATCATCCTGCTGTTCGTCAGCCAGATGGCGGAATTCCCGATGGGCGACGGCGTGGCGTTGCTGTTTGTGCTCTCCATGCTGTTGCTGGCAGGCGGGCTGGTGTGTTTCCTCTCTGAAATCCGGATTGCCGTGAAAAGCGGGTGGGTGCGCAAGGAATTGCTGGAGCGGGATCGCTGACCCCGAAATGAAAAAGGCTGCCGGATCTCTCGACCCGGCAACCCTTTTACATGGTCAGCGATCGGAGTGGTTCCGATGCGCGGGAGACCATGGGCAGCCTAGTGTGTCAGGCGCGCATCTCCCGTACGAACTTCTCCGACCTCTGTGCTGAACCATGAGACATCGGATCACCTCCTTTCGCGCTATTGATAGGGCTGTGCCTTTGCCGGGCACGAACGCAACATGATTCAAACGCGAGTCCGGTGCAAGCGGAAAATTCAGCCCCGGCAATCTTCCGTTATGCGCGCCATTTCCGGGGCGGACGGCAGGACAAGATCGGCCAGCCCGGTGACCGAAACCACGAACCGGCCCCGCGTATAGGCAACCGCATCCAGCGCCGAATCCGAAGCCGCCAGACGGGCAGCGGCATAGGGCGGGGTATCGGCATTGGGCAGGGCCGGAAACGCCTTCAGTGCAGAAGAGGTACGCAGGATCATTTGCGCTGCCGATCCGGCGGCCACACTGCCGCCGCGCGACAGGAACACGGCGCGCGCCTGACGGTCACACCGCGCGATGAACAGCGCGTCCCCCCCTGGCGGGCCGAACAGCGCAACCGATCCGCGCGCATCCTGACGCCATACCCAGGTGCCCGGCGTCAGTGGCCAATCCTCCCAGCTTGCCGCAAGCGGTGCTGGTGGCGCGGACGCAGGCTTGGGCGCTGGCGGCGGCGCGGCAGGCGGCGGCGGTGCCGCCTGACGGGGTTCGCTGACACAGCCGGCAAGCAGGGCAAGGGCCAAAAGGGTAACAAGCGAACGCATATAGTGCCCGATCCGATTGAATGTCCGTCCATCCTGAGTAGGGGCTGAGCTTGTCGAAGCCCCGTAGCGAAGGAGCGCGCCCGGCCCTTCGCTGCGCGCTTTCGACAAGCTCAATCGCTACTCAGGATCAGCGGAGACATTGCGCATTGCCTTGTCATAGAGCCGCTATCGTGCCGGACAACCCTCCTTCGACAGGCTCAGGACAGGCTTGCTGCCATCCGTTCCCCGCTTCATAAGCCCGGACGGGTTGGCAGACGGGGCAGTGCGCGATGGAATGGAAACGGCTGAAATCAATCATCGGCGGCTCGGCAGGCAATCTGGTCGAATGGTATGACTGGTTCGCCTATGCATCGTTCGCGCTCTATTTCGCGCCCGTCTTTTTTCCCAAGGGCGATCTGACCGCGCAATTGCTGAACAGTGCCGCGATTTTTGCCGCCGGATTTGTGATGCGCCCCATCGGCGCGTGGGTGATGGGCCGCTATGCCGATGCCAAGGGGCGCAAGGCGGGGCTGACCCTTTCGGTTGCGCTGATGTTTTCCGGTTCCATGCTGCTGGCCATTGCGCCCACGCATGCGCAGGCGGGGATACTGGCACCAATCACGCTGGTGCTGGCGCGGATGATCCAGGGCCTGTCGCTGGGCGGCGAATATGGCGCGAGCGCGACATATCTTTCCGAAATGGCCCCACGCAAGAATCGCGGCTTCTGGGCGAGTTTCCAGTATATGACCCTGTGCGGCGGGCAGTTGGTGGCAATCCTTGTCGCGGTGGTCCTGCAAGGGGTGCTGAGCGAAGCGGAACTGACGGGCTGGGGGTGGCGGATTCCCTTTGCCATCGGCGCGCTGCTGGCGCTGGCCGTTTATGCACTCCGCCGCAATCTGGCGGAGACGCAATCCTTCCAGAATCTCGACAAGGATCGCGCGCCTGCCAATGCCCGGATGCTGTGGCGCGATCACAAGCGCGAAAGCATCCTTGTCGGGATGCTGTCGGCGGGCGGCGGGCTGAGCGCCTATACCTTCACCAGCTATATGCAGAAATATCTGGTCAACACAGTGGGCTTCCCCAAGGCCACCGCCACCTACATCATTGCGGCCGCGCTGGTCTGGTTCACGATCATGCAGCCCGTGTTCGGCGCGCTGGCAGACCGGTTCGGGCGCAAGCCGATGCTGCTGATTTTCGGGATTGGCGGGGCCATTGCGGCCGTGCCGGTATTCCTGACGCTGGAGACTGCGACCACGCCGGTAATGGCCGCGCTGCTGATCATCATCCCGCTGACCCTGCAAAGCGGATACAGCGCCAACAACGCGCTGGTGAAGGCGGAACTCTTCCCCGCGCATATCCGCGGGCTGGGCGTGGCTTTGCCCTATGCGATTGGCAACGCGCTGTTTGCCGGCACAGTGGAATATGTCGCGCTGGCGCTGAAAGGCGCTGGGCATGAACGCTGGTTTTACGGTTATGTCGCGCTGATCATTGCGATGGCGGGCGTGGCGACCTTGCTGTTGCCGGAAACCAAGGACAACAGCCTGATTGCGGAGGATTAATGGCCGCGCCCCGCCTTATCCTTGGCATTGATCCGGGCCTCGGCACAACGGGCTGGGGCGTGATTCTGGCCGATGGCAACCGCTTGCGCCATATCGCCAACGGACAAATCTCCACCGACCCAAAGGCATCCTTGCCTCAGCGCCTTGTGACGCTGGATCGCGCCCTGAGCGACGTGATCCTTGAACACAATCCGGACTGTTCGGCCGTGGAAGAAGTGTTCGTCAACGCCAATCCGCAATCGACGCTGAAGCTGGGGCAAGCGCGGGGCGTGTGCCTGCTGGCGGCGGCGCGGAGCGGAATGCCCGTGGCGGAATATGCGACGCGGCTGGTGAAAAAGGCCGTGGTGGGCGTGGGCGGGGCGGAAAAGGCGCAAGTGCAGGCAATGCTCAAAATCCTGCTGCCCGGCGCCAAGGTGGCAGGCGCGGACGCGGCAGATGCGCTGGCCGTGGCGATCTGCCACGCCCATCACGCAGGTCGTATTCCGATTTAAAGGAAAAAACCTCTTGACAGCGTGACGCTGTTTCGCTAGATATCATCACGATCCGGAATTGCGCGCCGGACTTGGGAATTGCCCCGCAAGCCGCTAGGGGCAGTGCCATGATCGCCCGCCTTACCGGAACCTTGGCTGAAGCCGCTGCCGACCATGCCGTACTGGATGTGGGCGGCGTCGGTTATCTGGTGCTGGCCTCCACCCGCACGCTTGCCGCGATCGGCCCGGTGGGGGGACAGGTGATGGTGTTCACCGAATTGCAGGTGCGCGAGGACGCGATGACGCTGTTCGCCTTCGGATCAGCAGGCGAGCGGGACTGGTTCCGCCTGCTGACCGGGGTGCAGGGCGTCGGCGGCAAAGTGGCCCTCAATATCCTCTCCGCGCTCGACGGTGAGGAACTGAGCCGCGCGGTGGCGGCGCAAGACAAAGCAATGGTCAGCCGCGCCAATGGTGTCGGCCCCAAACTCGCCGAACGGATCGTGCGGGAATTGAAGGACAAGGTGGGCGGTGTTGCCATCGGCGGTGCAGGCGGTGCCCCCGTGATGGCAGGCGGACTGGCGGCGGATGCGGTGTCCGCGCTGACCGGGCTGGGCTTCAAACCCGGGGAAGCCACTGCCGCAGTGGCAAGTGCAGAAGTGGAACTGGGAGCAGGGGCAACGCTGGATGCTTTGGTGCGGCTGGCGTTGAAGAAGGCGGCGCGGTGATCCGGGACGCGTAACACGGTCTTTGTGCACCGATAGAAATGTTGACTTTTTGTCCGGAATGTGCCAGTCATAAATTGCTTCAGTGATTTGCTATGAAATCATTTTCTTCGAAGAGGGCGCGCTATGGTAGTAGCGCGTCCTCTTTTCCGTTTGGGGGCCGAGTGGTAGCCCGACCCCCGCCCGTCGTCACTTCTTCCTTGCGACTTCGACAATCTTGAGAACCAAGTTCGTGAAGGCGATTGCCGCCGTGACAATGGCGACAATCAGGAGGGCTTCAGTAATAGCTATATAAACCACCTCCTTATGGCAGCAGATTGCAGGCCAAGACCTGCGCTGCCGTCGCTCCTATGCAAATTGTGGCGTATTTATGCAATAAGCGGCGAAACTACCCGCCCCACGCATCCCCATAAAGCCGCACCAGATTCCCGCCGAACAGCTTTTCCAGCTTAGCCTCTTTCCAGCCGCGTCTGGCCAGATCACCTGCCAGTGTCTGGAAGCGGTCCAGCCGGTTGTAATCCATCACGATGGTCAGGATGTCCGGCCCTTCGCCAGGTGCCGCAAAGCCGTTGGCGGAGCGGAATTCGTGCGTTTCTTTCGCGCGTTTCCATGTCGCCTCGTTGATTTCGAGGGGCAGCGGATTGCCATCAGTGCCCAGCGAAACATGTTCTTCGCCGCAGACATTCACGGCATGTTCGATATGGCGGATCAGGTCATCCCGGGTCGGTTTGCTGCCCGCCGCAAGGAAGGGCATGAAATACAGGCCGAAGACGCCACCCTTGTCTGCCAGCGCTTTCATTGCGCTGTCATACACGTTGCGGGGATGATCGAACACATCACGGCAGCCGCTGTGATTGATCGAAAGCGGCCGGGTGGCCGCCGCAATCGCTTCGGCAATCGTCCGCGCGCCGCCGTGGCTGAGATCGAGCAGCAGCTTTTCCGCCTCGATCCGGGCAATTGTGGCATGGCCCAGTTTGGAAAGCCCGGCATTGTCCGGTTCCAGCGCGCCATCGCCGCTCAGGTTGCGCAGATTATAGGTGAGCTGGACGATCCGCATGCCGAGCTTTTTCATCTCGCCCAGCCGGTCAAGCCTGGTGCCCACCATGCTGCTGTCCTGCGTGCCATAGATCAGGCCGAAGCGGCCGCTGGCCTTGGCAGCACGGATATCGGCGGCAGTGCGGATGCCGGTCAGGAAATCGCTATTGGCCGCAATCGCCGCGTCGTAGAGCTTCAGACCCGACAGGGTGTTTTCCCAGCCGCCAGGATCGTTGCCGACCCCGCCCACAGTGATGTTGATCGCCGTGGAGCCCGTGGCGCGGAGTTCGGTTTTCACCCGGTCAGACAGGCGCATCTGTTCTTCAGGGGCATAGGGATCGGAAAAGGAAGAAAGGCCATCGATGATGATCGCGTTCTTGTACCAGCCGGGCGCCGCCGGTTTCGTGGCGGCTCGGGCAGCGCCCGACGCGGCAAAGGCAGCCGCAGCGGCGCTCTGCGCCAGCAGGTTTCGGCGGGTGATTGGCATGTTTCTCTCCCTGTTGATGGGAACAGGGAATAGCGCCGCCGGGAAAGTCGGGCTAGGGCAGTTCGATGAGCGACGCTGACCGCCTGATCAATGCTTCCCGCCGCGCCGAAGACGTGGATGCCGCTTTGCGCCCCAAATCGCTGGACGAATTTGTTGGCCAGAAAGCCGCGCGGGACAATTTGCGGGTGTTTATCGAGGCTGCCCGCAGTCGCGGCGATGCGCTGGATCATGTGCTGTTTTTCGGGCCGCCGGGGCTTGGCAAAACGACGCTGGCGCAGATTGTGGCCAAGGAAATGGGCGTGGGTTTCCGTGCGACGTCCGGGCCGGTGATTGCCAAATCGGGGGATCTGGCGGCACTGCTCACCAATCTTGAAGATGGCGATGTGCTGTTCATCGACGAGATTCACCGGCTGGCCCCGGCCGTCGAGGAAATCCTTTACCCCGCGATGGAAGACCGGGCGCTGGATATCATGATTGGCGAAGGGCCGTCGGCGCGCTCCGTAAGGATTGATCTGCCCAAATTCACACTGGTGGGGGCAACAACGCGGCAGGGCCTGCTCACCACGCCGCTTAGGGATCGCTTCGGCATTCCGGTGCGGCTGAATTTCTATACGCACGGCGAACTGGAGCAAGTGATCCGCCGCGCCGCCGGACTGCTTGACCTGAGGATTGCCGAGGATGGCGCGCATGAGATCGCCAAGCGGTCTCGCGGCACGCCGCGCATTGCCGGGCGATTGCTGCGCCGGGTGCGCGATTTCGCCAATGTGGCAGGCGAAGCGATTGTGACGGCAAAGATTGCCGACGCCTCACTCACCCGGCTCGAAGTGGACGGACTGGGGCTGGACGCGATGGACCGGCGCTACCTGACGATGATCGCGGATATTTATCGTGGCGGGCCGGTGGGCGTCGAAGCGCTGGCAGCGGGGCTTAGCGAACCGCGCGATACGATCGAGGATGTGGTGGAGCCGTTCCTCCTCCAGTTGGGCCTGATCGCGCGGACGGCGAGAGGGCGTATGCTCAACGGGCCGGGCTGGAAGCATCTCGGGCTGAACCCGCCTGCCGGGAGCCAGGAGGGGTTGTTTGATGGGGAGTAACACCTCCGTATATCCTGAGTAGCTGCTGAGCTTGTCGAAGCGGCGTAGCGAAGGACGGGGGGAGTGGCCCTTCGCTACG
>JANOAJ010000132.1:0-10376 GCA_031411035.1 Sphingomonadales bacterium
CATCACGGCGTCCGCCCCGTCATAGATCGCCGTCGCCACGTCGGACACTTCGGCGCGCGTGGGGGTGGGGGCCGTGATCATTGACTCGAGCATCTGCGTGGCCACGACAACGGGCCGTCCCAGCCGACGCGCGGATTCCACGATGCGTTTCTGGGCGGGTGGCACCGCTTCGGGCGGCAGTTCGACGCCCAGATCGCCGCGTGCCACCATCACTGCGTCAGACACTTCCAATATGTCTTCAAGCCTATCGAGCGCGGCAGGTTTTTCAATCTTGGCAAGCAAAGCCGCGCGGCCGCCAATCAGTCGCCGCGCTTCGGCCAGATCTTCAGGCCGCTGGACGAAGCTGAGCGCGATCCAGTCCACACCCTGATCCAGAGCAAAGGCAAGGTCAGACCGGTCTTTCTCGGTCAGCGCTGCCAGCGGCACCACGACATCGGGCACATTCAGGCCCTTATGGTTGGAAAGGACACCGCCCACTTCCACGCGCGTTGTGATGCCGCCCGCATCCATTTCGACAACCCGCAGCACCATCTTGCCATCATCAAGCAACAGGCGCGCGCCCACTTCCAGCGCCTCGAAAATCTCACGGTGGGGCAGACAGACCCGCGTTTCATCGCCCAGCGCGGGATCATGATCGAGCCGGAAGGTCGCGCCGGTTTCTAGCATCACCCGGCCACCCGCAAAGTCGCCTACCCGCAGCTTGGGGCCTTGCAGATCCGCCAGAATCGTTGTCGGACGGCCCAGCCCCTTTTCCAGCCCGCGAATGGCGGCAATCGTCGCCTTGTGATCCTCATGCGTGCCGTGGCTCATATTGACGCGAAACGCGTCAGCTCCGGCGCGATAGAGTCTCTCGATCATCTCCGGCGTGCGGCTGGCAGGGCCCAGCGTGGCAAGCACACGCACCTTGCGCTGGCGGGGGGCGGCGATTTTCTGCAAGGGGGACTCCTCTGGTTCGCTCGCTCGATAGCCGCTATTGCAGGCGCGTCAAAGGCAGGAATAGGTATTCATGAAACCCGATACACTTGAAGATGCCGTAGCGGCAGTGGCGTTCCGGCGGCTGGTTGCCCATTTGCAGCACCGGACGGACGCGCAGAATGTCGATCTGATGGGACTGGCGGGCTTTTGCCGCAATTGCCTGGGGGACTGGGTGGCCGAAGCGGGCGGCATCACGAAGGAAGAGGGCAGGGCACTGGTTTACGGAATGCCCTATGCCCAGTGGAAAGCACAGCACCAGGCCGAAGCAACGCCCGAGCAACTGGCCCGGATGGCGGAAAGCGTTGCGAAAAACGCTTAGGTGGACGCCAGAAACCGTTTGGCCTCGTCGCAATCCCTGTCCATTTGGCCGGTCAGGGCCTCAAGGCTGTCAAACCTGGCTTCAGGGCGCAGGAATGCGTGGAGTTCGACTTCAATCACCTGATCATACAGATTTTCGGAAAAGTCGAAGAGGAACATTTCCAGCAATTCCTTGGGCGGATCGAATGTGGGGCGGATGCCCAAATTGGCGGCACCACCCAGCACCCGCCCGTCCGGCAGCCGCGCCCGGGCCGCATAGATGCCGTACCGGGGCCGCAAATAGTCACCAAGCGCGATGTTGGCGGTGGGGAAGCCGATGGTGCGGCCCAGCTTGTCACCATGCTGGACGCGGCCTTCAATGGTGAAGGGACGGGTCAGCAATTGCGCGGCGGAGGCGCAGTCTCCCGCTTCCAGCGCAGCGCGGATGCGGCTGGAGGAAATGGCTTCGGTTGCATCCCCCACCGGGCTTACGGCATCCGCCACAAACCCGTAGCGGGCGCCCAGGGTCTTCAGCGAATCGGTATTGCCGCTGCGCCCCTGGCCAAAGGTGAAATCCTCCCCTGTCACCACCCCGCCCAAGCCGGGCAGGCGCTGGGTGATGAATGCCTCTGCAGTCAGCGCCGCGAGTGCGGCATTGAAGGGGAATACAATCATCGCATCTGCCCCGGCGGCAGCGAAAAGTCGTCCGCGCTGATCAATGCTGGTCAGCGCAAATGGCGGGGCATCGGGTTTGAAGAAACGCACCGGATGCGGATCAAAGGTGGCGACAATGGCGGGAGCGCCGGCTTCGCGTGCCTGCTCAATCGCCCGCCCGACAACTGCCTGATGGCCAGCGTGAAAGCCGTCAAAATTTCCGAGGGCAACGATGCCGCCCCGCCAGCGCGGAGGGAGTGCCACGCTGCCATCCAGTCGATCCATGTCCGGGCTATAGGTGTGCGGGCAAGGCTTTGAAAGCCCCGCTAGCGTTTACAAAAGCAGGTCTATGGTGTGGAGCAGCACCCCGACCAGCCCGCCCACCAGCGTGCCATTGATGCGTATATATTGCAGATCCCGTCCGACGGCCGCTTCAACCCGGTCTGTCACCTTGCCGGTATCCCAACTGCGGACGGTTTCCGAAATCAGCGTCACGATCCCGTCACCATAGCTTGCCGTTGCCCCGACAGCGGCGCGGCGGACAAAGCGGTTGATCGTGTGGCGCAACTGCGGATCGCTTTGCAACGGCTCTCCCATCTGGCGCAGCAGTTCCCCGAAACGCCCCGCCATGACGCGATCAGGATCGCGGGCGGCCTTCAGCAAGGCTTCGCGCGCCTGCTGCCACAGCCCGTCGATCCACCGCTGCATGGCAGGGTTGTCGATGATTTCGGATTTCAGTTCCGTAACCCGCTTCTGCATGGCGGGATCGTGCTGCAGATCAAAAGCCAGATCGGCCAGCGCCTGATCGGCACGCGCGCGCAGCGGGTGATGGGGATCATCCGCCATATCGAAGAACAGCTTGTTGAGGCCGTTGATCAGGGCATTGGCGACATTCTCGTCGAGCCCGGTCCAGCGCAGCACGCTGCCCGCGCGTTCATGCACCATTTCGCGGATCAGATGTTCGTTGGAAGCGAGCACTTCGCTGGCCCGGCTGATGATGCCGTTCAGCAGCGGGACGTGCCGCCCCTCCTTCATGGAGGCATCCAGCGTCTGGCCAAGCAATGGCGCAATTTCCAGCGCGCGCAACCGGCCGGCCAGCGCGCCCTTGGCCATGCCACCCAACCTGCGGTCATCAAGCGATTCGAGGATGTTGGCGATCAGTTTCGAAGCGCCGTCCCGCAACCGCCCGGCGCCACCATGATTGGGGTCGGCAAGGAACCGGCCCGCGGCCGCTGCCACATCCATCCGGCGCATCCGCCGGGCCACGACGGCGGGTGTCAGGAAATTGTCCTTCAGGAACTGCGCCAGCGTATCGCCGATCCTGTCCTTGTTGTGCGGGATGATCGCGGTGTGGGGGATGGGAATGCCAAGCGGATGGCGGAACAGCGCAGTGACGGCGAACCAGTCAGCAAGGCCCCCCACCATCGCGGCTTCGGCAAAGGCTTTGATGAACGCAATCGCCGGGTGAACAGGCTCAAAGAAACGCGCTGTCAGATACACACACGCCATTGCCACGAGCATGCCCGTGGCAAGGCGCTTCATCCCATGCGCACCATTGACGCCGCCGGAGCTACCAAGCGGCTGATACAGAAAGGCCCGGCCCTTCGCGATGATTTACTCCGCAGGCTGGATGGCGTCCGGTTTCCGCAGGCGCAGGCGCTCCATCATGCGACGGCGGAAGCCCTTGGCCACGAGGCGGGGCGGCTTGGACGGCACATGGCTGTCCCCGCCGGTTGTCAGCCAATACCGCATCCAGGGGCCGATGCGCGATTCCGCGCCAACTGCCAGACTGAAGCTGGCTGGCACGATCAGCAGCGTCAGCACGGTTGACACAATCAGGCCACCAATCACCGTGACGCCCATGGGCTGGGAGAAACTGCCATCGCTGGAAAGGGACAGGGCGGTTGGCACCATGCCTGCCACCATGGCCACTGTGGTCATCACAATGGGCTGGGCACGCTTGTGCCCGGCGTCCATGATCGCTTCAAACTTGGCCACGCCCTTGTCCATTTCCTCAAGCGCGAAATCCACAAGCAGGATCGAGTTTTTGGCGACAATCCCGAACAGCATCAACACACCGATCAGCACAGGCATGCAAATCGGAATGGAGAGCGCCTTGATCGCCAACACGCCGCCCAGCGGGGCCAACAGCAGTGAACCCATGTTGACCAGCGGGGGGATGAAGCGGCGATAGAGGAGCACCAGCACCGCGAACACGGACGAGATGCCGGTAATAACCGCGATGATAAAGTTGGTGATCATCTCCTCTTGCCACTTGTCCTGGCCGAGTTTCAGTTTGGTCACGCCCTGCGGCAGATTTTTCATGCCGGGCAGCGCATCAATCTTGGCCTTGGCTTCGCTCGACACATAGGGCTTGCCGGTCAGCGGGTTGGTCGCGAGATCCGCACCGATGGTGATTCGGCGGTTCTGGTTTGTCCGCTGGATCGTTGTCGGCCCCGCCCCGAAGCTGATCTCAGCCACGGTCTTGAGCGGCACCGAGCCCCCCGTTGATGTCGGCACGGGCAAATTCTCGACAGTGGCAAGCGTCCGCCGTGCATCTTCCGAAAGGGAAACGCGGATCGGCACCTGCCGGTCACTCAAAGAGAATTTGGCACTGTTCTGATCAATCTCGCCAATCGTCGCGATCCGGATCGTCTGGGAAAGCGCCGCTGTGGTTACGCCCAAAGACGCCGCCAGATCGGAACGCGGCTTGATCATGATTTCCGGACGTTGCAGATCGCCATTGACGCGCGGAGCAACGATTTCCTTGATGCCCTTCATCTCTTCGGCAATTTCCCGCGCCGAAGCGAGCAGCCTGTCGGGATCGCTGCCCCCAAGCGTGATCGTGATGTCCCGGCCCGAAAAACCGCCATTCTGCGACTGGAATGTCACGCGCGCGTCAGGGATTTTCTGGAATCGCTTGGCCCAGTCTTTCTCGAACTGATCGCTTGTCATCGAACGATCCGGTGACAGGCGCAGATACACGCTCGCTTTGGCGGGATCGATATCGGCAAAGGCCGCCACAACCTCCGGAGCGTCCTTCTTGAGCATGTTCTGGATCGTTTCGGTGACCTTGCGGGTCTGTTCCAGAGTCGTGCCCGGCACCATTTCCACGCGAACCGAGCTATAATCCTGATTCTGAGTCGGAATGAAGGTGAAAGGCAAAGTGGACATCGTCCAGACTGTCAGCACAAGCGAAAGAATGCCGGCCACCACAATCCAGCGACGATGGCCGAGCGACCAGCGCAGCACGTCCATATACCGGTCCATCAGCCAGCCTTCGCCGTGGCTGGCCGTGCCATGCGGTTTCAGGAAATAGGCCGCGATCATTGGCGTGATCATGCGCGCCACACCCAGGCTCATCATGACGGCGGCCACAACGGTCAGGCCGAAATTCTTGAAATATTCGCCCGAAACGCCCGGCATGATGCCGACGGGAAGGAACACCGCGACGATCGAAAATGTGGTTGCGACCACGGCAAGGCCAATCTCGTCGGCCGCGTCTATTGATGCCTGATAGGCCGATTTGCCCATGCGCATGTGCCGGACGATATTTTCAATTTCCACAATCGCGTCATCAACCAGCACCCCTGACACGAGGCTGAGGGCAATGAGCGACATGAAATTGAGGCTGAACCCCAGCAGATCCATGAACCAGAAAGCGGGGATGGCGGAAAGCGGAATGGCAATCGCCGAAATCGCGGTCGCGCGCCAGTCGCGCAGGAACAGGAACACCACCAGCACGGCCAGTACCGCGCCTTCGATCATCGCCCCCAGCGAGCCGTGATATTGCGCCTTGGTATAGTCCACCGTGGTATAGAGTTCGGTGAACTTGATCTTGGGGTTTTCCTTGTGGATCTCCGCCAGCACCTTCTGAACGCCATCATAGACGCTGACATCCGACGCACCCTTGGCCCGCTGGATGTCAAAAGACAGCACCTGCCGCCCGTTCATCGTCGAAAGCGAACGCTGTTCGCCGTAAAGATCGCGCACAGTGGCAAGGCTGGAAAGTTTCACGGTCCGCCCGCCGCCGATGGCGATATCCGTATCGCCCAACTGATAGGCATTGCGCGCATTGCCCAGAACGCGAAGCGACTGTTCCGAACCAGCGATTTCCGTGCGACCGCCTGCGGCATTGACGTTCACCTGGCGCAACTGGCTGTTCACCTGAGCGGCGGTGACTCCCAGCGACTGCAATTTGGCAGGATCAAGGATAACCCGGATTTCGCGGCTGACCCCGCCCCCGCGTGACACCGCAGCCATGCCCGGAATGCCCTGGAGGCGCTTGATAACAACGTCATCAACATACCAGCTCAACTGTTCGAGCGTCATGTCAACCGCTTCGGCGGAGATATAGGCAATCGGTTCGCCCGTGGTGTCCACCCGGTTCACCTGCGGTTCCAGAATGCCGTCAGGCAGATCGCTGCGGACCTTGGTCAGGGCGTCGCGGATGTCGTTGACGCCGCGGTCAACATCCGTGCCAAGCGCGAACATCACAAACGTCATCGATGTGCCTTCGCGCACCGTGGAATTGACTTCGTCCACGCCGTTGATCGAGCGCAGCGACGCTTCAACAACCTGTGTGACCTGCTTTTCCAGCTCCGGCGGGGCGGCCCCCGGCTGCGAGATGATCACCTGCGCGCCGGGAAATTCGATATCCGGATTATTGTTCACGTCCATCCGGCTGAAGCTGACAACCCCTGCCAGCAGCAGCGCGATAAACAGCACGATCGGCGGCACCGGATTACGGATGCACCATTCGGAAATGCGGCGGAAATTCATGATCAGACGCCTCTATTTCGCCAGCTTGGCCCGTTCCGGAATGATCGTCTCGCCCGGATTGAGGAATGCCCCGGCCGTGAGCACAACCTGTTCGGTGCCGCTCAGCCCCGAAAGCACCGGCATCCCGGCATCTGTTGTTGCGCCAATCTTGACGCGGCGCAGCTCAACCTTGTTCCCCTTGCCGACGACATAAACGAAATTGCCCTGATCATCGCTCTGCACTGCCGATTCGGGCAGCAGCGGCGCATCCACCGCGCCTGAGACAATATCAGCCGTGGCAAAGCCGCCGGGGCGCAGCGCCGGGTTATAGGCCAGCGCAATGCGCGCAATGCCCTGGCGGGACAGCGGATCAATGGTGGGCGACAACTGCCACACCTGCCCGTTAAAGGCCGTGGTGGTGCCCACCGGCGTTACCTTTGCCGAAATGCCGTTTGACAGCCGGGCGAGGTCATTTTCGGCCAGTTGCGCGCGCAATTCCATTTCGCCGCCTTTGGCAATGCGGAACAGCACACCGGAACCGGCACCCACCACCTGACCCGGCTCGACAGCGCGGGAAATGACAAGGCCCGCAGCAGGCGCGCGGATATCAAGACGGCCGATCTGCGCACGATTCGCGTTGAACTGCGCCTGCGCCACACGCACCTGCGCGACGGCCGCATCACGCGTTGCCTGTTTGCGTTCAAGATCCGCCTTGGAAATGAAGCCGCGCGAAACCAGCGATTGCGCACGATCCACTTCAGACTGGGCAATACGGGCATTGGCCTGCGCCACGGCAATCCCGGCGCCAAGCTGGGCGTTCTGCTGAGTCTGGACGGAGCGTTCGATCGACGCCAGCACCTGTCCGGCCTGCACCCAACTGCCCGGTTCCACCCATACCTGAGATACCATGCCACCTTCACCGACCACGCCCACCGGCATTTCGCGCCGTGCGGCAAGCGATCCGGTGGCCGAAATGGTCATCGCCACTTGCTGGCGACCCGGCGTAACCACCGTCACCCGTGCGGCCTGTTTGGAAGCATCCGCAGCCGGTGCGCTGCCTTTGCGGCCGAACATCATATAGGCCGCAAGCGCGAGCAAAAGAACGGCGGCAACAGCAATCAGGATACGATTGCGCTTGCGCCGCGCCTGTTGCGCTTCATCATCAAGATAGTCGGTATCAGCGGACTGACGCGCGATGGAAGTTTCGAAATTCATGACTCATTCCGGGTTTGCCACCGCGAAAGCACGCCGCAGGGCCGGTTGTTCTCATAGTGTATTAGCCTGATAAAGCACTTCACTCAAGCGCTAACCGCAGTTCGACGAACCGGTTCCGCTGTTCGACAGGCGCGGCACCATGCGCTGTTCACCCCATGTGCAGCGAACAGGCTTAGAATCGCGGGTCTGACGCCCTACCGGCGTATGACTTTTTGGAAGGAGCGCAATGCATGAAATTTTTCGCAGCAAGCCTGGCGGGCGCACTGGCGCTGGCGATGCCCGCAATGGGTGAGGCGCAGGCAGTCACTGGCCCTGTGATTACGGGCACGCGGCTGGATATTACCGCGCGTGGCGAAGTGAAGCGCGTGCCTGATCTGGCTGTGATCAGTGCCGGTGTTGTCACCCAGTCGGCCAATGCGGCGGCGGCCATGCAGGATAATGCCGCGCGCATGTCCCGCGTGCTGGCCGCGCTCAAAAAAGCCGGGGTGGCAGACAAGGATGTCAGCACCTCGTCCATCAGCCTGTCGCCGCAATATCGTTATGTCGAAAACCAGCCACCGGTCATCACGGGCTATCAGGCCAGCAATCAGGTGACTGTGCGGTTCCGTGATATCGGCAAATCGGGTGCGATTCTCGATGTGCTGGTGAAGGAAGGGGCCAACCAGATCAACGGCCCCAGCCTTGTGATCGACCATCCCGAAGCCGCCCAGGATGAAGCGCGAATCGCGGCTGTAAAGGCCGCGCGGGCGCGGGCTGATCTCTATGCCTCGGCAACGGGCCTCAAAGTGAAGCGGATCGTTTCGATCAGCGAATCGGAAGGCTTTTCAGGAGGCCCTGTTCCGATGATGGCACGCGGGATGATGGCGGATGCGGCGATGGCCAAAACCGAAATCATGCCGGGTGAACAGGAAGTGGGGATCACCGTTTCGGTGGTGTTCGAACTGCAATAGGCCGACGGGGACTGTCCCTTCAGGGACAGTCCCCTTCCACATGGTTTTTAGCGTACCGAACCGCGGCGAATCAGGTTGACCACGGCCAGAAGAATGAGCGCGCCGACAAAAGCGACGGCAAGCGAGGGCAGATCAAGACCGTCACGCAGGCCCATGCCGCCCATGCCCAGGAAATTTCCGGCAATGAACTTGCCGATGATCGATCCCACGCAGCCGACGATGATGTTCATGAAAATGCCCTGCTGGGCATCTGTGTTCATCACCTTGCTGGCCAGCCAGCCGATGATGCCGCCTACGATCAACGCGAGAATGAAATTCATAATGCTACCCTCCAGTGAACCCGGCGCGCGAGGCGCGGGCCGGGGCGGAACATGGCAGAATCACATCAAAGCGCAACCATTTGCAGCTTTGCTGGAATTGCAGGGACTTAACGCCGATCAGTGGACGAATCGCGCCACCACTTCGCGATAGGAACGGCTGACTTTCACCTGCGCGTTTGATTCGAGAACCAGAAAGCACTCGCCATTTGTGTGCGGTTTGACCTGCTTGACCAGATCGAGATTGACGATGGTCGAACGATGGACGCGCTGGAACTTGCGGGGATCAAGCCGCTTTTCCAGATCCTTCATCGTTTCGCGCAGGATCAGCGTGTCGCCGCCCGAATAGATGCACATATAATCGCCCGCCGCGTCGATCCGTTCGATGCTATCCACCTCGACGCGGAAAATCTGGCCCTGATCCTTGATATTGATCATCTTTTCATAGCGGTTGGCGGCGTGGGTGTCGGCACTGTCCACCAGTTCGTCATGCGCTTCGGGGGCATGTTCGGCGAGCACTTCCTTCAGCCGTTCGGCTTCCTCCACACCCTTGCGCTCGGCAAGGCGCTGGCGGACGCGTTCCATCGTGTCGGCCAGCCGTTCGGGTTCGACCGGCTTCATCAGATAGTCGGTGGCCTGCGCTTCAAAAGCGCGGATCGCGTGATCGCTATAGGCGGTCACAAACACGAAAAGCGGCGGTTCCACTTCGGCCAGGCCGGACACGACCGAGAAGCCGTCAAAGCCGGGCATCTGGATATCCAGGAACACCAGATCGGGCTTGTTGGTCTTGATCGCGCGAATCGCTTCGCGACCATTCAGGCAGGTTTCGATGATTTCGACGTCAGGATGCGCCTCCAGCCGCAATTGCAGCCCCTGAATGGCCAGTTTCTCATCATCGACGAGAATCGCTCGGATTGTCATGCCGCCTCCTGATCGCGGTAAGGAATATCAATGGTCACGGCAAAACCGCCTTCGGGGCGGTTGCCCGCATCCATCCGGTGATCCTCGCCAAAAGCCTGGGCCAGCCGCTCGGTAATATTGGCCAACCCGACCTTCGTGGAGTCAGATGGGGCAGGCACCGATCCGTTCAACCCCTGACCGGTATCGGATACGACGATGTGGACGCGAGAACCGACCAATCGCGCATCGACCGTGATTTCCGCGCCGTCTTCCTGCGGCGTCACGGCATATTTGATCGCGTTTTCGA
>JANOAJ010000133.1:0-7679 GCA_031411035.1 Sphingomonadales bacterium
GCCAACGGGCCTTTTCTGTGTGGGGGAGCGAGCGCGCCTAGGCGCTGTAGACGAACGCGGCGTTGAGGAATTGCATTCCCACCGCGATCAGGATGCTCGCTGCCCTAACAAAGTTAGGCATGGCATATGTCCCTGTTATTATCGAAAACGGCTCATTCCGTTTCGATGTGCAACTTATGCTGCAAATGCTAAGAAAGTGCAAACGAGTAACGCGCAATCGTGATTGCAGTTTTTGCAATCGTGGCGCATATTCGCCGGGTTGACGCCCTTTCCGGGCGCGCCTAGGTCGCTTGCCCATGGGGGCATTGCGGCACTTTATCGGGCGTAACCGCGCAACATTCGCATGGATGATGGCACTGACCATCGCCGTCCGCGCATTGATGCCCATTGGCTGGATGCCCTCTGCCACGGCAGGCCAGATGATTTCGATCTGCACCGGCGACGGCATCTCCACTGCGGTCATTGGAGCCGATGGCAAGATTCACAAACCGGATCCCGCCACAGCCGATCACAAGAGCAGCCCCTGCACCTTTGCCGGGCTGGCACTGACGAGCAACATTCCCGAACCGGCAGCGCAGCCGTCGCTGCCCTATGTGGCGAAAGCAAATCCGCCTGCGCTTCCGGATGCCGCCCGCCCCGGCGCCGGCCTTGCCGCGCCGCCACCGCCCAAGACCGGCCCGCCTGCCCTGACCTGAACCCCCTTTCCGCCGGTGCCCGCGCGCCCGTGTGGACTGTCACCGTCTCAGTTCAGGAATATCTTCATGCCTTCCAAATCTGCCGCACGCGCTTCGGCGTGCCTGTTTGCCCTTGCCGCTGCCTGCCCTGCCCCTGCCAATGCCAGCGACGACGCCAGTGAATCCGGAAGCGAAATCCTCGTCACCGCCCGGCAGCAGACAGAGGCGATCGAACGGCCGCCATCGACCCAGGCGACGGTGGATGCCAGCCGCATTGCCACAACGGTAAACGCGGCCAGCGTGGAAGATGCGATCAAATACCTTCCCAGCCTGGTCGTGCGAAAGCGCCATATAGGGGATAATTTCGCGCCCATTGCCACGCGCACATCGGGCCTGGGCGCCAGCGCGCGCAGCCTGATTTATGCCGATGGCGCGATCCTGTCTGCGCTCATCGCCAACAATAACGGCAATGGCAGCCCGCGCTGGACGCTGGTGACGCCTGAAGAGATAGAGCGGATCGATGTGCTCTATGGGCCTTTTTCCGCCGCCTATTCAGGCAACAGCATTGGCACGGTGGTCACCATCACCACCCGGCTTCCCGAAACGCTGGAAGCCCGGGCGTCCGCACTCGTCAACGTCCAGAATTTCGATCTTTATGGCACGCATCAAACGCTTCCCACGCGCCAGCTTTCGGGATCGGTCGGGGATCGTTTCGGCCCGCTCGCGCTGTTCGGCAGCGTCACGCGCACCAACGCGCACAGCCAGCCGGTCAGCTTCACGACCATCACGGGCCCTGCCAACCCCACAGGCACGACCGGCGGCTTTGCGGACGTGAACCGGCTCGGTGCCGCGATCCGGGTGCTTGGCGCGGGCGGGATCGAACATCATGTGCAAGACACACTGAAGCTCAAGGCTGCCTTTGATCTGGGCGACACAATCCGCGCCAGCTATGTTTTGGGAATATGGACTGATGATACCACCAGCACAGTGGAAACCTATCTGAACAGCGCGGCGGGCGGGCGATCCTTTGCGACGGCGAACAACGGAACCACGGCAGGCTTCAATGCGGCGGTCTATTTCCGTGAAGCCCGGCATTTTTCGCACGCCGTGACGTTGCAAGGCGCGTCACCAAAGCTGGACTGGCAGATCACCGGCACATCCTATGGCTATGACCGGGATCTTCAAAGCACCCCTTCAACCGCCACCACGGGGGCGACAGTCAACCGCCTGCCGGCGGCGTTTGCGGGTGGCGCCGGCACGGTACAGCGGCAGGATGGCACGGGCTGGATCACGCTGGACGGCAAAGCCGCGCTTCGCCTGGCAGATGGCGACACGCATGTGCTCAGCTTCGGCGGACATTATGACCGCTACAAGCTCAGCACCAACACCTATCTGATCAGCAACTGGCGTGATGTATCCACGCAAGGCGTGATCAGCACCACATCGCGCGGGCGCACGGCGACACGCGCGATCTGGGCGCAGGATGCTTTCAGGTTCGCGGACGCCTTCACCATCATCCTGGGGGCGCGGCACGAATGGTGGCGGGCGTCCAGAGGCTTCAACCGGATCGCCTCGGGTGCCTCGGTCACTCAGCCGGTTCGGAGCGGCAATGTCTTTTCGCCCAAGGCCTCGCTTGAATGGGGCCCCTCAGAAACATGGAATGTGCGCCTCTCCGCAGGGCAGGCATGGCGCTTCCCAACCGTAGGCGAACTCTATCAGGCAACAAGCGTCGGCACGTTGCTGACCAACCCCGATCCGAACCTGCGCCCTGAACGCGCCCGTTCGGCGGAACTGGCGATCCAGCACAAGAGCGAAGCGGGGTTCATTCGCCTGTCATTGTTCAACGAGTTGATCAAGGATGCGCTCATCGCGCAGACCGGGGTCATCGCGGGGACGAGCGTTACGGCAAACTTCGTCCAGAATATCGACCGCACCCGCGCGCGCGGCGTCGAGTTGGCAGCGGACTGGCGTGGCATCCTGCCCGGTTTCGATCTGCAGGGCAGTGTAACCTACGCTGATGCGCAAACCAGCCAGAACAGCGTCTTCCCCGCTTCAGTCGGCAAGCTCCTGCCCAGTGTTCCCCACTGGAAGGCAACAGCGGTTGTCACATGGCATCCGACTGACAGGATCGCACTGACGGCGGCAGCGCGCTATGCCAGCCGGAACTATGCAACGCTTGATAACAGCGACACGGTAGGGAACACCTATCAGGGATTTGACAAATATTTCGTCATGGATGCCCGCGCCCGCTTCACGGTGAATGCCCGGATGGAATTTGCGGCTGGTGTGGATAACCTCAACAATAACAAATACTTCCTGTTCCACCCCTTCCCCCAAAGGTCTTTCACCGCCGAGGTCACGGTGAAATACTGACGATGGCACGCTTGTTTTTGCCGGATGATCTGGCGCTGGGTGTTTGCCCTTCTGCGGGCTGACCCGCAATGCGGGCAAAGGGCCAATCAGGGCGAAGCCTTGCGCCAATTCCTGACGGCAACCCACGCCCAGCCAAGGAACGCGGCGACGGCGGCGCTAAAAATGGCCTTCACAATCGCATTGTCCATCAAGCTGGCGATGACACCCCATCCATCGTCCTTCCCGTCGCGACGGTGAAACGCCACGCCTTCGGCAGCGAAGGAGACTGACTGGTTCGGCTGAAAGCCGGACAGTTTCAAACTCGCGTCAGCGCAGCCCCTGTCCTCGATTTCGGGAAACAGGCGCCACCACAAAAGCGCCCCAGCATGGCTTGCACCGCAGGCCACGGATTCGGCAACAAAATTTCCGCCGCTTTCCAAATGGCCCGAAGCAATGGCAGCAGCATCCAGGAAGGAACGATTGAGCGGATCTTCGACATTGCCGAGTTCAATCACCAAGGCATTTTGCCCTGTATCTGCCTTGGGAAAGGCTATTCCCGCTTTGACGCGTTCAGGCATTTCAAAGTCTGCAATCTCGCCCTCCACGGCCTTCCCCGGCAGTGCGATGATCATGCTGCCCCGACGGGCCGAAGCGGGATCACCAACCAGCGCCGTTACCACTTTCAGGCGCGCATTGTCTGCCCAGAGACGAAACCCCGGTGAGCCAGGTGCGATTTCGGTCGCCTCGAAATAAACTGACGCGCCAGCCTTGCCCGTGGGTGTGGTGAGCGGAAGCAATTCAATGTCCACGCTGGCCGTCTCTGTTTTCTGCTTGCTGATCTCTATCAGACCATCCCAGTTTCCGCCGGGCAGCGCGATTTTGTCATCTGCCGGTACCAAACGCGCCAACCGGTCTGCGGATGGTGCCACCAGCACGGCACCATGTGCGAAACTCATCTTGATCATGCCCTGCGTTCTGACGGTCAGCGACATAAGGGGCCCAGGCGCAAGCCCTGAAATCTTCAACACCTTGCCCGCTCCAGCCTGATAGCGTTCGCTCACCGCCGTCGGCTTTGCGACGGGCAGGCTGTTCAGCCAGTAAAGGGAATAGGCCGCCAGCGCGACAAGCACGCACGCCAGAGCGGCCAGCATGCGCCCGCGGCGCGTCTGCGGCGGCGCGGCGGGCAGGGCTGGCGTAACAGGTTTTCGCTTCACCGTTCCACCACAATGTCGTCAGAAAAGCCGGACGCCCATGCCGCTTCGTCCCCGCAATCGACAAAGCGTTCCGCCGGCGTTGATCCCTGGCAATTCAGCCAGGCACGCACCTGAAGGCGATACAATCCTGGCTTCGCGTTCCTTCTCACTGGCCATTGACGGGGCGGTGACAGGCCCACTGATCCAGCACTGGGCGATAGCGCCTGCCCCGCCCAACGGCAGCCCGCGCCGGGGCAATCGCGTTCCACCCCTGCGCTGACAACATCATAGGGCCGCAACAGGACATATTGGAAACTTGTCATCGCCGGCGGCGCACCCGCTGCCGGTATCTGCAAGGACGCCGGGCCAAAGCGGACATCTCTGAGCGTAATGGAACCGACAGCCCTTGGCCCTGCGCCAATACCAAATATTTTCACCGGCGCGCGCACGAGCTTGCCTTGCTCCCTGCGATACGTGTCTCCGTCGAGACGGTAAGACCGGATATCATAGCGTGCCACGCGAACTTCTCCGGCACCCGTCGCCACGCTTGCATCGCCGAGGTCGATCGCCTCGATCTTGATGACTTGTCGCTCGCCCGCCTGTTCGTCTTCTCCGAGCACCTGCTGATAGGCGTTCTCCAGATAGGGAAGTATCCATCGCCGGTGATAGAGTTTGACTTTCAGAACAGTGCGCGTTCCGGGTTCTGCCTGAAAATCGATGACAAACGGCCAGTTGTTCCGAACGAAACTCACCACTGCAGGGCGCAGCGGATCAGTCGCAGTTTCTGGCTGGGGCCCGTTTGCCAGCAGGCGGGATGCGAGCAGCGGCTCTTCCTCGCCGCACTGGATACTGCCGAACAGCTTGACGCAACCGGGTGGCACGGTGCTGTCAGTGTCTTGAGACTGATGAGGCGCATCATCGCTGTCATTGGGGGGCGGAAGCTGTCTGGCAGACGTCAGAAACAACCCGCAGAGCACAAGGCCCACGCACGCGGCACTTTTCCGGAACAATTCTCGCATCACACGCCCTCCAAAATGTCAGCGTGTGCCGACACCTGTCATAGTGGCAAAATGCGACCTTTCCCTTTTGGTATCACATTGGTGCGAGGACGAAAAGCCAATCCCTTTTTCCCGCCATCACGCACTAAAGGCCTGTATCCCCGTAATCGCGCGGCCCAGTATGAGCGCATGCACATCATGGGTGCCTTCATAGGTGTTGACGGTTTCCAGATTGATCATGTGGCGGATCACATGGAATTCGTCAGCTATGCCGTTGCCGCCGTGCATGTCCCGGGCGACGCGGGCGATATCGAGCGCCTTGCCGCAATTGTTGCGCTTGATCAGGCTGACCATTTCGGGTGACCAGGCGTCCGCATCAATCGCCCGACCTACAGTCAGCGCGGCTTGCAGGCCCAGCGCAATCTCCGTCTGCATGTTCGCCATTTTGAGCTGCGGGATCTGGTTCGCCGCCAAAGGACGCCCGAACTGATTGCGATCCAACTGATATTGCCGTGCGCGGTGGAAGCAGTCTTCCGCCGCCCCCATGCTGCCCCAGGCAATGCCGTACCGCGCCTTGTTGAGGCAGCCGAACGGCCCGCCCAGCCCTTGCGCATTTGGCAGCAGATTTTCTTCCGGCACGAAGACATTGTCCATCACGATCTCGCCCGTGATGGACGCGCGCAGGCTCATCTTGCCTTCGATCTTGGGTGTGGAGAAACCCTCCATCCCGCGCTCGACGATGAAGCCGCGGATGATATTGCCTTCATCCTTGGCCCACACCACCGCGATGTCCGCAATCGGTGAATTGGTGATCCACATTTTCGCGCCGGTCAGGCTGTATCCCCCCGCCACTGCCTTGGCGCGGGTCTTCATGCCGGCCGGATCAGAACCCGCGTCCGGCTCGGTCAGGCCAAAGCAGCCGACAATCTCGCCGCTCGCCAGCCGGGGCAGATATTTTTGCCGCTGCGCTTCGGTGCCGTACGCATGGATGGGGTGCATCACGAGGCTGGATTGCACGGACATCGCCGACCGATATCCCGAATCGACTCGCTCCACGGCGCGGCTGATCAGCCCGTAGGCGACGTGCGAAACGCCCGCGCAGCCATAGCCTTCAATCGTCGCGCCCAGCAGGCCAAGGCTGCCCAGTTCGTTCATGATCTCGCGGTCAAAACGCTCGGCGCGCGTAGCGGAAATCACGCGCGGCAGCAGGTTTTCCTGTGCATAGGCTTCCGCCGTATCGCGGATCATCCGCTCATCATCGCTCAGTTGTGCGTCAAGGTTGAAGGGATCGTCCCAGCGGAAAGGAGTGAATTTTGCCATGTCCATCTTACTGGCATAAAAGAAAAGCTGTTGCACCCCTTGAAATTATATAACAATGGGGCGCAACGAATCATGATAGGACATGATTGCTGACCCATTTGGGAGATGACTGTGCCGGGCCATAACCTGCCGCCGCTATCGCTGCACATTCCCGAACCGCCCGCGCGGCCCGGAGAGGACGCCGATTACAGTGCTTTTGAGGTGCTTCCTGCCGGGGCAACACCCCGTCCGGACAGCGCGGCTGACGCTGCCACAATGCGCGATCACGCGTTCGGGCTGGTACGTGTGCTCGACGATGATGGCCAGGCCGTCGGCCCGTGGAACCCGCGCCTGACGCCCGATGTGCTGCGCGCGATGCTTCGCAGCATGGCGCTGACCCGTGCCTTTGATGACCGGATGTTCCGCGCCCAGAGGCAGGGCAAAACCAGCTTTTACATGAAATGCACGGGCGAAGAGGCAACGGCTATCGGTGCTGCCTTCGCAATGGCCGGTGATGACATGATGTTCCCTTCCTACCGCCAGCAGGGCGTGTTGCTGGCGCGCGGCTGTCCGCCGGAGCGGATGATGAACCAGATCTATTCCAACCGGGCCGACCGGCTGAAAGGCCGCCAGCTGCCGATCATGTATTCGGAACCGGACTACAGCTTTTTCACGATCTCCGGCAATCTGGCGACCCAGCTTCCCCAGGCCGTGGGTTGGGCGATGGCGAGCGCTTCGCGCGGGGACACGCGCATCGCTTCCACCTGGTGCGGTGAGGGATCGACAGCGGAAGGCGATTTCCACGCGGCCCTGACCTTCGCCACGGTTTACCGCGCGCCGGTGAT
The DNA here is from genome assembly GCA_031411035.1 of Sphingomonadales bacterium. Classification (GTDB taxonomy): domain Bacteria; phylum Pseudomonadota; class Alphaproteobacteria; order Sphingomonadales; family Sphingomonadaceae; genus Aquisediminimonas. The sequence goes on from JANOAJ010000133.1 coordinate 7,362, forward strand.
CTTCAACGTGGTCAACAACCAATGGGCGATCAGCAGCTTTTCCGGGTTTGCGGGCGCGGAAGCGACCACTTTTGCCGCGCGGGCGCTTGGCTATGGCATTGCCGGGCTGCGGGTGGACGGGAATGACGCGCTGGCCGTCTATGCGGCGACCGCCTGGGCAAGCGAACGGGCGCGCACCAACAACGGGCCGACACTGATCGAGCATTTCACGTATCGCGCCGAAGGCCATTCCACATCCGATGATCCGGGTGCCTATCGCTCGGTGGAGGAAGGCGTGAAATGGCCGCTGGGTGATCCCGTCGCGCGGCTGCGGGATCA
>JANOAJ010000134.1:0-2399 GCA_031411035.1 Sphingomonadales bacterium
GCCGTTAACCATAAGGCAAGTGCCGACGCCTTATTCAAACGCTGATCTTGATGTTTGGGCGGCAAACCCCGACATTGGGTAGCAAAGGAACCGAACATGCCGTCTTTTGCCCGTGAACTTGAAGCCACCCTGCACAACGCCTTGGGCGCTGCGGCAACGCGCAAGCATGAATATGCCACGCTCGAACATCTGCTGCTGGCCCTGACCGATGATGAACATGCCGCCAAGGTAATGACGGCGTGCGGCGTCGAACTGGGTGAACTGAAGAACACGGTTTCGCACTATCTGGATACCGAACTGGAATCGTTGAAAGTCAGCGGCAACACCGATCCCTCCCCCACCAGCGGCTTCCAGCGGGTGGTGCAGCGCGCGATTCTGCACGTCCAGTCTTCGGGCCGGGATGAAGTGACGGGCGCCAATGTTCTGGTCGCGCTGTTTTCCGAACGGGAAAGCTATGCCGTCTATTTCCTGCAGCAGCAGGACATGAGCCGCCTGGATGCGGTGAGCTTCATTTCGCACGGCGTTGGCAAGGGCATCGAAACGCCCGAACCGCGCGAAGTGAAGGGCGCTGAGGAAAAGGAAGAGAAGAAGCCCGAAACCCAGCAGGGCAAGGGCAAACAGGAAAGCGCACTCAAGCAGTTCTGCGTCGATCTCAACGAGAAAGCGAAAAACGGCAAGGTCGATCCGCTGATCGGGCGCGGGCCGGAAGTGGACCGCACGGTGCAGATCCTGTGCCGCCGTTCCAAGAACAATCCGCTTTATGTCGGTGAACCCGGCGTCGGCAAAACCGCCATTGCCGAAGGGCTGGCGCGCAAGATCATCGAAGGCGATGTGCCCGAGGTTCTGCTGCCGGCTGTCATCTATTCGCTCGATATGGGCGCGTTGCTGGCCGGCACCCGTTATCGCGGGGATTTTGAGGAACGGCTGAAGCAGGTGGTTTCCGAACTGGAAAAGCTGCCCCACGCCATATTGTTCATCGATGAAATCCACACCGTGATCGGTGCGGGCGCCACATCAGGCGGGGCGATGGATGCCTCCAATCTGCTGAAGCCCGCGCTTTCGGGCGGCACGATCCGCTGCATCGGTTCGACCACCTACAAGGAATTCCGCAACCATTTCGAAAAGGACCGTGCGCTGCTGCGCCGGTTCCAGAAGATCGACGTCAACGAACCCACGGTCGAGGACACAATCAAGATCATCACGGGGCTGCGTTCGGCCTTCGAAAACCATCACAGCGTCCGCTACACGTCCGAAGCGATCAAATCGGCCGTGGAACTCTCCGCGCGCTACATCAATGATCGCAAGCTGCCCGACAAGGCCATCGATGTGATCGACGAAGTGGGCGCGATGCAGATGCTGGTGCCTTTGGCCAAGCGCAAGAAAGTCATCACGCCCCGGGAAATCGAGGCTGTCATCGCCACCATGGCGCGCATCCCGCCGAAAACCGTTTCGACCGATGACAAGAAAGTGCTGGAAACTCTTGAGACCGATCTCAAGCGGGTCGTGTTCGGGCAGGACGGCGCGATCACGGCGCTTTCGTCCGCGATCAAGCTCAGCCGCGCGGGCCTGCGCGATCCGGAAAAGCCCATCGGTAATTATCTGTTCACGGGCCCAACAGGCGTGGGCAAGACGGAAGTCGCGCGGCAACTGGCAAGCATCATGGGTATTCCGCTTCAGCGCTTCGACATGTCGGAATATATGGAGCGGCACAGCGTGTCACGACTGATCGGCGCGCCTCCGGGCTATGTCGGCTATGATCAGGGCGGGTTGCTGACCGATGCGATTGACCAGCAGCCGCATTGCGTGCTGCTGCTCGATGAAATTGAAAAGGCCCATCCGGATCTGTTCAACATCCTGTTGCAGGTGATGGATCACGGCAAGCTGACCGATCATCACGGCAAGACCGTGGATTTCCGCAATGTCATCCTGGTGATGACGACCAATGCGGGCGCATCCGACATGGCGCGCGAGTCCGTGGGCTTTGGCGCGATGACCCGCGAAGGCGAGGATGAGGAAGCGGTGAAGAAGATGTTCACCCCCGAATTCCGCAACCGCCTCGATGCGATTGTGCCCTTTGGCTATCTGCCGCCGCCGGTGGTGGCGATGGTGGTGGACAAGTTCATCCTCCAGCTCGAACTCCAGCTTGCCGACCGCGATGTCCATATCAAGCTGGATGACGCGGCCAAGGAATGGATGACCGCGCGTGGCTATGACAAGCTCTATGGCGCACGCCCGATGGGCCGTCTGATCCAGGACAAGATCAAGCAGCCGCTGGCCGAGGAATTGCTGTTCGGCAAGCTCGTCCATGGCGGCGAAGTGAGTGTCCATTTGAAAGACGGCGCGCTGGCCTTTGAGATTACGCCCGCAGCCCCCAGAAAGGGCAAGAAGGGCGGCAAGGC
>JANOAJ010000135.1:0-19351 GCA_031411035.1 Sphingomonadales bacterium
GCGCCGTGTTGCTCAGCGTCAGGGGAATGGTCTGTGATCCGAAAGTGGCGTCGACCGTGGTCGCGTTGGTGCCGTTCGAAATGTTCGTATCCGGCGCCAGCCCGAAATCGAGATTGAAGCTCCACTGGCGCTGGTTGCGCAGGATGCCCCGCGTCGTCCGGATGGTGCGCAGCACATCTTCGGGCAGATCGGCATCCTGCCCCGCCAGCCGGAAATGATGGTCAGCACTGGCGGTCTTGCCTTGCAGCATCAGTGCGCGGGCGAGTTCCAGCCGAATACGGGTCTGTTCGGGGTGATTGACCAGCGCGGCACGAAATTCCCGCACGGCCTTGTCCAGATCGCCGGTTTCGATGGCGCTGAAGCCCGTCAGGAACTGGCGCTCATCGTATATTGCGGCACGTTTTCCAGCGCGGCCAGCATGGGCGCGGCTTCGGCAAAGCGGCGTTCGGCCACCAGTTGTTCGGCATGGGCCAGCAATTCGGCGGCAGTCAGCCGGGCGTGGCAGACCTGCGCACCGCAGTTCAGATCATCAGCAATTTCGGCCCGCGCCCCGCTGGCAAGGCACAGGGAAACCGCACTGCCCAGCAGCATCTGGCGAAGGATGGGGGAACCCATGTTGCCTGCCCTTACTTACCGGTAAAGGCCCCCAATATGTCGATCCGTTCGTCCGGCGTGCCGCCCACAATGCGGAATCCGCCGCCGATTTCCTGGCCGATGGGGCCGAAAAAGGCACCATCAATACTGGATCCGGCAATCACCAGCGGTGTGTTGGTGCCGCCAATGACAAAGCCCGCGCTGGCAAACTGGCCGATGAACCCGCCCGCATTGACCAGATCAACCGAGCCGGAGCCCGAAGCGGAGAAAGTGGAGCCAGACGTCAGAACATGCGCGCCACTCGAAAAGCTGTCGAGCGAAGGCGCGCCGACCGTGCCTGCCAGTGCGAGGGTGAAGGTGTTGCTGGCGAAATTGACGCTGGTCGTCGATGTGCCGTTCATCCACTGGAAATAGGTGGGGGAATCGACCGTCAGCTCCGGAAGCGGATTGTAAACCAGCGTGGCGATCATGTCGCCCGCATAGGTGGCGCTGCCCGTTTTCGGCACGCTGCCATTGACGGTGCGTTCGCCATAAACAAACGCTGCGCGCTCCCGTGTGCGGTCATAACGGAGATAGGGGGCCGCATTGTCCGGCTTCACTTCCAGAATCGCCAGAGTCTGGCGCACATAGCCCGCATAGGTGACATATTTCGTTGTTGTCCCGGGCTTCTGGTAGAAGAAATTCTGATAGGTTGAGGTGAAGCCCGTTTCTCCGGGGGTTCCCGAAGCGCTGCCCAGTTCCAGATATTGCACGCCCTTGGACGTATAGTCCGGCACGCCGTCAACCGGTTGCCGTGCGCCGCCAAAATCGGTCCGATGCAGCGGATCCTGATAGCGCAGCATCTGGCTTACATTGGCCTTCGAGGCCACAATCGCCACATCGAAAATGCCATCCCGGGGATCATAAGTTACGGAAAGCGCGCTGTTGCGGGCGGTTGATGCGTCCCCCGCATAGAGTTCGTTATACTGCCCGAATATGTCCCGGTCGTCGGTGGAGTAGCGATAGCTGTGCACCCCGCCGATCGCGGCATAGGTTTTCACTTCGGTGGGGTTGACGAAGGTATGGGCCGATGCTGGCGGCGTGTTGCCACCACCGCCGGTTGTCGTCCCGCCGCCCGATACGGCGTTGCTGCCCACAGTCGTTGGCCCGGCGCCGCTGCAGGCGGAAAGCGCAGTGGTGGCAAGCAGGATCATTGGAAGACGCATGGTAATATCCCCGTGAATTTCACGGACGGAACTAGACCGGGACTGGTTAAAACGGCGTAAACCCTGAAGGCAGAAGAAGGAACGCATCCCTTTTTTGACTCACGCCGCCACTGTGATAGCCTGCAACGCGCAGTGAAGGGGAGTATAGCTTATGCGTATCGGCACCGTGTTTCTGGCAGGCAGCATTCTTGGTCTGGTGATGACAGCACCCGCGCGCGCGGCGGGCCTTGATGATCTGGCAAAGGTCGTGCTTGGCGGCGGATCGATCCTGAAAAAGGGCCAGGAAAAATGTGGCAGCGCGCTGCGGCTGACGCAAAATGATTCGCTGGCGATCACCTTTGCCCGCGGCGCGGCAGAACGCGCTTTGCCCATTTCCCGGTTCACCCTGCTGGATCAGGCCGCTGAAGCCGATGCGATCAAACAGGCAGAAGCGCCGACATTCTGCCCCGAAACCAAGAAGAAGAAATCCGGTCTGATGAAAGCCATCAAAAAGGCGGGGAAATCGATCCTGATGGCCCGGGTGCTGGGCGGTTAGGGGGTTAAGCCGGGAACTGTCCCGGCGGCTCAACCACTGATCGAACGGATTTGGACGTTCGTCGGACGATTTGCCGCCGGGCGATTGTGAATGCGTGCCTGTCGAAGCGTTCATGCGGGCCGGTGCGAGTCTGCTAATCAGGGATTGTGCTGCCGTTGCCGGGGATTTCATCCCGCCCCTGGGCTGCGGTTGTGCTCCCGGTTCCCTGCCTGCCATCCCCCCTTTTTGGCAGGGGGCCGGGTTTGTGGCTGTGTGGCCATTCGGGAAGACCGACGCCCCGAAGCAGGCGTGACGGTCGGAGGATCAGCCAAAAACAGATGCCCTATCGGCCGGCCATCGCTTTTGCGGCGGCCAGATAGGTCCGGCCGATGCGCACTACCTCGCCGTCCACCAGTTCGGCATGCCAGGCACCTGAACGATCATGGCCCAGCCGTTTGATCCTGTCCCGACGGACAATGACGGAGCGATGCACCCGGATAAAGCGGTCCGGATCAAGCCGGGCTTCCAGCGCGCTGATCGTCTGGTGCAGCAAATAGCTGCGCGGGCCGATATGCAGGCGCATATAATCCCGCTCGGCATCGATCCTTTCAATGTCTGATGCGGCAATCCGGATCAGTTCGGACCGGTGCGGCACCCAGAATTCTTCCAGATGGCGCACGCCCGGTGCCGGGCTGGAAACACTGCCGCGCCGTTCGCGCGCGCGCGCCACCGCCCGGCCAAGCCGCTCGGCAGAGACGGGCTTCAGCAGATAATCGGCGGCCGAAAGGTCGAACGCCTCGATGGCGAAACTGTCATAGGCCGTCACGAAAATGATCGCGGGCTGCACGGCCTGTTCCTGAACCGTGCGCGCCACGGCCATGCCGTCCAGATGCGGCATCCCGATATCCAGCAGCAGCAGTTCGGGTGACAACGCGTCGATCATCCGCAGCGCCGCTTCGCCGTCATTGGCCGTGCCAACCAGGATGATTCTGGGAATGTCGGCGCACAGCATCTGCATCCGTTCCACCGCCAGAGGCTCATCATCGACGATCAGGGTGCGCATGGGTGCCGGATCAGCCATTGGTCCTCTCCCGCGGCAGGATCAGGGTGGAGCGCCACCCGCCGCCCGGTTGGGGGCCGGATACCAGCCGGGCGCTGCTTCCGAAACGGGCCATCAGCCGGTCACGCACATTGGCCAGCCCGATGCCGTGATCATCAGTCCGGGGGGTGGCGTCATCGCCGGTGCCCGTGTCGCTGATATGGATTTCGACCGCATGTTCGGTCTCGCGTGCCTCGATCCGCACGGAAACAGGCTTGGTTGTTCGCGATACGCCGTGTTTCACTGTGTTCTCTACCAGCGGCTGGATGATCAGCCCGGGCACGGGCGTTCCCGCAAGCGCGGCAGGCAGGTCTATTTCCACCGACAGCCGTTCGGGAAAGCGGACGGCCTCGATATCGAGATAGAGGCGCTGCAACGCAATCTCTTCGGCCAGACTCACATCCTCGCTCGGATCGCCCGAAAGGCTGGTGCGATAGAAGGTCGAAAGATTCATGATCATCGATTCGGCTTCATCCCGCCGTCCCCGCATAACCAACGCGCTCAGCGAATTGAGCGTGTTGAACAGGAAATGCGGGTTCACCTGATAGCGGAGCGCGCGCAACTCCGCGATTTGCGCGGCCTGCGCAAATTCCGCTGCCTGCCTTTCGGCCGCGCGGACATCATTGGCAAAGCCCATCGCCAGATAGAGGGCAGCCCAGGCGATCAGGAAGAAATAGCGCGTGATCGCCACTTCGGCGATTTCCATTGTGGCCGTCGGCTTGAATTCCGAAGGCGGCATCACCTTGTCGATGTCCATTAGTCCGGCCGGATCATAGACGTTGAAGAAGTAATAATTGGCTGATCCCACCGCGATGGCGCAGGGCAGGGCGACAATCGCCGCAATGGCAATGCGCAAGCCCAGGGGCCGTCGGTCAAAAGGGCGCAGCGCCTGCCACAGCGCAATGGTGATCAGGATGCCGGTAGCGGTCACAAAGCCGCGACGGAATGCCAGTTCACCCTGGATGGGGAAATCCATCACCCATGTGCGTAGCGTGACGATTCCAAAATAGAACAGCCAGAAGCCAAGGATGGTCAGCAGCACGATCCGCGCATCAAGCGGAGATTGGGCGGCCCGGAATCTGATTGGTAACATGCATCCGCGCATACCGCATTGTTTCGGCGCTTGCACGGGCGAAGCGGCACCCCGGTCGAACCAGAGCGCGCGCCGGTCGAACGATCTTAATCTCATTAACGGCTTAATAACCATGTCTGACGCACAATCCGCCCGGAACAGAGTGGAGCAGTGGCTATGGCCCAGACGAGCAAACCGGCAGATGGAAGCCTGACGCTTTCGGAAATCAAGGAGTTCGCAAGTTTCGATTCGGGTGCGCAGCGCTATGTGCGCCGTTCGCTGGATGTCGCCTTTGATCGCAGCGATGCGATTGCGGTCTGGTCGCGCGATGTTGTCGAAGCGGCGGGCATCAAGGCGCAGATGAAAATCTATGACAACCTGCCCGATCTGCGTGCCATTGTTCCGGCTGACAGCGGCCTTGAGATGCTGGAACCCTTTATGGGCAAGCTGATCCGGGTCACGGCGTTTGATCTGGGGCAGAACCGCCTGAACAGCTTTGCCGCTTACCGGTTCCTGTATGAACGGCTGATCGGGGCCGGGGCCCGGCCCTGGCTGCCTGCGGCGTTTTGCGCGGCATCGTCCCTGCCCCATCTCCACCCGGCGCGCCGTCGCGCGCTGCTCCAGTCGATCAGCGAAGCGGCGGCCACGGCGCCGGGATGGTCACCGCGCGAACCCGCTTTCTTCCCCGAATGGGTGGAAAAAGTCGCGGCATAACCGGTTTGGCGGCTGTCATGCCGGATGATTGACGATCAGGGGTTGCCGCGCGTGGCAAGGCGACTATTCCTTGGCCCCATGAAAAAACTGATTGTCGCGTTGCTGTTCCTCGCTTTGTCTCCGCCGCTTTTTGCGAAAGGCGGGATGGTCACGTCCGCAGACCCCCGAGCCACCGAAGCTGGCCGGGAAATATTGCGGCAGGGCGGCAGTGCCGCTGATGCCGCCATGGCCATGATGCTGGCCTTGTCAGTTGTGGAGCCGCAGTCTTCGGGCATTGGCGGTGGCGGATTCCTGGTCCATCATGATGCGGCCACCGGCAAGATCGCGACGATTGACGGCCGTGAAACCGCACCAACGGCTACCCGACCGGACCGGTTTCTGGGGGCTGACGGCAAGCCGCGATCCTTTATCGAGGCCTTTCCCGGCGGACTTTCCGTCGGCATTCCCGGCAATATCGCGTTGATGGCCGATGCCCACAAGAAATGGGGTACACTCAAATGGGCGCAGATATTTGCGCCTGCGATCCGGCTGGCAGACCAGGGCTATGTCGTCACGCCGCGTCTCGCAGCGGCGCTCAACCAGTTGAAGACCATCTGGAGGGATTTCCCTGCCGCGCAGGCGATCTACTGGCAGGATGGCCGCCCCAAGCGCGCGGGGGAAACCATCACCAATCCGGCGCTGGCTGCCTTGCTCCGTTCGGTGGCAAAGGGCGGGCCAAAGGCGTTTTACACCGGCCAGAACGCGCGCGCCATTTCGCTGGCCACCAAAACCGCCGGGCGCAACCCCGCTGTCATCACGACTGCTGATATTGCCCGCTATCGCGCGGCGGATCGCGATGCCGTGTGCACCACATACCGGCAATACAAGCTGTGCGGCATGGGGCCTCCTTCATCAGGGGCAACAACCGTGTTCCAGATTCTGGGCATGCTGGAACGATTCGATCTTAAAGCGATGGGCAAGGACGATCCCAGAAGCTGGCATCTGATCGCGGAAGCCATGCTGCTCGCCTATGCCGATCGGGAAAAATGGCTGGGCGATCCCGCCTTTGGCACCGTGCCGACCAGCGGATTGCTCGACAAGGCCTATATCGCGCAGCGCTCCGCCCTGATTTCGCCCGACAGATCGCTGCCGTCCTATGAAGCGGGAACGCCCCCCGGCGCCCCCCGGCGCACGGCGGCGCTGTCTGGCGAAGTGCATGGCACCACCCATTTCATTGCCGTGGACGGGAAAGGCGATATCGCCAGCATGACTTCCACGGTGGAGGGGCCGTTCGGCAGCCAGATCAACGTCAATGGCTATTTCCTCAACAATGAACTGACCGATTTCAGCTTCGCCCCGGAAAAGGAGGGTGCGCCCGTTGCCAACCGCCCGCAGGCGGGCAAGCGCCCGCTTTCCTCCATGTCCCCCACCATCGTTTATGATGCCAGCGGCAAGCCGGTATTTGTGGTGGGGGCGGCAGGCGGCAAGCGGATCATCATGCAGGTGGCGAAAACCCTGATTGCGCATCTGGATTGGGGCCTGAATGCGCGCGATGCCATTGCCGCCCCGAATATCTACTTTGGCGGAGAGGCCGTGATTGTGGAAGCCAACACGCCTGTCGCGGCCATGGCCAGCCAGATTGCCGCGCTGGGGCGCACGATCCTGACAACGGATCTGATGCCCTCAAAGGCCAATGCGGCAGAATGGACACCGGAAGGCTGGAAGGGCGCGGCTGATCCGCGTAGTGATGGCAACGCGCTGGACGAATAAGGTTCCACACAACTCCACAAGGAGAGGGGACCGCTAGGGAGAGGCAATGGCACGGCAATTTGAAACCTTCCCCAATCTTGTCACTCTGTTCCTCACCAGGGCGGAGGAACAAGGGAACAAGCCGTTCCTTTCGGCCAAGCGCAACGGTGCCTGGCACGCGCTCAGCTGGGCGGAAACCGCGCGGCAGGTCGCCTCGCTCGCACAAGGCTTGCGCGGTCTGGGGCTGGCACCGGGCGACCGGGTGATGCTGGTATCGGAGAACCGGCCCGAATGGTGCATTGCCGATCTGGCGATCATGGCGGCGGGCTGCGTTACGGTGCCGACCTACATCACCAATACCGAGCGGGATCACAGCCATATCATCGAGAATAGCGGCGCACGGGCCGTCATTGTCTCCACGGCAAAACTGGCGCGCACCCTTTTGCCGGCTGTTATTCGCTCCAACGAAGCCCGTATCGTGATCGGGATCGAAGATATCCGCGTCGGTCAATCCGGTGACGTCGCGATCCATGACTGGACGAAGCTGATTGCTTCGGAAACGCCCGATATTGGTGCACTCACGGCTTCTGCCGCGCAGATGCAGCGCGATGATCTGGCCTGCCTGATCTACACCAGCGGTACGGGCGGTGCCCCGCGCGGGGTGCAGCAGCATCATGGCGCGATCCTCACCAATGTGGATGGCTGTATCGACATCATCACCAATGATTTCAGTTGGGATGAGGAAGTGTTCCTTTCCTTTCTGCCGCTTTCCCACGCCTATGAACATTCGGGCGGGCAGTTCCTCCCCATCGGGCTGGGCGGGCAGATCTACTATGCCGAGGGCCTTGAAAAACTTGCCGGCAATATCGAGGAAGTCCGCCCCACGCTGATGGTCGTGGTGCCGCGCCTGTTTGAAGTGCTGCGCGCGCGGATGATCAAGACCGTCGAAAAGCAGGGCAAGTTCCCTTCCGCCTTGCTCAAGCGCGCACTCAGCCTGGGTGCGAAGGATCTGGGCAAGGGCATTCCGATCTGGGACAAGCCGATGAACCTGTTCATTGGCAAGACGCTGCGTCCCAAGATCCAGGCACGCTTTGGCGGACGGATCAAGGCGCTGGTATCAGGCGGCGCGCCGCTTAATCCCGATATTGGCATTTTCTTCCATGCCCTGGGGCTGACCCTGTTGCAGGGCTATGGCCAGACCGAAAGCGGTCCGGTCATTTCCTGCAACCGCCCCCGCGCGGGTCTGAAAATGGATACGGTCGGCCCGCCGATGAAGGGTGTCGAAGTGAAATTCGCGGAGGACGGCGAAATCCTTGTACGCGGCGAACTTGTCATGCACGGTTACTGGCGCAACGAGGCGGAAACCGCGCGGGTTCTGGTCGATGGCTGGCTCCACACCGGGGATATCGGGCATTTCGACGAGAAAGGCCGGATCGTCATCACGGATCGCAAAAAGGATCTGATCGTCAACGACAAGGGCGACAATGTTGCCCCGCAAAAGATTGAAGGGATGCTGACACTGCAGCCCGAAATCATTCAGGCGATGGTGGTGGGGGACAAGCGGCCGCATCTTGTGGGTCTGGTGGTTCCCGATCCGGAATGGCTGGCCGAATGGGCGATTGCCAATGGCGAAAAGCCTGACTTTTCGGATTTGTGCGGCAATCCTGCGGTTCAGCGCGCGGTGATGGCCGCTGTGGACAGGGTCAACAAGGAAGTCTCTGTTACCGAGAAAGTGCGCCGCGTGATCCTGACGTGCGAAGCCTTCACCATCGAGAATGAGCAGTTGACGCCGTCCATGAAAATCCGCCGCCACAAGATCAGAGATGTCTATGGCGCGCGGCTGGACGCGCTTTACGGGGCCTGATCTATTTCGGGCGCCGATAGGGCGTCCACATGCCGATCCGGCATCCGCCAGCGACGTGATCCTGCTCGAAATCGATGAGAGTCACGGTATCGCCGGTGCAAAGCTGCAAGGCGTCCGTACCCGTAAAAATGCGCAAGCTCATGGTTTGCGCCGGGCATCCGCCGGGCGGATCATTGCGATAGGTAAGGCCGCTTCCGCGCTTGGCAATCACGGTGGTGGTGCCAATGATGCGCAATCCCCGCACCTGTCGCAGCGCAATGCAGCGCACCGGCGCTTCCGCCACGCGCCCGGCGAATTCCCGCTCAAGGTCAGCCTGGGGATCCAGTCTGGCTTCTGCCACCCCTGAAGCGCACAGCAGGAGCGCCACCACAGCCATTTTTGATCTCACCGGTTTCCCCTTTTGAACAGGACGGCTGACTGGCCCGAGCCGGAACCCCTAGTCAGGCTTCCGGTAGGGCACAAAATCGCCAAACACACAACTGCTCCTGAAGAACTGGCTCGTCCTGTCGACCAGCCGCACAATATCCCCCCGGCACAACTGGCTCGATCCATAACTTTGTGTCAGCAGAATATCGTCTTCCCGCAAGCCCGGGCAGCCATTCATGTCATTCTTCCACACCAGTTTCGAAATGGCGCGGAACAGCACGGTATCATTGTGGACGCTGCTGCTCTCCGCTTCGCGGGAAGACAGGCAGGTCCTGGGCTTGCCCGGCACTTTTCCGGCCAGCGCCCTTTCAACGGCCAGTTGATCGCGCGTGCCGCGCTTGTCAGCGGCACCTCCGGATGTGGCAAGCAACAACAGGGGAATGATCACAAGCGCACGCATGACAAATCTCCTCAGCCCTTGAAGCTGTCCTTGGCGGCGCGGCGCGCGGCGAGTTCATCCACCGATGCCGCCCGCATGAAGGGGTTTGTAGCACGTTCAAGCGCGATTGTCGTGGGCACAGTGGCCTCACCCCGTTCGCGCATTGCCACCACTTCGGCCATGCGCGTGGCAAGGGCCGCATTGTCGGGCTCAGCCACCACCGCGTAGCGGCCGTTGGACAGCGTATATTCGTGCGCGCAATAGACTTTCGTCTCGCCTGGCAATGCTTCCAGTGCGCGCATGTTGGCGAACATCTGTGCGGCCGTGCCTTCGAACAGTCGCCCGCATCCCATGGCGAACAATGTATCCCCCACAAAGGCCACACCCTCACTGGCAATGTGATAGGCAATGTGCCCCGCCGTATGGGCCGGCACAGCGATCACATCGGCATGGGCATAGCCAAGCTGCACGGTTTCACCATCCTCCACCTGAATATCCAAAGTCGGAATGCGCGCCGCTTCAGCGGCGGGGCCGGTGATCGTGCAGCCAGTTGCGGCCTTGATCTCCGCATTGCCGCCCGTGTGATCGGGGTGCCAGTGGGTATTCCAGATTTGCGTGATCTGCCAGCCGCGCTTGTCAGCTTCGGCCAGCACCGGTTCCGCCACCGCAGGATCAACAACCATGGTTTCGCCCGACGCCGCTTCGTGGACGAGCCAAATATAATTGTCCGACAGGACGGGAATGCGGACGATTTCCAAAGTCATTACCAATGCCCCGTATTGGGCATCGACGCCCAGGGTTCGGCAGGCGGCAGGTGGCCGTCCTGCAGCAGTTCCACCGAGATATTGTCGGGCGTGCGGACGAAGGCCATGTGCCCGTCACGCGGCGGGCGGTTGATGGTGATGCCCGCATCCATCAACCGCTGGCAGGTTTCGTAGATGTTCTCGACACGGTAGGCGAGATGCCCAAAATTGCGGCCTTCGCCATAACCAGCCTCGTCCCAGTTATGGGTCAGTTCCACCTGCGCCTCTTCGTCTCCGGGGGCGGCAAGGAAAATCAGGGTGAAACGGCCCTGTTCGCTGTCGAAGCGTTTCAGTTCCTTCAGGCCCAGCAGATCAAAGAAACGGAGGGTCGCTGCCGGATCGGACACGCGGATCATGGTATGGAGATATTTCATGCGCGCCAGCCTAGCCGAGATCAACACAGGGGTAAAAGCGGGAATCCGCACGGCGCGCGCAAGGGTTGGACAAATACGCCATATTGTGCAGAAAGGCCGAGTCAGACGGTGAGGACGGCTGGCCTCCCCGCCCGCTGACCCAGCCGAAAGGAAAGAGACGTAATGAGCATCTCAATCCGGTTCAGGCTTTGGCGATTTCACATCGGATTCGAAGTGAAAATGACCTGACCTGAACCCCCCGGCGGCATGATCAGTGACGCCGGGGATAGGCTTTTATACAATGTCCCGAATTAAGATGCAATCAATGGGCGGGCTTGGCGAGCTGGACCAGATTCGCGGCCGCCGCCTTGCCCGCCGGACTGTCGGGCGCCGCGCTCACGGCCGCTTCCCACGCAATGCGCGCGGCACCATCTGCGCCGCGCAGGATCGCAATATTGCCGGCTTCCAGCGCCACGGAGGGATCATCGGGGGATCGCTCCGCTGCTTCAGCAATGTCATGCTCTGCCCCATCCAGATCGCCTTCCACGCGAGACAGGGTGGCAGAGAGCAGCCAGACCAGCGGATCATCAGGCACCAGCTTGATTGCCGCATCAAGATCGGTGCGGGCGGCTTCATTGTCTTTCAGGGCAAAGCTGGCGCGCGCGCGATCAACGTGCGCTTCACCTGCTTCCCCGCCCGTCAGGGTGCCCCCGGCAAGGCCCGCATCGAGCAACGCAAGCGCCCGGGCAGGGTCGCCAGCGGCAAGCGCGGCATTGCCTGCCTGAACCCACAGCAAGGCCGCCCTGCCGTCCCGGCTCTTTTCGGCGTCCCGCGCGGCCTGTTCGAAAACCGTAGCAGCGGGCAGCCAGCGCTTCTGCGCCGCATAGGCCAGCCCCGCACATTGGCGCGCCAGCACCCCGCCACCCGCCACTTGCCAGGCACCCGCGGCTTCCAGTGCCTTGGCGGGATCCTTTTCAGAAAGCGTCACGCAATCGGCAAAACGGGCTTCCTCGGGGGTTTGTGCGGCTGCCGCAGCGGCCAGCAAGGCAAGGATCATAACGTCTCCAGCAAGGCTTCCACTGTCCGCAGCAACAGGGCGATATCCTGATCGCGCGACAGCCGGTGATCGCCGTCCTTGACCAACAGCGTCTGCACATCGGCTGAACGGAGCTGGCTGGCGAGTTTCAGCGAAATCTCCCACGGCACATCGGGATCGCACTGGCCGTGGATCAGGCGCGCAGGACAATTGAGCGGAATCGGGGAACCCAGAAGCAGGCTGGCTTCACCCGATTTGTAAAAAGCCAACGTCGTTGGCGTTGGTGTTTCAGAATATTCGGAAGGACTTAGTAACAAACCTTCTTGCGCCAGCGTTGCCGTTTCTTCCTTCGTGAAGCCCCAATCGGTAAAATCCGGGGCAGCCGCGATCCCGACCAGACCCGCCACCTGCGAAGGCCGGGTCAGCGCCGCCAGCAACATCAGCCAGCCGCCCATGGAGGATCCGACCAGCACGACCGGGCGCGGCGCGAGCCAGTCCAGCATGGCCACCACATCATCGCGCCAGTCAGTGAGCGTGAAATCCTCGAAACGCCCGTCGCTTTCGCCGCAGCCGCGATAGTCGAGGCGCAGACAGGCCCTGCCGGTCTGCGCCGTCCAGCCGTCCAGCGCGACTGCCTTGCCGCCCTGCATGTCTGACTTGTAGCCCGGCAGGAACATCAGCACCGGACCCGCGCCGTGGCGAAAGCGCACCGCCATTCGCGTGCCATCCGGGCGCGCGTGAAAGGCGGGGGTGTCAGCTATGCTGGCGGCTCGAGGGGGCATGGGGTGGCTCGATTTCGGGCGGCTCTGGTGTGTCCAGTTCGCCTTCCCATTTGGCGACAACGGCCGTGGCGACGGCGTTGCCGACAACATTGGTGCCCGAACGGCCCATGTCGAGGAACTGATCAATGGCAAGGATCAGCACCAGCCCGGCTTCGGGAATGTGGAACTGGCCCATCACGGCGGAAATCACGACCAGACTGGCACGCGGCACGGCGGCCATGCCCTTGGATGTGACCATCAGGGTGAGCAGCATCGCGATCTGCTGGCCTGTGCTGAGGTCAATCCCGTACACCTGCGCGAGAAACAGTGTCGCGAAGGTCATGTACATCATCGATCCGTCAAGGTTGAACGAATAGCCGAGGGGCAGCACGAAGCTGGCGATCTTGGGCGGCACGCCGAACCGGTCAAGCGCTTCGAGCGTGCGAGGGTAAGCCGCTTCGGAAGAAGCTGTGGAGAAAGCCAGCAGGATCGGTTCGCGAATATAGCGGATCAGCGTGCCTGCCCGCTTGCCGATCACCGCAAACGCCGCCAGCGCCAGCACGATCCACAGGATCAGCAGCCCGAAATAGAAGCTGCCGATAAACCAGGCGAAGGTGACGAGAACGCCCAGCCCGTTGATCGCGATCACCTTGGCCATCGCGGCAAACACCGCGAAGGGGGATACGCGCATCACATAGTCAGTCACTTGCAGCATCACATGCACCAGCGCGTCGATGCCCTTGGTGATGGGGGCGGCCTTGTCACCGATCGCGGTCATCGCCACGCCGAAGAACAGGGAAAAGATCACGATTTGCAGGATCGTGTTGTTGGCCATCCCTTCCATGATCGATTTGGGGAACATTTCCGCGATGATCGTGAAAATGTCGCTGGCGGGCTTGGCGATGCCGGCACTGGCATCAGCCGGTGGCAAAGTGAACCCTGCCCCCACGCCGGGCTGGAGCAGGTTGACCAGGATCATCCCCAAAGTCAGCGACACCACAGTGGCGCCCAGGAACCAGCTTATTGTCTTCAGCCCGACCCGCCCGAGCGAGGCCGTATCTCCCATATGGACGATCCCGGAAACCAGCGTTGCGAACACCAGCGGGGCAATGATCATCTTGATCAGACGCAGGAAGATGGAGGTGACAAGACCAAACCACTTGCCGATTTCCTCAAGCTGCGCGGCATCGGGAATGGCAGCGTGCAGGATCGCGCCGACAATGATCCCCAGGATCAGCCCGATCATGATGTAAAGTGTCAGCCGCTTGGCCATATGCAATCCCCTTTGGGATGCAGCCTAGTCGTTCCCCAGCCGTGCGAGCAAGTCCTTCGCGAAAACGCTGAGCGTATCGTCGCGCGCGCCCATGATGATGATGCGGTCGCCAGACCGGGCTTCCCCGGCCAGCCAGTCGCCACAGGCCCCGCGATCCGGGATGTGGAGCGCACGCGCGCCGATGGCGGCGGTGATGGTTTCACTACCGCTGGAACGATCCACGGTGCCGCCGAAATAGACCGGATCGGGCATCACCAGCCGGTCTTCCGCGCCAAGTTTGTCCGCAAAGGTTTCGGCCAGTTCCCGGCCCATCAGGCGGATGGGGCCGTATCCGTGCGGCTGGAACAGCACCAGCAAGCGACCCGGAAAGGCGTGGAGCGCATCGAGTGTGGCGCTGATCTTGTCCGGATTATGCCCGAAATCATCGATTACGGTGATGCCGCTTGCCTTGCCGACCAGTTCGAGCCGCCGTTTCAAACCGGAAAATCCGCCAAGCGCCCTTGCGCCTTCGCGTAACGGAACACCCGCCGCATCCGCCGCTGCCAGTGCGGCAAGGGCGTTGGCGACATTGTGGCGGCCCGGAACCGCCAGATTGACCGCAACACCATTCACGGTGAAGGCCACACCATCGGGGCGCTCGGCAATATCCTTTGCCCGGTAATCGGCATCAGCCCCAATCCCGAACGTCTTTGCGTTGGCGCCTGCCAGCGCCAGTGCTTCATCATTGTCGGCATTGACGATCGCGACGCGCGCGCGGGCAACAAAATCCCCGAAAAGCTGGCGCAATTCCGCCATCGACTTGTGATCCAGCGCGACATTGTTGAGGACGGCAATATCGGGCGTGTAGAGCGCGATGGAGCCATCGCTTTCATCCACTTCGCTGACAAAAGCAGAACCCGCCCCCACGCGGGCGCTGGCGAAAGGCGCATCGGGTGTGGCGTAATTCTTCATCACCGCGCCGTTCATGATCGTCGGATCGCGCCCGGCCTGATCCAGAATCCACCCGGTCATGCCCGTAACCGTCGATTTGCCGCTGGTGCCGCCCACGGCAATGCCCTGCCCGCTGGCGTTGAACAGCTGTGCCAGCAATTCGGCCCGGCTGAGCCGAGCGGCACCAAGGCGGGTGGCCGCGATCACATCAGGCACGGTGTCTTCCACAGCCGCGGACGCCACGAGAATCTGGTCCGCTGATGTCAGCCCGCTGCCATCCTGCGGGAACAGGCGGATGCCCAGCGCCTCAAGCGCTGCAAATTTCTCCGCGATCCGCCCCTGATCCAGCGACCGGTCAGATCCCGCAACATCATCGCCGCGCGCGGCCACGATCATGGCCAGCGGCATCATGCCCGAACCGCCAATGCCACAAAAGAAATAGGATGTGCCTGTCATGCGCGCGCTATTGGCGCGTCACTCTGCCACAGGCAAGCGCAACCGTGCGAGCAGCCCGCCCAGATCTTCGCTTTCCTCAAGGCTGATGCTGCCGCCATAAATCTCTGCTACATCGCGAACGATGGCCAGGCCAAGGCCGGTGCCGGGCTTGGACGTATCCAGCCGGACACCGCGGTTGAACAGCTTGTCGCGCTCTGCCTCGGGAATGCCGCGGCCGTCATCTTCCACCTGGCATTCGATGAAATTGCCGACCCGTTCCACGGTCACGAACACGCGACTGCCGCCATATTTGGCCGCGTTTTCGATCAGATTGCCCAGCAGTTCGTCCAGATCCTGCCGTTCAGCGCGCACGGCAGCGGTCTTGTCCCCCGCCATATCGAGGGTGACGTGGCTGTAAAGCCGCCCCACAGCGCGCTCCACGGCTTGCAGGCAGGGCCACACTTCGGCGCGGCTTTGCGTGCTGCCCCGCCTGCCCACGGCGCGGGCGCGGGCAAGATGATGATCCACTTGCCGCCGCATTGTCGTTGCTTCGCGGATCACCGTTTCGTCCAGATCGGCAGCCTTGGCCGTGGCGGCATTCATGATCACGGTCAGCGGGGTTTTCAGCGCATGGGCCAGATTGCCCGCATGCCTGCGGGCTTCCTCCGCCTGCTTCTCGTTATGGGCCAGCAGTCCGTTCAGTTCCTCAACCAGCGGGGCCACTTCATTGGGCAGATCCTGCTGGTCAACCCGGCTCGACTTGCCTTCGCGCATGGCGATGATTGATCGGCGCAGGGATCGCAGCGGCCACAGGCCATAGATGGATTGCAGGGCCGCCATCACGATCAGGCCGAGCGCCAGCAGGGCGAAACTGCGGATCAGGGTGCTGCGCAACACGCCAATCTGGGCATCCAGTGCTTCGCGGCTCTGCGCGACCTGAAAGCGCCAGACCGTGCTGGACATGGGCAGCACGATATCGCGTTCGGTAATGCGCAGCACATCATCCTTGAATTCGCGGCTGTCATAGGTGCGTGATTCGGGCGTGGCGCGCGCGAAGTTCACGCGCAAGGCGCGATCCCAGAGCGAGCGGGAGCGGAACGGTTCATAACGCACGCCGCTGATCTGCCAGTAGGAACCGGAATAGGGTTCCAGAAAGCGCTGGTCACCCAAAGGGCGGTTGAGCCGCACTTCGCCCAGCGCATCGATTTCGGCAGCGGCAACCATCGATGTCAGCACATATTGCTGGTTGTCATCGAAATTCCGGGTGATCGCGTTGGTCAGCACGCTATCGAGCGCCAGTCCGCCGCCCAGCAGCATGATGGCAATCCAGGCCGCCGCAATCCCGATCATGCGGCGGCGCAGCGATCCGCCCGAACGCACGCCTTTCAGCCGCTCCACCTCGCGGAGCAGGTCTTCGCCACTGGCGTCCAGAAGGGGATCAGGGTCTGCCATTGCCTCCGCTTAGCTGGTGCAACTGAACCCAGCCTTGCCGGGCAGCATAGCGGGAAAGGGAGGGGAAGGGGAAGTCTCCGCTCCTGAGACAGATAGCTGTAGCGCCAGAACAGGTCATTCCGGCGAACGCCGGAATGACGGATTAGGCCAGTGAAGCGCGTCCGATTTATTGCCCCGGCAGCACTTGCCCCATCACCCGCAGCACATTGCCGCCCATCACCTTGCGGATTTCCTCGTCACCAAAGCCCTTGTCGATCAGGGCTTGGGTCACAAGATCCAGATGCGCGGAATCAAAACCGGTGGTGGTCGCCCCGTCAAAGTCCGATCCCAGCCCTACATAATCGATCCCCACCAGATCGCGGACATGGGCAATGGCGTCGGCAATTTTCGCAGGTGCCAGACCACAGACAGCGGCATCCCAATAACCGATGCCGACCACGCCCCCCGTTTTGGCCACGCCCCTGATTTCGTCATCGGTCAGGTTGCGATTGACCTTGCACGTCGCCTGCACCCCGCCGTGCGAGGAGACGACAGGGCGTTTGGCCACGCTGAGGATTTCGGCAACGGCAGCATGGCTGGAATGCGCGATATCCACGATCATGCCTCGGGCTTCCATGTCGGCCAGTATCTGGCGGCCAAGCGGGGTGAGGCCGCCTTTCTTCATCCCGTGCATCGAACCGGCGACATCATTGTCATAGAAATGCGCGAACCCGGCCATGCGGAACCCGGCCTTGAACAGCACATCCAGATTGGCGGGCCTGCCTTCAAGATCCTGCAGCCCCTCGATGGAAAGCAGCGCCCCTGTAACGGGTTTCCCGGCGGCGCGGTCGGCCAGCAGCGCGGCCAGTTCGGACTGGCTGTGCACGATCCGCAAATGGCCATCAGAATGCTTCACCGCACGTTCCAGCTTCTCCGCATGCCAGAGCGAGCGTTGCAGCAGCGAATTCCAGGTCCGCGGCGGCTGCATCTGGGCGACTGTCAGCAGCGTGATATTGTCGGTATCCCCTCCATTGGCATCGTAATTCTGCCCCTTGGGCGTCTTGGTGACCGAGGAGAAGACCTGAAGCGCCACATTGCCGGCCACCAGCCGGGGGAGATCGACATGGCCGCGATCGGAAGGCATCAGCAGGTTGCGCTGCCACATCAGCGTATCGGCATGCATATCCGCAATCGTCAATGTCTTGTGCAGCGCCAGGGCGCGCGGCGACGCGGTGGCCGTGACAGGCACCACCTTGTTCATGCTGTTTTCGACAATCCCGGGGGCGAACTGGAAGAAAGCGGCCAGCACCAGCAGCACCAACGCGATTAGCCACAAAGACGCGCGCTTCATCAGCCCCTCCGTTTTAGCGTCACCCAATCGAATGCGGGGCGTCCGTCTTCGCTCTCCTGTGCCGCACGGGCGCTCTCCTGCCAGGTGGCCGGATCAAACGCGTCCATCCGCGCGTCACCTTCTGGTTTCAGGTGAACTTCGGTCAGTTCAATCCGGTCCGCCAACGGCAGGAACAGGCGATAGATTTCCGCCCCGCCAATCACGCAGACATGCGGGGCATTGGCGGTTTTCAAGGCGGCTTCGACGCTGTGTACGCTTTCCGCGCCATCCTCGTCCCACGCCTTGTTGTGCGTGATGACGATATGGCGGCGGCCCGGCAACAGCCCCGGCAGGCTGTCAAAGGTCTTGCGCCCCATGATCATCGGCGCGCCCATGGTCAGTTGCTTGAAGCGGCGCAAATCAGCAGGCAGATGCCAGGGAATACGACCGGCATCGCCAATCACGCCATTATCCGCCCGGGCAAGGATCAGGGTAATTTCGGGACGGTTCACGTTCTTGTCCACTGCTCAAAAGCAGTGATGGGGTATGCCTTCGCAAGCGAACTCATACAGCCACCGGCGCGGAAATATGCGGGGCAGCGTCATAGCCTTCGACCGCGAAATCTTCATATTCGTAGGAAGCGATGCTGTCTGCCCGGCGTTTGATCGTCAGTTTTGGCAGCGGCCCCGGCGTTCGGGTCAGTTGCAGGCGGGCCTGTTCCAGATGGTTGGAATAGAGATGGCAATCGCCACCCGTCCAGACAAAGTCGCCCACTTCCAGCCCGCACTGATCGGCCAGCATGTGCGTCAGCAGCGCATAGGAGGCGATGTTGAACGGCACGCCAAGGAACACGTCACAGGATCGCTGATAGAGCTGGAGCGAAAGCCTGCCATTCGCCACATGCGTCTGGAACAGGCAATGGCACGGGGCCAGCGCCATCCGGCCCAGTTCCGCCGGGTTCCACGCTGTCACGATCTGGCGACGCGAGGCGGGATTGTTGTTGATCTGGTCAATCAGGATCGCGATCTGATCCACGGACAGCCCGTCCGGCCCGCGCCAGTCGCGCCATTGCTTGCCGTAAACCGGACCCAGATTGCCGTCTGCATCGGCCCATTCATCCCAGATGCTGACCTTGCGTTCCTGCAGCCAGCGGACATTGGTATCCCCGCGCAGGAACCAGAGCAGCTCGATAAAGATCGAACGCAGATGCAGCTTTTTGGTGGTGAGAAGCGGAAAGCCTTTGGAGAGATCAAAGCGCATCTGGTGGCCGAACACGCTCAGCGTGCCCACGCCCGTGCGGTCATGCTGCTCCACCCCTTCGTCAAGGATGCGTTGCATGAGATCAAGATAGGCGCGCATGGGAATGCCCTTATGCGCTCGATTCCGTCTTGGCTAGCCTGTGGG
>JANOAJ010000136.1:0-7309 GCA_031411035.1 Sphingomonadales bacterium
CGCGTCGCCGGCTGTTTCGATGTCGGTTGATCCGAAATTGATCTGGAACGCGGAGACGCCGAACAGCGTGCCTTGCGGCGCGCGGATTTCGGCGGGAAAGTCCGGAAAAGTGGCAAAATCATTGCCTGCCAGCGCGGAGGAGAGCGTGAACTGCCCCCCGGTCAACTGCATCCCGTCACCCGAATCGCCCGCAAAGCGGACGACAACCGCTTCGGAGTAACTTGGTTCGGAACTATCAGTGTCGGCTGTTATTTCTGCGACAGAAGCCATTCAACTCAATCCTGCGGTCATTTTTATCATCGGTCTGCGGCCCGGTAGGCGTAAAACGACGCTTTCACAAAATAGTAAAACTGTGCGCGCGCGCAATCACTCTTTGGGCATGGACGAACGCCTTTTGGCCGATTAGTCCCGATGTGCAACGAAAAACGGAGAGATTTGGATGACCGAGCCCTTTGTGCGCCCTGATACGGCAGCCTTTCTGGCCTTTCTCAACAGCCAGCAAGGACCCAAGATGCACGAATTGCCGTTGGCCGACGCGCGCAACATGATGATCGCGATGCGCCATGTGGCGGATGCCGATACCGGCGCGCTGGCCGTCATCCGCAATTTCTCCATCCCCGGCCCGGCGGGCGAGATACGGGCGCGGCTCTATGACGCGCGCGATACCCGCGCGCCCGGCCCCGTGATGGTGTTCTATCATGGCGGTGGTTTTACCATTGGCGATCTGGATACGCATGAACCTTACTGCGCCGAAGCCGCGCGCCAACTGGATATGCCGGTCATTTCCATCGATTATCGCCTTGCCCCGGAACATCCCTTTCCGGCAGCCGCAGAAGATTGCGAAGCCGCGACGCGCTGGGTAGCGGACAATATTCCCTGCACCGGCCTGATCCTGTCGGGCGACAGCGCAGGCGGGAACCTGACAGCCGTTACGGCCCTGACCCTCCGGGACAAGCCCGCGGCAAAACCCGTCATCGCCCAATATCCGATCTATCCTGCCGTCTCTGCCGACATCACCGCCTGGGGCAGCTACGATGCGTTCAAGGAAGGCTATTTGCTGACAGAGGACTCCATCACGTGGTTCAATGATTGCTACAAGGCAGATGCCAGCCCGCAGGCCGCCCCGCTGGAATATGATCTGGCCGGGATGCCCCCTGCGGTGGTGATCACCGCAGGTCTTGATCCCCTGCGCGATCAGGGCCGGGCCTATGCCGCCAAGCTGATCGACGCGGGCATTCGCTGCACCTATCTGGAGGCGCCCGGCACGATCCATGGGTTTATCAATCTGCGCAAAGGCCTGCCCAGTGCGCAGCAGGACATCACCAACGGCCTGAACGCGCTCAAGAACCTGCTGGCCGAACCCGCATGAGCGACAGCTTCGAACACCTGCCCTATCGCCCTTGCGCGGGGATCATGCTGCTCAACGGCGCGCGACAGGTGTTTGTCGGCCAGCGGCTCGATAATGCACTCGACGCGTGGCAGATGCCGCAAGGCGGGATTGATGCGGGGGAAGATGCGGAAGTCGCCGCATTCCGTGAGCTGGGTGAGGAAACCGGCATAGCGCCGCATCTCGCTGAGGTCGTGGCGCGCTCCCCGCACGAGCATCTCTACGATCTGCCGCCCAGCCTGATGGGCAAGATGTGGAAAGGCAAATATCGCGGCCAGCGCCAGACATGGTTCCTGATGCGCTTCCTTGGCACCGACGCCGACGTGAACATTGCCACCGCGCATCAGGAGTTCCGCGCCTGGCGCTGGATCGAACCGGCGCAGCTTGTGGATGTCATCGTGCCCTTCAAGCGGGAGCTTTACGCCAATGTCGTCAGCGAATTCAGCCATCACTTTTGATCGGCCTTCACGTTGCTCCTGCGAAGGCAGGGGCCTCTATGGGAGTCAGGTGCGTAAGCGTCAGACATCCCCCCGCCTGAGCGGGGGCGACGCATCATGAACTGGTGGGATCGGGTGATGGTGCCCAAACTGATCGGATGCTGCTGCGCTCAGCCGCAGATCATGAAAGCGCGCAGCCGGATCGTGCCGCAGGCGCAGGGGGATGTTCTGGAACTGGGCTGCGGTGGCGGAATCAACCTGGAGTTTTACGATCCCGCGCGCATCACCCGTTATTGCGGGATTGACCCCTCCCCCGGGCTGCTTGATCGATCCCATGCAGCAGCGCAGGCCAAAGGCATGATTGCCGACATCCGGGCAGGCGTGGGCGAAGCCATTCCCTTTGGGGATGCCGAGTTTGATACCGTGCTGGTCACCTTCACGCTCTGTTCGGTCGAGGATCAGGCGCAAGTGCTTTCCGAAATGCGGCGTGTGCTGAAACCCGGCGGCAAGGCGCTGTTTCTCGAACATGGCGGCGCGCCCGACGCGGGTGTTCAGAAATGGCAGCGGCGGATTGAGCCGGTGTGGAAAAAGATTGGCGGCGGATGCCATCTGACCCGGCCTGTGATCAGCGCATATGAAAAAGCAGGCTTTACCGTTTCAAATGCCGAAAAGCAATATATGCCCAAAACGCCGCGCCCCTTTGGCTGGATCGAATGGGGCGAAGCACGGGTTTAGACGCAGTTTCCGTCGCCCCTGCGCAGGCAGGGGCCGCTGAGTCAGCGCGCACCCGTTATTGGAGCCAGACGCCCACGCAGGCCCCTGCCTGCGCAGGGGCGACTAGTGTTTTAGCCAAACATCCGACCCAACGACTTTTCCAGCATCACCAATTGCCACAACAACCGCCCGTGATCGGCAAGGCCTGCCTTGTGATCTTCTGCCATCTTGCTGAGCCGGTCCATTTTCAACCAGCCGCTATCCGCTAGTCGGGACTTGGTGATGAGTGCCGCCGCATCACCTGCCAGCGCGCCCCGGAACCAGGCGGATACCGGCGTTACAAAGCCCATTTTCTGGCGGTAGAGTATGTCATCAGGCAGATGTCCTTCCATTGCCTTTTTCATCAGCCATTTGCCTTCACCGCCCCTCAGCCGCATCGATGCAGGCAGGGTCGCGCCGAATTCCACCAGCCGGTGATCAAGCAAAGGTTCACGCGCTTCCAGGCTGACAGCCATGCTGGTGCGATCCACCTTGGTCAGGATATCGCCGGGCAACCAGATTTTGAGATCGGCATATTGGGCGCGGTCCAGCCCGTCGCGGGCCGGGGCGTCCTGCATCGCTTTCACGTAACGATCTTCCGCACGATGCCCCTGCAAATCGCGCGCAAATTCATCCCCGTAAAAGCTGTGCCGGATTTCCGGCGGAATGACGCCGACCGAGCGGGCATAGGCTTCATTGCCGTCGCGGGCGAGCGACTGGAAGGTTGACTTCGCCCGCAGAAAGCGCGGTGCCCAATCGGCCTTTGGATAGATATCCCCCAGCCTGCCGAACAGGCTGGCGCGCAGATCAGCAGGCAAAATCCCCCGTACTCGTTCCTCGGCAGCCTGAAACTTGTAGCGGCGATATCCGGCAAACGCTTCATCCGCGCCGTCGCCGGAAAGCGCCACTGTCACCGTTTCGCGCGCCAACTGGCACACGCGCCATGTCGGCAAGGCAGAGGCGTCGGCAAAGGGTTCATCAAAGGCCGCCACCAGTGTATCAATCGCCCCGAAATCATCTGCCGCCACAATCCGCTTGCGGTGATCCGTGGCGAAGCGTTTGGCGATCTGATCGGCAAAGGCCGTTTCATCAAGCGGTGCATGATCAAAGCCGATGGAGCAGGTCTGTACTGCCGTTTTGCTCGCTTCCGCCATGAAAGCCACCACGGTGGAGCTATCCACCCCGCCTGACAGAAATGCACCCAGCGGCACATCTGCCACCATCCGCGACGTGACGGCCGCGCGCAGCCGATCCCGCATTTCCGCTTCCAGATCAGCGACCGATCCCCTGGCCCGCTTGCTGAAATCGATATCCCACCATTGCACCGGGGCGGGCAGCGGCTTGCCGCGTTGCAGATGGAGATAATGCCCGCCCGCCAGTTTCTTCACCCCGGAAACGACGCAGGCATCATCCGGCACAAAGCCCAGCGCGAAATAATCCTCGATGGCCGTCAGATCAGGCTCACGCCGCACCGCCGGATTGGCCAGCAGGCCTTTCAGTTCACTCGCAAAGGCAATGCTGCCATCCGCGAGCGCCACATAATGGAGCGGCTTCACCCCGAACCGGTCGCGCGCCAGGAACAGGCTGTTCGCGCGGGTATCATGGATGGCGAACGCGAACATCCCGTTCAGCCGTTCGAGCACGCCTGCGCCCCATTGACGGTATCCGAGCAGGATCGTTTCGGTATCCCCCGCCGTATGGAAACTATGGCCCAGCGCGCGCAGTTCGGCGCGGATTTCGGCATAGTTATACACTTCGCCATTATAGATGATGGTCAGTTGCCCGTCTTGCGTCGTCATCGGCTGCGGGCTGCCCGCCACATCGATGATCGACAGGCGCAAATGACCAAGCCCCACGCCCGGCGCTGTCCACACACCCGAACCGTCCGGCCCGCGATGCGCCTGCGCGTCGATCATCGCCCGGACCCGTTCGGGCGAAACGGGTTTGGGGGTTTCGAGATGGAACAGACCCGCAAGACCGCACATCAGCGTCCGCGCGCCTCCGCCACGATTCGCGCGGCCACCGCGTCAACCGGCCCCAGATCATGCAGAAAGGCATCAATGGCCGGACGCGAGGGCGTATCCTTGCTGTCTTCGGCGGAAACCAGCACGGCCACCCCCGCCTGATCACCGCCCAGCATCCGGGTTCTCAACGTTTCGATCTTCACCCGGTTTGCGTTCCCTGTCGTCATGCCGCCAAGCACATAGAAGGTCGCCACCTCACGGGCCAGACCGGGGGCAAAAATACGCGCCGCCTTGCCGTTGGCAGGGGCGGGTGTGTCATTCGTCCATGACCATGGCGATCCCGGTTCAATCGCGCCCTGCCCGTATCCAACCAGTTCGCGTCCTTCCCCCTGCCAGGCATAAAGTGCCACCGCCAGTTCCACTTGCTGGCCCGCCGCGTTGCGATACTGGCCGAACAGGCGGTGATCTGCGCCCGCATAGCTGGGCCGCCAGGGCAGCGCCTGCGTCACGGGAACGCGCTGCCAGCCTGCGACTTCCGGCAGCGAGACCGAATGCGGCACAGCCACCCGGCCGCGGCTCGACAGGGCGGATTGCCAGATGACCGGCGCCATCGCGATTGCCAGGATCGCCAGAGGCGTCAGCAAAGATGCCTGAACGCCCATTACAGGCTGGCGCTTGAGCGCGTCGGGCAACCAGGGTTCACCCACCTTGCGATCAAAGAATTTCCAACTGAGCCCCATCACCACCAGCATCACAAAGCCGAAGAAGAACCAGCCATAGATCACATGATCCATGCTTTCAGCGAAAGCGGTGCTGCCAGTCGCTTCGGAAATATGGATCGTGGAATAGGCGCGGAAGCCATTGGCCAGCACCGGCACAATCACCGACACGATCATGAACAGCGCCCGCCGTCGCCAGCTTCTGAAACAGACATTGGCGGCAAGCGTGGCATAGGCCAGCATCGCGACAAGGAACTTCACCCCGGAACAGGCTTCCGCGACTTCAAACAGGCCAGTTGGCGTGCTGATGAAGACGCCATCGATATGGGCCGGGATGCCCACCCAGCCGAGGAAGATCATGCACAGCTTGGCGGTGATCGTCTGCAGCGGCGGCACCAGTTCCTCGCCAAAGGGGACGAGGAACGCGAGGTAGAAGAGCGGGAACAGCAGGCCGCGCGCCACTTGCAGGCCAAGTACAGTTGCAACGCTCGACTGGATCATGAACACCAGCGATGCCTGCCGGATGAAGCCCACGCCCGCCGCTTCGCCAACCAGCCAGCCCAGCGCGCCCAGTGCCACGAGCAGCAACCCCGGCATCCAGGGCCGTGGCGTGAGTTGCCACACTTCGTCCCGGCGCTGCCAGACCAGCCAGGCGACAATCGGCAGGATGAACAGGCAATGGGTGAAGGTGGAGCTTGTCCACCAGATTTCCGCCATTTTGGCCGCGTCGCGCCAGAATATCGCCAGCAGGGTGATGATCGTGGTCGCCAGCGCCACCAGATGCACCCGCCACTGATCGGGGATCATGAAGCCAGCCCCAATATGGCGGGCAATCCGGCAAGCCGCGCCTCCCAACTATAGCGGGCTTCCATCCGCGCGCGCGCGGCCCTGCCGATGTCGGTGGCCTGCCCCGGGTGGGCAATCAGCGTCCGCACGGCTTCGGCTTCGGCCGCTGCGCCATCGGCAATCACCAGTTCCTCACCCGGGACCGCATCAATGCCTTCGGCAGCAGCGGGCGAGGCAATGACCGGCTTGGCCATCGCCATCGCTTCCAGCACTTTGTTCTGGATGCCGCGTGCGAGTTTCAGCGGGGCCACCACCAGATCGGCCGCTGCAAGCCAGTCGCGTGTGTCAGCCACTTCCCCCGTCACGCTGACGCCGGGCAGCGCGGCAAGAGCCCGTACATCGTCCGTAGGCGCACGCCCCACAATCACGAAGCGCGCGTCGCTGATCCGCGCCCGCACCATTGGCATGGTTTCGCGCGCAAAGGCCGTGACCGCTTCGATATTGGGGCGGTAATCCATCTGGCCGGTGAAGATGATCAGCGGCCCCTGCCCCGCGCCTGCCGCACCGCGCGGGTGGGCGGGATCAAAGCGGTCAAGGTCAATGCCGTTTTCGATGAAGGATATCTTGTCTGGCCCCAGCCCTGTATCGCGGCGGAAAAGGCTGGCTTCGGCGTCGCTGACAAACAGGCTGAGATCGGCGCGGCGGGCGGTCGCGTTCTCAAAGGCGAACAGGCGCCGCGCTTCCTGCCGGTTTGCGAAACCGCCGAACGCGGCGAACTTGGCCGAATCCATATCGACGAAATCCATCACGAAGCGGCGGCTTCCAACGGGCACGAACTGCGCCATCTGGCCGGAGTAGGCAAAGATCGTGCTGACGGGATGATCGCGCAGCACTGCATCCACCGCCGCTTGCAATGCCGTACTGGCGCAGGCCGCCACTGAGGCCGAACCACCAGTGCGCAGCGCCTTGGCCATCGCTTTCAGCCTCGACGGATCGGCACGTTCAAGATGCACCGATTTCGCCACGCCCTTCAGCACATCGATATGCGCCAGATCGCGCGCGTCATCCCACAGCGCACAGACATGCACCGGTGCCAGCCTTGCCATGGCGTTGAGCAGGTGCCAGCTTCTGATCTTGTCACCCCGATCGGGCGGATAGGGAACCCGGTGGGCGAGAAACAGAATGTCGCTCACCCCAACCCCCGGGCAATCATCGGGCCGAACCGGTTGGCAAGCGCCAGCGGCAGTTTCTGCCACAGCGCCA
>JANOAJ010000137.1:0-2469 GCA_031411035.1 Sphingomonadales bacterium
CATGCTTTCCACAGCAGATAGATGCCAATGCAGGTGAGATAGGCCATCACGAAGGGCCTGGCGACCTTCCCGTCTATGTTGGAAAGCAGATAGGCGCCGGTTACGCCGCCGATGACGCCGGGAATCACCAGCCGGGCGAACAGTTTCCAGTTCACATTCTTGTGAAGGCTGTGGCTTACTGCGGACGCGGCGGTTGTGAAGGTTTCCACCAGATGCACTGCCGCAGACGCGCGGGCCGGGGCCAGCCCCATCACGCTGACCAGCATGGTGTTGGTGATCACGCCAAAGGCCATACCCAGGGCACCGTCAACGAGCTGTGCAAGAAAGCCGACACCGATGAAGGGCAGCAAGGCGTAAATATGGTCTATGGTCAGTTCAGGCATAATGCTGGCGCTTATGGCGCGGTTTTGGTCGCATGAACAGGTGAGCGTCGTGGCCGATTGCGTTTGTTATCCGGTGCCGGATTGGCAATGCCGCACAGCGACAACAACCCGGAATCGTGCGGTTTTCCGGGCCATCCGGAAGCGGTGCTGCGCCCCGAAGCTGTCAGAATTGAAAGGGCGATAGAATTTCTTTGCAGACGGTTCTGTCACGAACGCCGGTATCCACGCCGCCCGAACGCCAGGCCAGTCTTGCCTGCCGTTCGGTCAAACCATTCCGGGTGACGGGTTGGCGCCCACCAATTTGGGCCAACCCGTCCCATATCAGAAGGCGAACTTGATCGTGCCACCCCAGGTTCGCGGATCACCAGGCTGTCCCGCGATCAGGCCGACATTGCTGGGAGCAACCTGAAGCAGTTCGAAATAATGCACGTCAAAGGCGTTGCGCACCCAGCCATATATATCGAGACCCTTTTCCGTGCGGAAGCCAAGGCGGAAATTGGTCAGAGCATAGCCCTTCACATTGGTGTAGATCGACGGCGACGGGTTGGAGGAGAAGTGCGAGCGGTAGTTCCCGTCCAGACCCAGATAGACTTCGCCTTCCTTGGCCAGCAGGGTGACAGGCGCGTTGACTTCGGCGCCATAGGACAACGACAGTTTCGATACGCCCGGCAGACGCTGGCCCGAAATATCGCAGTTGGCCGGGCTCAGCCCGCCCGGGGTTCCCGGCGCGCTCGGTGTTTGCCCGGCGGTTACCGTGGTGCCACCGGAAAGTTCGGGCGGGCAGGGGGCATCAACGAACTTGACGTATTTCGCGTCGGTGTAGGCACCGTTCAGATAGGCCGTGATCCGCTCGCTCGGACGAACCGAGAAATCGGCCTCAACGCCTTGTGAGCGGACTTTGCCCGCATTGGCGAGATAGCCGCGCAGCACGCCAAGCTGCCCGTTGGTTACGGTCGCCTGATAATTTTTGATGTCGGTCCGGAAGGCGGAAAGATTGAAGGTCGCCTTGCGATCCCAGAACTGCGTCTTGATGCCGGCTTCAAAATGGTTGACTGATTCGGGCTTCACCACACCCGCCGCTGCAATCGGAATACCTGCGGCATCAAGCGGCAGGCCATTCTGGTTGATGCCAACGGTCTTGAAGCTCTTGGCATAGGTCGCATAAACAAGGATGTCGCGCGCGACCTTGTAATTGATGTTCAGGTCATAGCTGAAATTGGTGTCGCTGACCGACGGTGCGCTGGTCTGAGGCGCGAAAATGCCCCGTTGCAACACCTTGATCGGGTCGGTCTGGCCGAACAGCACCGGGTTGCCCTGTCCGTCAAAGACCTTGCGCTCATAGAAGCCCGACTTTTTGTCATAGTTCAGGCGCACGCCGGGCTGAATCGTGAGGGCGTCGGTCACTTTCCAGCTCGCCTGACCGAACAGCGCGAGGCTGGTGCTCTTGAGATACTGGGTATTGAGCGCCGTCAGGCCGTTCAGGATCGCCGGATTGTTGGCGTTCGCGCCGGTCAGGTTCCACTTGCTTGATGCCGCTCCCTGCTGCTCCACGCCCTGGGTGTCGATCCGTTGTTTGAACGCGAAAGCACCCAGCACGAAATCGACCTTCCTGGCAGAGTAATTGTAGCGCAGTTCTTGGGAATACTGGTCCTGCTGCGAAGGATTCTGTGACTTTGACACAATTGGCAGGCCGGTAAAATCTCGGTCATTTTCCGGTTTCCAGTCCCAGAAGCGCCAAGCCGTGACCGAACTGAGGGTGCCGGGGCCGACATCCCACTTTACGCGCAGCGAAGCGCCGCCAATCTTGTTGCCCGCGTTAAGGCTGGCATCGATATCGGTCAGGCGGTCAAAGGGGTTCTTGCTGACGACGGTATAGCCCTGCAACGCGGCGAGGGCGTCATATTGCCGGGCCAGCGCACGCTGGGTCTTGCCAACGCGCACATACACGGTGCCGCAGCATTCGGGCTGCTGATCGCTATAATCGCCTGCCAGCGTGATGCTCAGATCCTCGCTCGGCTTGAACAGCAACTGGCCGCGGATCCCGAAATTGTCCTGCTCGTTGATATAGCGGTTGCTGGTGACGTTG
>JANOAJ010000138.1:0-5368 GCA_031411035.1 Sphingomonadales bacterium
CAAGATGCGGCGAGCAGGACTCCGCTGGCTGTCGACCCCCACCAGATCGATCGAGGAGATCGCGACCACCATCTTGCAGGAACTACGACCCGAGCGCCTGACCGATTGAGCTTCTTGCCAAGTCGCGTACTCGTGGGCGCACCCCCCGAACAATTCGCCCAGCGTCAACCCGCCAGCCACGCGGCGAAGTTGGATTGCGAGGTTTCTCGGGGTTGGCGGGCGAACGCGTTAAGACCGCCGAGCGCTATTGATTTGATAGCAGTCTATCCTGTGAGGATAAGGATCACTGCCTGATTTGATTCAAAAATAGAGCCGCGGCTGATGCTTTTGCGGAGTGCTGCCTCGACGGAGAGGTCTGCACTACCATCGGGCAGGAAGGTCGCTGCCGCAGGGCTTCCATCGAGGCACCACCGTGCGCGCGTCCCCGCATCGACTCGGGACAGGCAGGGAACTCGGCCGGCTCGAAAGTCACGCAGCGGCGTCCCGGACGATCGACCGCATCCGACTCCACAGCAAGGGAAAAGCCATGAAGGGCGATCCGCAAGTCATCCAGCATCTGCAGGCCCAGCTCAAGAACGAGCTGACCGCGATCAACCAGTATTTTCTGCACTACCGTATGCTCGAACATTGGGGCGTCAAAAAGCTCGCCAAGTTTGAATATGAGGAAAGTATCGACGAGATGAAGCATGCGGACAAATTGTCCGAACGGATCCTGTTCCTCGATGGCCTGCCCAATTTTCAGATGCTCGGCCGCTTGCGCATCGGCGAATCTGTAGAGGAAGTGCTGAAGGCTGATCTTGAGCTTGAAGAGGAAGCACTGCCGCCGCTGCGTGATGCCATCGAATATTGCGAGAAAGTCCGTGACTATGTCAGCCGCGATCTGTTCGCACACATCCTGTCGAACGAGGAAGACCATGTCGATACGCTGGAAACCCAGTTCGATATGATCCGCCAGATGGGCATCGCCAATTATATCCAGCTTCAGTCCGAAGCGGCAGAAAGCTGACCTTGATGAATCCGCCGCCGGGGCGCGATGATGGGTTTGCCATCCGCCCCCGGCACAATCTCTGCCTCTATCCCAAAAACGCCGGCCAGCAGTGCAGGCGTCAGCACTTCGCCTGGCGAGCCTGACGCGGCCAGCCTTCCTTCGGACAACACCACAAGCTGGTCGGCAATCCGCGCGGCCTGGTTCAGATCGTGGAGCACCGCGACCACGCCTGTTCCGCGATCCGCCTCTGCCCGCAGCAGGCCGAGCAAATCAAGCTGGTGAGCGGGATCAAGATTGGCAAGCGGCTCATCCGCCAATATCCATTGCGGCGCGCCTGCCAGCACGCGCGCGAATTTCACCCGCGCGCGTTCGCCGCCGGACATGGCGTCCACTGTTCTGCCTGCCAGATGCGTTGTATCCGTGGCGGCCAGCGCCGCATCAATTGCCGCATCATCGGCACGCGAAGGCGCGGTAAAGCGGCTGCGATGGGGCAGGCGGCCCAGCCCGACCAGCTCGCGCGCCGTCACGTTCCAGGCCGGCGCACCATCCTGGGGTAGATAGGCGATCCGCCGTGCGCGCTCTGCCGGATCAAGCGCGGAAAGAGGCGCGCCATCAAGGGTCGGGGACTGTCCCATCAGGGACTGTCCCCCTTCGGCCGGAAAGGGGACAGTCCCTGATGGGACAGTTCCCGTAATCAACCCCGCCAGCGCCCGGATCAGGGTCGTTTTGCCCGCACCGTTGGGGCCGAGGATGACGGTGATATGACCGGCGACAAAGCTCAGGCTCAGATCGCGCAGCACCGTCCGCTTGCCCAAAGCCAGAGTCAGGTTGTCCACTGCCAGCGTCATGCGGCGCGCTCCCGTATCCGCGATAGCAGCACGAAGAAGAAGGGAGCGCCAAGCGCTGCCATTGCAATGCCCAGCCGCACTTCGCCGGGGCCGGGGATCAGGCGGACAAGGCTGTCTGCCACCAGCACCAGTATCGCGCCGCCGAGCGCCGATGGCAGCAACGTTGCGGACGGTTTCGCGCCAACCAGCGAGCGGATGAAATGCGGCACGATCAGCCCGACAAAACCGACCACGCCGGTTACGGCCACCGAAGCACCGATGCCGAGGCCAATCCCTGCGACAATGATCCATTGCAGGCGCCGAAGATCAATCCCCAGCGTTCGCGCGGCATCTTCACCCAGCGTCAAGGCATCCAGCGCGCGACCGGTGAATAGCAGCAGCACCGCACCTATGACCATGCACGGCACACCGAGTGCGACATCCTGCCATCCGCGATCCGTCAGCGCCCCCATCAGCCAGGCAATGATCTCGCTCGTCGCATAAGGGTTGGGCGCGATGCTGATCAGCAGCGCCGTCAGCGATCCGGCCAGCGTGGAAAGCACCATGCCCGCCAGAATGAAACCCAATGGCCCGCCAGAGCGGCCGCCCAGCATCACGAGCAGCAACACACTGCCCCCCGCGCCCGCCATCGCGCAGGCAAAGATGCCAAACGGCAAAGCGGAAAGCCCAAGGAAGATTGCCGTCACCCCACCCAGCGCTGCGCTGGATGACACGCCCACCACTGTGGGATCGGCAAGCGGGTTACGCAGATAGCCCTGCAAGACCGCGCCGGACAGGCCAAGGATCGCGCCAATGCTGGCACCCAGTATCGCGCGGGGCAGACGCAGATCCGCCATGATCCAGCCATCCGCATTGTCGGCAAACCAGTGGGCCGGGCCGATCCACACCTTGCCTGCCATCAGCGACAGCAGGAAGGCGAGCGCAGCGAGAAGGAGGAGTGGGAGGAGGCGCTTCATGAGGCGCCCCGCATCACGCGCATGGCTTCAATGATTGTCGGTCCGCCGCAGAACAGCAGGCGATCAGGAAAAGGTACCACCCGCGTATGCCCCTGCACGTGCCGTAGCAGGCGCGCGCGCATGGCAGCGGCGCGGCCATCCTCACCCCCGCTGGCGCTCGCCATGAAAATCACGTCTGGCGGATTGCGGATCAGCGTTTCCAGCGGCAGCACATCCCATTGGGCAAGGCCATAGGCGCTGCTGGCATTGCGATAGCCCGCACGCGCAAGCATTTCATCCTGAAGCGTGCCCTTGCCCGGCACAAAGCCGCCAGCCTGCCAGATGATCGCGGATGGACCTGATGGGGACTGTCCCTTCAGCGACTGTCCCCCGTTTGTCGCCTTTACAGCGGGGACCGTCCCTGAAGGGACAGTCCCCGAAAGAGCACCTTCAATCCGCGCCACCAACTCCTGTCCGGCGTTTTCCCGGCCAATGGCACGGGCGATTTGCATCACCTGCGTTTCGCTTTCGGCAATCGTTGCTGCCACGCCTATCGGCAATGTCCGCACGCCTGCTTTGGTCAGGGCCGCATTGGTGCCGCTGCTCGAAAGATTGCCTGTCAGCACCAGTTTTGGCCGGGCCGCGATCATTTCTTCCGCGCTGGTGCCCAAGGCAGGATAACCGCGCGCCCAGGCCAGAGGCGCGGACGCACTGGACGCGTCATGCGAATAGACGCTCACTGCGCCGATCTGGCCTGGGGCTGCCACTTCGGCAAGGATCGCGTCGATGCACGGGTTGTTGGATACGATGGCGTTCGGCGGGATGCGAGGCGGGGGGGAGCAGCCCATAACCGTCATTGCGAGGAGCAAGGCGACGCGGCAATCCAGAGGCAAACGCCTCGCCATCTGGATTGCTTTGCTCCGCTCGCAATGACGATTGCGCATCAGAATTTCGCCCGAACCCCCACATGTGCAGTGCGGCCAAGTGTGCCGTAACCGCTCACCGTTTCATAGTTGGTGTCGAACAGGTTTTCGATACGCCCGTAAACTTCAAACCGTTCGCCAATGGGCACCGCAGCGCGCAGATCAACAAGGGCGTAACCGTCCAGCGATGTGCGGCTGAAGGTCTGGAAATCACTGTCAAACGAGTCGCTTGCCATATGCACAGAGGCACCCAGCTTCAGCCATTCCCGCGCGTCCCAGTCAATCGAGGCGTTCACGCTATGCCGGGGGCGGCGGAGCAGAGTGAGGCCGGTATCGCGGTTCTTGCTGTCGATATAGCTGTAATTGGCCTCAATGGTCAGGGTTTCCGAGGGCCGCAGGCGGAAAAAGGCTTCCAGCCCCTTGGCGCGGCTGCGTTTCACATTGTCATAGGTGCCAAAAGGGCGGTTTGTGCAAATGCCCGTTGTCTGGCCAAAACAGGAAATGAAATCGATCTGGTTGGTGGTATCGCGGTGGAACAGGGTGATGCCGCCGGTCAGCGTGCCCTCAATCAGGGATTGTTCAATCCCGAGATCATAGCTTTTGGCCGATTCCGGATTGAGGCTGACATTCCCGAAAAAGCTGTAAAGCTGAAACAGGGTAGGGGCCTTGAACCCTTCGCCGTAGCTCGCGCGGATGATGGTGCCGGAACCGGGCCGCAACGCCGCGTTGGCGCTGAAAATGGTTTTGGTACCATAGGTTTTATAGTCATCAATCCGTGCCCCGCCGGTAACGGTCAGTTGTTCGAACGGCTTGATGATCAACTGTGCATAGCCACTGTCCGCGCGCGTGGAGACAGGCGAGAAGCCGTCGGAAAAGCGGGAATTTTCATGCTCCAGCCCGAATACTGCGCGGATGCTGTCCGTGATGCTGGCATCGCCCTGATATTCGAAGCGTTCCACCCGGCCCCGTGCGAGGAAGCTGGGTGTCGCCTGGCCCGGCGCGTCGAAATTGTCGCGGTTGATGTCGGACAAGGTGAAGGCAATCCGGTTCTTCAGCCGGTCATCAAACAGCCGCAGATTCGCGCCCGCATAGGCAAAGAGCTCCTTGGCGGTCGAATATTCGGGCGTATCGGCAAAGCTGAAAAAGGGCGGAGGAAAGCCATCAATGTCGGTTTTGCTGTCGGCATAATAGGCGCGGAAATCGAGATCGACATTGTCGACGATCTTGACGCCCACTTTGCCGTTCGTGGCATATTGCCGGTATCCGTCACGCTCTGTGCCATTCTTGAACGCAGAAATGCCGTCATCCTTGAAATAGCCGCCGCCAAGCGACGCGGAGATGATCCCGAACGTATCGCTCACTTGCCCGACAAGCTGGATGGCATCCTTGAAGCCATATTCCGCGCGCGCATTCCCCGAAAGATCATCGGTCGGTGCGGCGGTGATAATATTGACCACACCGCCGATGGCCTGACTGCCCCATGGCACCGAATTTGGCCCGCGCAGCACTTCGATGCGGTTGATATTGTCGGAAAGCAGGTTGCCGAAATCAAACGCGCCGCCCGGTGACGAGGGATCGTTGACGCGCACGCCATCAATCAGCGTCAGCGTCTGTTCCCCCTCCGCGCCGCGAATGCGCAGCGCTGTCGTCTTTCCAGGGCCGCCATTGCGGGAA
>JANOAJ010000139.1:0-20519 GCA_031411035.1 Sphingomonadales bacterium
GTGCTACCGCCCGGTCGGTAATCGTATTCGACAGTTAAGGGAATAGCATGACAACGGCACTCGACGCACAAACATTGTTCAGCGGCACGGTCGCTCCCGAAGGCGCGGATTTGCTGGACGAAGCAAAGCTCACGGCCTGGATGGAAGCCAATGTGGAAGGCTTTGCCGGGCCGCTACGTCAGGGCAAGTTTGCGGGCGGGCAATCCAATCCCACCTATCGCATCGACGCAGCTTCGGGCAGCTATGTGTTGCGGCGCAAGCCGTTCGGCAATTTGCTGCCCTCCGCCCATGCCGTTGACCGGGAATTCAAGGCGATTGCCGGGCTTTATCCCACCGGCTTTCCTGTCGCCAAACCTTACGGCCTGTGCCTTGATGAAAGCGTTGTCGGCAGTTGGTTCTATATTATGGGGATGGTCGAAGGGCGGACGATCTGGGACGGCGCGATGCCCGGCTCCAACCCCGCCGAACGCCGCGCCACTTATGAAGCGATGATCGATACGCTGGCAGCGCTCCACAATATCGATCATGTCGCGGCAGGGCTGGAAAGCTATGGCAAGCCCGGCAATTATTTCGGACGGCAGGTGGATCGCTGGACGAAGCAATATCGCGCATCCGAAACCGAAACGATGCCGGAAATGGAGCGGCTGATCGAATGGCTGCCCCGCACGTTGCCTGAACAGACGCGGATCAGTGTGGTGCATGGCGATTACCGTATCGACAACATGATTTTCCACCCCACTGAGGCCAAGGTGATCGCGGTTCTGGACTGGGAACTGGGCACGCTTGGCGATCCGCTGGCCGATTTTACCTATGTTGCGATGGCGTGGGTGACGGACAATGGCGGGCGTTCGGGCGTTCAGGACGTGGATCGCGTGGGCCTGGGCATTCCTGAACTGGATGAAATGGTCGCGCGCTATTGCGCGGCGACGGGTCGGGATGGCGTGCCGGATATGAACTGGTATTTCGCGTATAATTTCTTCCGTCTTGCCGGGATCATCCAGGGCATCAAGAAGCGGGTGATTGAGGGAACAGCCAATTCCTCGCACGCGCGGGAAATGTCGGAACGGGTGAAGCCGCTGGCCGATACGGCGTGGAAATTTGCTGTGAAGGCGGGGGCTTAGTCGCGCCGCAGCGGTGACTGTCGCTTCAGGGACTGTCACCGCTTCGGCGCGTAGCAGGGACAGTCCCTGAAGGGACAGTCCCCTATGGTTAGGAGAGACTATGTCGCTATTCAACATGACCGGTCAGGTCGCGATCATCACCGGGTCTTCGCGCGGGATCGGGAAAGCGATTGCCGAGGAAATGGCCGAACAAGGTGCCAAGGTTGTTATCTCCAGCCGCAAGGCGGATGCCTGTGATCTGGTGACGGACGCCATCAATGCGAAATATGGGGCGGGCACGGCAATCACGATCCCGGCCAATATCTCGTCAAAGGAAAGCCTTCAGACCCTCGTCGATGAAACCCGCAAGGCATTTGGCAAGGTGACGGCTCTGGTCTGCAATGCGGCGTCCAATCCCTATTACGGGCCAATGGCGGGGATCAGCGACGAACAGTTCGCCAAGATTCTGACCAATAATATTGTCGCCAATAACTGGCTGATCTCGATGGTCGCGCCGGAAATGATGGAACGCGGCGAAGGATCGATCACGATCATTTCCTCGATCGGCGGCATCCGCGCTTCCACCACAATCGGGGCCTATTGCATTTCCAAGGCAGCAGACATGCAGCTCGCGCGCAATCTCGCGCATGAATATGGGCCATCGGGCGTGCGGGTGAACTGCATCGCGCCGGGGCTGATCAAGACGGACTTCGCAAAGGCGCTGTGGGATAATCCCGATACGCTCGCCCGCTCCACATCCACGGCCGCGCTGCGCCGGATTGGCGAGCCGGAAGAGATTGCCGGGGCTGCCGTGTTCCTCGCGTCGCGCGCAGGTGCCTTCACAACCGGCCAGACCATCGTGATCGATGGCGGCGTGACATCAGGGTAAGGAGTAGAGACATGGCAGGACAATTGAGCGGCATGGTTGCCATCATCACCGGGGCCGGATCGGGGATTGGCCGCGCGTCTGCCCTGCGTTTTGCTGCGGAAGGCGCAAAGCTGGTGCTGGGTGACAAGACCGAGGCTGTGCATGAAACCGCAAAACAGGTGCGCGATGCAGGCGGGGCGGCGACATCGCTCCAGATCGATGCGGGCATCGAGGCCGATGTACAGAAACTGGTGGCGACCGCGCTCACAACCTATGGCGGTTTGGATGTCGCTTTCGCCAATGCCGGGATCATCGGCGATATGGGCGGCATTTTCGATATTGATCCGACAACGATGGCAGAGACGTTTCGCGTCAACCTGATTGGCCCGGCGCTGATGGTGAAGCATGCGGGCAAGGTAATGGTCGATCAGGGGCGCGGCGGTGCGATTGTGCTCACGGCGAGTGTTGCCGGGATCAATTCCGGCGCAGGGCCGCTCACCTATTCCGCGTCCAAAGCGGGCGTCATCAATCTGACCAAGACGGCGGCGCAACAGCTCACAACCTCAGGCGTGCGCGTCAATGCGATCTGTCCCGGGCTCACGGAAACCGGTATGACCAAGCCAACCTTCGACTATGCCAAGGAGAAAGGCGTGACCCAGAAGATTGGCCAGCTCAATCCGCTGAAGCGCGCCGGGCAGCCGGAGGAGCTGGCCAATGTCGCCCTTTTTCTAGCGTCTGATCAGGCCAGCTATGTCAACGGGCAGGCGATTGCCGTGGATGGCGGGCTGACCAGCTCGCACCCGGTGACGCGTCAGCTCCTTGGCCAGACGTCGCACTAAGATGCTGACACCATCAGACCCCCGCGACCTCGGCTTCCTGCCTGACCGGCTGGAACGCATCAACGCACATATCCAGACCAAATATCTCGATACGGAGAAGTTGCCCCACGCCGCGCTGCTGATCGGGCGGGGGGACGAGATCGCGCATCTCTGGTCTTCGGGCGTGGAGACGGATGCGATTTTCCGTATTGCCTCGATGACCAAGCCGGTCACATCCATCGCGCTGATGCAACTCGTGGAGCAGGGGAAGATCGCGCTATCCGAACCGGTGGCAAAATATATTCCCGAATTTGCTGGTCTGGGCGTGTTCGTGGCGGGCGGCGGCAACGTGCCGTTCGTCTCGCGCCCGCCCAGCCAGCCGTTGCGGGTGATTGATCTGATGCGGCACACATCAGGTTTCACATATTCGTTTCAGGAGCGCAGCAACATTGACGCGGCCTATCGCAAGACTGACGTCGAAAGCTGGGCCAAATGGGACAATGACGAATTTGTCAGTCTGCTCGCGGGCATTCCGCTGGAATTCGATCCGGGCACAAGCTGGAATTATTCGGTATCCACTGATCTGGTCGGTGTGATCGTAGCGCGGGTTTCGGGGCAGTCATTGGGGGACTATTTCCGCGATCATATCCTTGGCCCGCTGGGCATGGATGATACGGCGTTCCTGGTGCCTGCGGATAAGGCCCATCGCTTGCCTGCGGCCCATGTCTGGCATCCCACGGAAAAGATGCGGCTTTCGGATCCGGCGGGCGCAGAAAGCGGCTGGGCGAAGCCGCGCAAGTTCCAGTCGGGCGGTGGCGGTCTGGCCTCCACCCTGTCAGACTATCACCGCTTTTGCCGGATGCTGCTGAATGGCGGTGCGCTGGACGGTGAGCAGATCATCAGTCCCAAAACGCTTGACCTGATGACGGCCAATCATCTGCCGGGCGGCGGCGATCTGACCCAGCACAGCAAATCCCTGTTCAGCGAAGCCGAGAATGCCGGGATCGGTTTCGGCCTTGGCTTTGCGTGCAACATTGATCCGGCGGCAACGATGCTTGCGGGATCGAAGGGCGAATTTTACTGGGGCGGCATGTATTCCACCGCGTTCCTGGTCGATCCGGTCGAGCATGTCTCGATGGTGTTCATGACGCAGTTGATGCCGTCATCCACTTACCCCATCCGGCGGGAAATCCGGACCATGATGTATGCGGCGCTCGCCGCCTGATTTTCGGGAGAGAAAATGTGCAATCCGTAACCACAGCCAAAGACGGCGAAGTCCTTGTCATCACAATCAACAACCCGCCGGTCAACGTGCTGAGCTGGCATGTCCGGCAGGGGCTTGCCGACGGCATCAGAGAAGCGTTGGAGGATGACAGCGTGAAGGCCGCCGTGCTGATCTGTGAAGGGCAGACCTTCATTGCCGGCGCGGACATTTCCGAATTCGGCAAGCCCGATATGGCCAAGGGCGCGAATTTTCTGGAAGTGCTTGATGCCTTTGAAACCAGTAGCAAGCCGCTAATCGCGGCCATTCACGGAACGGCGCTGGGCGGTGGCCTGGAAACAGCCCTGTGCTGTCATTACCGGATCGCCGTTCCCTCGGCAAAGCTCGGCCTGCCCGAAGTGAAACTGGGGCTGCTGCCCGGCGGCGGCGGGACGCAGCGCCTGCCGCGCGTCGTGGGCGTCGAACAGGCGGCGGTGATGGTGTCGCTTGGCGAACCGATCAGCGCGCAGAAAGCGCTTGAAAGCGGTCTGGTCGATGCGCTTGCCGGTGAGGGAACCCTGAAGGCCGACGCGGTTGCCTTTGCGCGCACCTGCATTGCCAAGGGGCCGCGCCCGACGCGCAGCCTGCCGGTGAATGGCGACATTGCGGTGATCGCCAAACTGGAAGCGGAAAATGCCCGCAAGTGGAAAGGCTTTGAAGCCCCCTATGCCAATCTCCGCTGCATCGCGGCCGCTGCCGCCAATCCCAATATTGATGACGGTCTGAAGGTTGAGCGCGAGGAATTCGGCAAGCTGATGATGGGTAGCCAGTCTGCCGCGCAGCGCCACATGTTCTTTGCCGAACGCCAGGCTGCGAAGATTGATGGCCTGCCCAAGGATCTGGCGCTGCGCGACATCAAGAAAGTGGGCGTGATCGGTGCCGGCACGATGGGCGGCGGCATCAGCATGAATTTCCTCGCCAAGGGCATTCCCGTGACCATCGTGGAAATGGTGCAGGAAAATCTGGATCGCGGTGTCGGCGTGATCCGGAAGAATTATGAAGCCTCGGCTGCCAAGGGCCGCTTCACCGGTGCGCAGGTTGAAGCGATGATGGGGGCGCTGACGCCATCGCTCAGCCTTGATGATCTGGCGGATTGTGATCTCATTATCGAGGCCATCTATGAAAGCATGGACGTAAAGAAGGAGGTGTTCGGCAAACTGGACAAGATTGCCAAGGCAGGGGCGATTCTTGCTTCCAACACTTCCTATCTCAATGTCGATGAGATCGCGGCAAGCACATCCCGTCCGCAGGACGTGCTTGGCATGCACTTCTTCTCGCCTGCCAATGTGATGAAGCTGCTCGAAGTGGTGCGGGGCGAAAAGACGGCGCCCGATGTGCTGGCGACGGCGATGGCCATTGGCAAGAAGATAGGCAAAGTCGCGGTCGTGGCGGGCGTTTGCCACGGTTTTATAGGCAACCGGATGCTTGGCCAGCGCCAGATTGCTGCCAACCAGATGCTGCTCGAAGGTGCCACGCCGCAGCAGATTGACAAGGTGCACACGGATTTCGGCATGCCGATGGGGCCGTTCCAGATGTCCGATCTGGCGGGGCTTGATATTGGCTGGCACCGCGATCCCACGAGGATAGAAACCATTCGTGATGCGCTGTGTGCGGCGGGTCGCTGGGGGCAGAAGAACGGCAAGGGCTTCTACGATTATGACGAAAAGCGCGTTGGTACGCCCAGCGCCGAAGCCCTGGCAATCATCGAGGATTTCCGATCCCGTTCAAATCTGCCCAAGCGCGAGATCAGCGAACAGGAAATCGTGGAGCGCACGCTCTATCCGATGGTCAATGAAGGCTATCTGATCCTGGAAGAAGGCAAGGCGCAGCGCGCGTCAGATATCGATGTGGTGTGGATCTATGGCTATGGCTGGCCGATCTATCGCGGCGGCCCGATGTTCTGGGGCGATCTGGAAGGACGCGGCAAGATTGTCGCCGCGCTGGAAAAGCACGGGGTAAAAGTGGCCGACTCGCTCAGGCACAAGGTCTGATTGCCCGTCACCCCAGCGAAGGCCGGGGCCTGCGTGGAATCTGGTGCCAAAGCGTCCAACAGGCCCCAGCCTTCGCCGGGGCGACGAGATGATTCGGATCATCGCCAACCTGTCTCTCCGATGAACGGAGGCAGGTTGGCGACGATCTGAAAAGGTTCCCTGCGCGCGGCTCCGTTCATCCCGACCCTCGTTCAACTCACCGATCTCCGCTTGGTTGTGATCCTTGTCACAGGCAGGAGGCTTGTAACAAAGTCGAAACCGGGGTCGCACCACAGTGAAAAATCTCTTTCGGGCCTTTTTTGCCCTTTCGCTTTTTGCGACCTTCCTGCCCAGCACCGCCAACGCCAGCCGCTATCTTCAGTGTGTAACGTTTGCGCGCGAAGTTTCGGGCATCGACATTCGCGGCAATGCCAAAACCTGGTGGGCGCAGGCTGCCGGTCGCTACGAACGCGGCAACACCCCCAAGGAGGGTGCCGTGCTGACCATGCCCGGCTATGGCAAGATGTGGGCGGGCCATGTCGCGACCGTCAGCAAGGTCGTCAATGATCGCGAAATCCTCCTCACCCACGCCAACTGGTCGCGTCGCGGCGGGATCGAACGCAACGTCAAGGCCATCGACGTGTCGGACAAGGGTGATTGGAGCCGGGTCAAAATCTGGTTTGCGGGCAATGGCGATTTCGGTACCACCAGCTATCCGGCGTACGGTTTTATATATGGCGGCCGCGCCGCAGCGCAGGAAATCTCGACCATGCCGAAATCCCACTTCACGCTGGGTGCGGACGTGATCCAGTTGGCATCGCTCGAAAACTGAGCGGTGTCGCCCGCCTGTTTCCAAATTGTCACGAAACTGAAGCGCCAGAGTCTCTTACAGTAAGCATTGGTTACCCTGTTCTTAACCAAACAGGGGTGATTCGTGCGCAATTCAGGCATTCTACTGGCAGCCGTCGCTGCCCTCTCCACGGCATCGCCCGCATCAGCGATTACGTTTATCAATGAAATCTCGATCAGCGGCGCCGCCACTGACCTGTCAAATATCGGTAATGGCCCGAATGCGAACCGGCTGGGCGGCTTTGGCTCCGATCTGGTCTATGATGCGCACTCGGACAGTTTTTTCGGCCTGACCGATCGCGGGCCCGGTGGCGGGCTGATCGATTATGCGCCGCGCATCCAGACATTCTCCCTGAATATCGATCGTCATACTGGTGCTGTCGGCGGCTTCAATCTG
The DNA here is from genome assembly GCA_031411035.1 of Sphingomonadales bacterium. GTDB lineage: Bacteria > Pseudomonadota > Alphaproteobacteria > Sphingomonadales > Sphingomonadaceae > Aquisediminimonas. Next base: position 7,264 of record JANOAJ010000139.1, read on the forward strand.
ACCAACACCACGATCTTCCGGGATGAGAGCGGTGTCGCTTTTTCGGGCCTGAATCCAGGGCTGCTGAACGGCAATGCTGCAGTGCTGGGGCGCTCGCTCGATTCCGAAGGACTCGTGAGGCTCGCCAACGGCCACTATCTCGTCTCGGACGAATATGGCCCGTCAGTGATCGAATTCGATGCGAACGGAAAGCGTGTCCGGACTTTCGAAACACCGGCGAACCTGCTTCCCAAGCGCGCGAACAGCACAACCGACTATGTTGCCGGGCGCCCGGACATTGTTACCGGACGGCAAGACAATCGTGGCTTTGAAGGGCTGACGGTCTCGGCGGACGGCACCAAGGCTTATGCCATCCTCCAGGATCCGCTGGTCAATGAGGGTGCCCAGAATGACGGGCGCCGCAGCCGCAACGTCCGCATCGTCGTTTTCGATATGGCGACAGGCAAATCGGACACGCAATATATCTATCGTCTGGAAGACCGTGACAATCTGAACACGATCACGCCCAACGACACCTTCAGCGCCACCAATCAGGGGCGCTCGATAGGCGTTTCCGCCATCTATGCCCTGTCTGACGGACGTTTCGTTGTTCTGGAACGCGACAATCGCGGGCTTGGGGTCGATCCGGCGACGCTGCTGCCCGTGGCGCTGAAATCGGCGTTTGTCATCAATCTTGCCGGTGCCACCAATGTCGCCAATATCAGCCTTGCCAACAGCAACGGATTGCCGAACGGCGTCGTCGCGGTTTCGAAGACCGCGTTTCTGGATATCCGTGCCAAACTCCTGGCCCAGGGCATCGTCCTGCCCGAAAAGATCGAGGGCCTTGCGTTCGGGCCGCGTCTGGTGGGGGGCGGTGTATCGCTGATCCTGATGACCGACAATGACTATTCGGTGACGCAGACAGGCTCGGGCGAACAGTTCGATGTCTGCACCAACGGCACGGGCAGCGTGATGGCGCAGGTCAGCTTTGGCGGTGTCTGCCCGAACGGGCTTGCGCTGATCCCGACCCGCATCTTCTCCTTCGCACTGAGCCGCGAAGAGGCGATCGGCCTCGGCTTCTCCGCCGTGCCTGAACCGGCAAGCTGGGCCATGATGGTGGCCGGCTTTGGTCTTGCCGGGGGCGCTGTCCGTCGCCGCCGCAAGGCTCCGAAATCAGCGTTGGCATAACGGCGCTGCAAACGAAGCGGGAGCGGCCTTCACCTTACAACCGCTCCCGCAATTCGCGTTTCAGGACTTTGCCGATCGGGCTGCGGGGCAGTTCGTCCACCGCGATCAGGCGATTGAGCCGCTGGGTTTTGCCCACCTTGGCGTTGCTGGCGGCGAGGATTGCCGCCATGTCCGCGCCCTCGCGCAGCACCACGAAGCCCACAGGGGTTTCGCCCCATTCCTCGCTCGGCGCGCCGATTACGGCCGCTTCCACGACACCGGGTTGCTGGAGCAGCACGCCTTCGAGATCGCTTGGGTAGATATTGAAACCGCCCGAAATGATCATGTCCTTGGCGCGGTCCATCAGCGTCAGGAAACCATCTTCGTCGATGCGGCCAATATCACCGTGGCGGTAGAACAGGTTGCCATCCTTGTCTCGCCACTTCATCGCGTCGGTTGCATCGGGGCGGTTGTTATAGCCGGTCATCATCGCCAAACTGCGACCCACGATTTCGCCAACCGAACCTGCAGGCAATTCGTTCAGATCCTCGTCGATCAGCTTTGCCTCATGGCCGGGGGAGGGTTGGCCGACAGTGTGGAGCTTTTCCGGATATTTATGCGCTTCGAGAATGAAGACGCAGCCGCCTTCGGTCATCCCGTAAATCTCGGTCAGCCCGCCGGGCCAGCGGGCCACAATGTCGGCCTTCAGCGCGGCCGCAAAGGGCGCACTGGTGCAATATTTCATCACAAAGCTGGAAAGATCGAAGCGGTCAAACTCCGGATGCGCCATCAGGCGGCGATACTGGACGGGGACGAGCATCGTGTTCGTGGCCCGCTCGCGCTCCGCCAGTTCGAGAAAACCCAGCGTATCGAACTTCTTCATCAGCACCACCGTGCCACCCGATCCCATTGTCGGCATGAAGCTCGCCATTGTGGTGTTGGAATAGAGCGGCGTGGAGAGGATCGTCACGGCTTTCGGGCCATAGGCGGGCACGCCGCGCTGGATATGCTGCCAGCGCATCTTGTGGCTGTGGACAATGCCTTTGGGGGTGCCCGTCGTGCCGCTGGAATAGATGATGTTGAAGCCCGTTTCGGGCGTAATCGCAACAGGCGCGGGCCGTTCCCCCACAGGGGCCATCCACTCAGACAGTGGCACGCCGGCCGCGCTCTCATCCATCGCGATCAGGGAAGGCGTGCCATAATCCTGATCGGCGAGGGACTGGGCGGCAGGCGCGTCGAGGAACAGGTGCTGTGCGCCGGAATCGCGCACCATCGCGGCCATCTGTTCGCCCGTGGCGCTATTGGTGATCAGCCCGGCAATGGCCCCGGCGCGCAGGGTGGCCACAATTATGGCGACTTGCGCCACGGAGTTCAGGCCTGCGACTGCGGTTGCCTTGCCTGGGCCTACGCCCTCCTGCTGAAGGCGCACGGCAATCCTGTCGACCAGTTCGTCCAGTTGCGCCCAGCTTAACCGCGTGTCCGGATCAGCCACGGCAATCGCTTCCGGGCGCTCCGCCGCATGCGCGCGGACGAGATCGGGCAGGGTGGAAAAATCGGAGGTCAGCAGTTCCTGAGAGCTTGGCATGATGATCGGCTATTCCCGTTCCAGAAATTCAAAATCGCGGTCAAAGGATTTGAGGCTTGCGCCGCCATCGACAAAGATGGTCTGCCCCGTCGTTGCCCGGGCCTCGGCCAGCCACAGCACGGCGTCGGCAATGTCGTCAGGTTCCGGCAGCAGACCGAGCGGCATGGCCGCTGCCAGGCGCACCATCTGGGCAGGCAGATAGTCGTCCGTCGGGATCGTCAGGCCGGGCGCGACCGCATTTACGCGGACGCGCGGTGCCAGCGCACGAGCCAGCGTGTCGGTGGCTCCGGCGAGTGCCTGTTTGGACAGGGTATAACTCAACTGGTCGGCATTGGGCTGGCGTATCCGCTGGTCAAGAATGTTGACAATGGCGGCGCTTTGGTCGGGCGCGAGATGCGCCGCGAGCGTGGTCGCGAGGAGGACGGGGGCGGAGAGGTTTACGGCCATATGGCCCGCCAGTGCCTGGGGCGTGATGCTTTCCGGATTGTCCCATTCGAACCGGGACGCGCTGTTGACCAGCAGGTCAGGCGCGCGGCCGAAATGGGCGGTGACAGCCGGAATCAGGGCCTGAACCGACGCGCCATCCGCCAGTTCGGCCTGAAAGCCGCGCCACACCGTGCCGTTTGCTGCCAGGGCAAGGGCCAGATCGGCATCGGGTTCACTATGCTTGTGGCAATGCAGCGCCAGCGCCCAGCCTGCATTCGCCAGCCGCGCGGCGATCGTGCCGCCCAGCCGCCTGAAGCCGCCGGTGACAAGGGCCAGCTTCATTTCCGGTGCCGCACCAGCGTGATGCCGATGGCTTCCTTGGCTTCGGCAATGGCGAGCTTGACGATCTTCACCTCAACGCGCGTCACGCGCTTGTCCTGCACGAACAAAGTATCGGCAATGTGATCCGCAATCGCTTCGATCAGCACGAAATGCTGTCCCGGCGGCAGGGCGGCGGACATGGCGCGCTTCAGATCCATATAATTCTTGGACGCGCTGAGGGGGGTATCGGGAAGGAAGACATCGCGGCACGCAAGATCCACACGCACCGATATGCGCAGGGGCTGGGGCAAATGGGTTTCTTCCGAATAGATTCCGGTCAGCACCGGCACTTCCAGATCAGTCACTTCAAGAGTCAGACGGTCTTCCACAAAGCCCTTTCACGAATCAGCGGTATCAGTTGAAATCCCCTTTGGCAGAGGTGCGCGCAAATTTCCCCTTTCAATCGCTCGTGATTGTCTTAAAGCGCGCGGCCTTCGCAAAAGGGTTCGCAGCGTTGATAGAAATTGTGCCTCTCGCCGGGATCAGGCCCGATCGTGTGGAAGCCTTGCTGGACGCGGCTTTTGGCGCCGATCGCTTTGGCCGCACGGCCTACAAGCTGCGCGCCGGGACGCAGGCAATCCCGCATCTCAGCTTTGCCGCGCTGGATGGTGAGACGCTGGTCGGGACACTGCAAAGCTGGCCGGTGCTGGTCGCGGGGGAACGCGTGACGCTGGTCGGCCCTGTGGCGGTTGCCCCGGATGTTCAGCGCGGCGGAATCGGCCGCCTCCTGATGACGCACCTGATGGAAACCGCAGACAGCACGCCCATGATGATGATTGGCGATCCGGAATATTACGGCCGCTTCTTCGGCTTCGCGGCGGACGTGACAGGGGGCTGGGAACTGCCCGGCCCGGTCGAGCGGCACCGCTTGCTGGCCAAGCATGTGCGGGCTGGTCTGGCCGGGACTGTTGGGCCGGATTTGCGGGCCCTGGCGGCCTAACCCTTTCGCGCAACCGTAACCGCCAGCTTCAGATCCGGATACCAGACCCGCGCGGCTTCGCCCGGATCATCGTCGGCCGGCACAACAGAAAGTGCGCGGTTCACCTTGTCGCGGTGGTGCATCCGTGCGGTATTTTCCTGGCCGACATAACATCCCTTGGTGAAGCTGACACCATTCTGTTCACGGGCGTTGCATTCCAGCCAGAGCGTGCGGTCGCTTCCCAGTTCAGCCAGCCCTTCGACCACGCCCAGACCGAGCCGGTGGGCATGCCAGCCCCAGGTTTCTTCGCCCGGCGGCCCGATCCAGCGGCGGCCCAGCGCCGGATTGCGCGGGTCGGGCACGCCTTCATCGCCCGCTGCCGACCAGTGGACGGCAAGATCGGGATCAACATCAATCACGATGGGTCGCCGCAGCCGGTACATGGAAAGCCGCCGCGCCAGCGTTTCGGCCTGTTCCGCTTCGCAGTCGATCAGCAAGTCGTCGTCTTCGTTCCAGACGAGGAAGTCGAAGAGCGTCTTGCCTTGCGGCGTGAGCAGCCCGGCCCATACCGGCAGCGGCCCGGCAACATCGTTTGTCACCAGCCCTTGCAGGAAACCACGCACATCTTCGCCCGATAGGCGGATCACGGCGCGGTCGGGCAGGGTGGTGGCTGTCATGAGGACAGAGGTAGGCTGCACAATGCGTTCTCGCAAGGCATCGTCTTGGCAAACGCGCTCCGCCGCCTTAGGGGCGGGCCGCATGACTGAACCGCTACGTATCGCCCTTGCGGGCCTGGGCACCGTGGGTGCCGGTGTGATCAAATTGCTGGATGCCAATCGTGATCTGATCGCGCGGCGGGCGGGGCGGCCAATCGAGGTTGTGGCCGTGTCCGCGCGGGATCGCAGCCGGGATCGCGGGGTTGATCTTGCGCGCTTTGCCTGGGTGGATGACACAACCTCGCTTGCCTCGCTTGCCGGCGTGGATGTGGTGGTGGAACTGGTCGGCGGATCAGATGGCCCGGCGCTGGTGCTGGCGCGCAACACGATTGCGGCAGGCCGCGCCTTTGTTACCGCCAATAAGGCAATGATCGCCCATCACGGTCTGGAATTGGCCGAGGCCGCCGAAAAAGCGGGCGTGGCGCTGAAATATGAAGCGGCAGTTGCGGGCGGCATTCCGGTGATCAAGGGGCTGCGCGAAGGGGCGGCTGCCAACGAACTGTCTGGCGTGTTCGGCATCCTCAACGGCACGTGCAACTATATATTGTCCACGATGGAAGCCGAAGGCCGCGACTTTGCCGAAGTGTTGGGTGAAGCGCAGGCGCTGGGCTATGCCGAGGCCGACCCCTCATTCGATATTGATGGTGTTGACGCAGCGCACAAGCTGTCGATCCTTGCCAGCCTCGCCTTTGGAACGGCGATTGATTTTGAGGGCGTGTGCATCAGCGGAATCCGCCATGTCATCGCGGCAGACATTGTCGAGGCGCAGGCGCTGGGGCATCGCATCCGGCTGGTCGGGATGGCGTCGGCAAATGGCCACGGTTTGTCACAGCGCGTGCAGCCCTGCCTTGTGCCGCTTTCCCATCCGCTGGCGCACGTCACGGGATCGTTGAATGCCGTTGTGGCGGAAGGCAATTTCGTCGGACGCCTGTTCCTGCAGGGCCGCGGCGCAGGCGAGGGGCCAACGGCCTCTGCGGTCGTGGCCGACCTGATCGACATTGCCCGCGGCGAAACCGGCCCCGCCTTTGCCATGCCTGTCGCCAGCCTTGCCAGATCGGGCCGCGCGTCCGCTGGCGAACGCGTCGGCAAAAGCTATATCCGCTTCATTGTGGCAGACAGGGCTGGTGTGCTGGCGGAAATTACCGCCGCGATGCGCGATGCCAGCGTGTCCATCGAATCGCTCAGCCAGCGCGGCGTGACGGCAGAAGGTGCAGCCGTCGTCGCGATGGTCACCCATGAATGCCGCGAAGAAAATGTCACCAAGGCGCTGGCGCTGCTTGAAGGATCAGACAGTCTCAAAGCCACGCCGATGGTGATGCATATATTGGGCGATTAATCGGCCGGCGTTCTTAGCGTCATGCCGCCTTTGCCCAGCCCGACTGTGGCGTGGACGCCCACCATCCCGCATTTGATCTGAAACGGCCCGAGATCCTGGCATGTTGTTGTCTGATTCTGAAGTCGCACGCGTTCGCCCGCAACCGTCTCCCCACGCGGATCGCCCACCGCATAGCCGGTAAACGGCACCCGGTAACGGTCGGCATTGCGTCTGCCGCAGATCATGATTTCGCGCGCGTCTGCCGGGCGGATGCAGCGCTTCACCACCACTGACGCAAAGGCTTCATATTTTGCCATCGGGTCAGGCAAGACAAGCGGTGCCACAGGCTGAGCGTATGCAGCCACCGGTGCCGCAACAAAAAGGCTCAGCAAGATCAGCGAAATTCTCGACATTGCCACACGCCTCGCTTAACGCGCCTGCCAACAGGCAAAAACAGGATTCCCCCAAATGACCGTCTCTGCAAGCAAAATCCTTGATCGCGTTCTTGTGCTTGAAATGGTGCGCGTTACGGAAGCGGCGGCCATCGCGGCATCTACACTGATCGGCCGGGGTGATGAAAAAGCAGCGGATGCCGCAGCAGTGGAAGCGATGCGCGCCGCGCTCAACGAACTTGCCATGGACGGCACGGTCGTGATCGGCGAAGGCGAGCGGGATGAAGCGCCGATGCTCTTCATTGGTGAAAAGGTCGGCTCGGCGATTGGCACCGGCCCGAAGATCGACATTGCGCTTGATCCGCTGGAAGGCACCACGATCACGGCCAAGGCCGGCCCCAATGCGCTGGCGGTGCTGGCTGTGGCGGAAGAAGGCAATCTGCTGAACGCGCCTGACGTGTATATGGACAAGCTGGCGGTCGGCCCCGGCTATCCCGAAGGCATTATTGACCTGAACAAGAGCGCGACCGAAAATGTCGCGGCTGTCGCTGCGGCCAAGGGCGTGCGGCCTGACGAGATCATCGTCTGTGTGCTGGATCGCCCGCGCCACGAAAAGCTGATCGCTGAGCTGCGCGGGCTGGGCTGCGGCATCATGCTGATCCCGGATGGCGATGTGGCGGGCGTCATCGCGGTGACCAATCCCGATACCACCATTGACATGTATATGGGCAGCGGCGGCGCACCCGAAGGCGTGCTGGCGGCAGCAGCGCTGCGTTGCGTGGGCGGCCAGTTCAAGGGGCGCCTGCTGTTCCGCAATGACGATGAAAAAGGCCGCGCGCGCAAATGGGGCATCACCGATCTAGATTATATCTATGATCTGACCGAACTGGCCAAGGGTGACTGCATCTTTGCCGCAACCGGTGTGACGGACGGCTCCCTGCTGGACGGGGTAAAGCGCCTGCCCGGTGGCAAGATGACCACCCACACCGTTGTGATGCGCGCTTCGAGCGGCACCGTGCGCTGGGTGAAGGGCGAGCATCGCAAGGGCTGATGGCCGCGATGGCGCATACAGGCACTTGCCATTGCGGACGCGTGACGATCACCGTGGCGCGAGCGCCCGACTATCTCAATAGTTGCAACTGCACCCTGTGCACCAAGGTGGCAGGGCTGTGGGGCTATTTCAATCCCGCCGAGGTGGCGGTTACCGGCGAAACCGCAACCTACACGCGCGCGGATATGGAACCGCCTGCCATCGGCACGCACTTCTGTGGCGTCTGCGGTTGCACGACGCACTGGACCCCTATGCCGCATATCCCGCAAGACCGGATGGGCGTGAACATGCGGCTGTTTGACGCGGATGTGGTTGCCGGGGTTGAGGTGCGCATGGTGGACGGGCGGTCCTGGTGAGAAGTCCGCTTCGGTAAGTTATCGCATGGCTGCGGAACTGGATGTCTTGGGGGTATTTGAGACTTCCTGCCTCACCACTTCCCTCCGGCGGCTTCAATCGCGGCCAGTAATGCTTTCTTGCTTTCCGTCCGGTTTTTCCCGCTGTTGCGGGGGAGCTCGGGATTGCCAAGTTCAGCGCGGCGAGCGGACAAAGCTTCGCTGAAGGCCGGGAAGTCGATCCTCCGTCCTGTCCAGCTTTCGTCAGTTTTCAAGCGCTTCGATGCCATAGTCGCCTAACGTCTCTTCCTTTATCCGGCGGGCAAGATAGACCCGATCTAGACAGGGGTGAAGGCCGAAAAGCATTTTCGCCTGATCAATCCTGTTTGCCGCAGTGCCAGAGGCATATTGCCCCATCCGGTCCGCAATCAAATCCTCCACCGAAATTATGACGAATTTGCCGTCGTTAGAAAAGCTGTCGATGAGTGCGAGGGTATCGCGATCGAATCCGCCATCCATCGGAACGCGGGCAACAACCTCAAAGCCAAGCCTGAGATCAGGATGAATCCAGCCCTTGAGCATCTGGCCCTTTCCAGCGGGGCGCACAAATCCGGCCCGCTACATTTCCGCCTCCAAAATATCTTGCGAAGGCGAACACAAATCAAAATCGCCAGTACTGATGGCACTTCTCGAATAGAATTCCGCCGCCGCGCCGCCGACCAATATCGGGCGTTCACACCCCCGCGCTGCCATCGCCTCACTGACCCGTGCGAACAAGCGGAGGGCGGCTTCAAATTCGGGGCGATAGCCAGTCATTTCCTTCTGCCTTTCTTCTCCGCGTCTCTGCGCCTCCGCGTGACCATAACGATGCTTTGGAACGAACGCTGATTGAATTTCGGAGCGTCTCGGTTTGAAATTGGATTACCTGTGTAGCTGGTCATTCCGGCGAATGCCGGAATCTCTCTTCCTTCCTGGGTCGCCGCCAAACCGAGAAAAGTGAAATTCCGGCATTCGCCGGAACGACATATCTGGGAAGGCCAAATTTCAAACTGGGACACTATCTGAATTTTGGCTCACGCGGAGGCGTGGAGATGCGGAGGGATTTTACACCAGCATCTCCGCCTTCTTGCCCTTGCGCACCCTGGCTGCAGGAGTGGCTTCCACCCGTTTGCCTCGCTCCAGCAGGGGTTTCAGATAGCCGCCGGTATAGCTGCGCGCGGTTTCGGCGACTTGTTCAGGTGTGCCCTCCGCGATGATCTCCCCGCCTTTCACGCCGCCTTCGGGGCCAAGGTCGATGATCCAGTCGGCGGTTTTGATCACGTCCAGATTATGTTCGATCACCACCACGCTATTGCCCTGCTCGACCAGCGCGTGGAGCACTTCAAGCAGTTTGCGGACATCCTCGAAATGCAACCCGGTGGTGGGTTCATCGAGAATATAGAGCGTGTTGCCGGTCGCACGGCGAGAGAGTTCCTTCGCAAGCTTCACGCGCTGCGCCTCGCCACCCGACAGCGTGGTGGCGGACTGGCCGACTTCGACATAGCCGAGCCCGACTTCGGCCAGCATCGCCATCTTGTCCCGAATCGGCGGGACAGCCTTGAAGAATTCGAGCGCGTCTTCCACCGTCATATGCAGCACATCGGCGATGCTCTTGCCCTTGAACTTCACTTCCAGCGTCTCGCGATTGTAGCGCGCGCCCTTGCACTGTTCGCACGTGACATAGACATCGGGCAGGAAGTGCATTTCGATCTTGATCAGGCCGTCACCGCTGCATGCTTCGCAGCGTCCGCCTTTCACGTTGAAACTGAAGCGCCCTGGCTTGTACCCGCGCGCGCCGGATTCCGGGAGCCCGGCAAACCAGTCCCGGATGTTGGTGAACGCCCCTGTATAGGTGGCCGGATTTGATCGCGGCGTGCGGCCAATCGGCGATTGATCGATATCGATCACCTTGTCGAGATATTGCAGCCCTTCGATCTTGTCATGCTTGCCCGTCACGATCCGCGCGCCGTTGAGCGTGCGGGCGGCTGCCGCGTAGAGCGTATCAATGGTCAGCGATGATTTACCGCTGCCCGAAACCCCGGTGATGCAGCAAAAGGTGCCAAGCGGAATGCTGGCCGTGACGTTTTGCAGGTTGTTGGCCGTCGCTCCCTTCACGGTCAGTTTCTTGCCACTGCCCTTTCGGCGCTTGGCAGGTACGGCAATTTCTCGGCGTCCGGTCAGGTAGTCGGCGGTAAGGCTGCCTTCCGCGCGCTCGATATCTGCCAGCTTGCCCTGCGCGACAATCTCTCCGCCATGCACACCGGCCCCCGGCCCCATGTCGATGATATAATCGGCAGTGCGGATCGCATCCTCATCATGCTCCACCACGATCACGGTATTGCCCAGATCACGCAGGCGTTTCAGGGTTTCGAGCAGCCGGTCATTATCCTTCTGGTGCAAGCCGATGCTGGGTTCATCGAGCACATATAGCACGCCGGACAGGCCGGAACCGATCTGCGACGCCAGGCGGATGCGCTGGCTTTCCCCTCCCGAAAGCGTGCCGCTCGTCCGGTCAAGATTGAGATAATCGAGCCCGACATTGTTGAGGAAGCCCAGCCGCTCGTTGATTTCCTTCAGGATCGCCTTGGCAATCTGCGCCTGCTGGCTGGTCAGTTTTTCTTCCAGCGTGGAGAACCAGAGCAGCGCATCGACGACACTCCGGCGGGTGGAAATGCTGATATCCTCGCCCGCGATCTTCACGGCGCGGGCTTCAGGTTTCAGCCGCGCGCCGCCGCACACTTCGCAATGCGCGGACGATTGGTACTTGGCCAACTCCTCGCGCATCCAGGTGCTTTCGGTCTGCAGCAACCGTTTGTTGAGATTGCCGATCACCCCGTTGAAGGTTTTCTGCACATCATAGGATTTGCGGCCATCCTGAAAGGTCAGCCGGATGATCTCCGCGCCCGCGCCATTCAGGATCACGCCCTGCGCTTCCCAGCCCAGATCCTTCCACGGCGTATCCAGGCTGAAGCCATAATGCCGGGCCAGGCTGGCCAGCACCTGCATGTAGTAAGGCGAAGGCGGGTTGGACTTTGCCCAGGGCACCACCGCGCCCTTTTTCAGGCTGAGATCATGATTGGGCACGATCAGGTCAGGATCGAAATAGAGCTTCTCGCCAAGACCGTCACACGCCGGGCACGCCCCTTGCGGCGCGTTGAAGCTGAACAGGCGCGGCTCGATTTCGGCAATTGTGAAGCCCGATACGGGGCAGGCGAATTTTTCGGAAAAGACGATGCGGCCGGGGGGGGCATTGTCGGACAAGATTTCCTTTGGGGACTGTCCCCCGGTCTCAGCGGAGACAGTCCCTGAAGGGACAGCCCCTTCTGGAGACGCATCCGCTGGGTCGGCATAAGCCAGCCCCTCAGCCAGCTTCAGCGCTGTCTCGAACGAATCCGCCAGCCGCGTCTCGATTCCTTCGCGCACCACGATGCGATCGACCACAACCTCGATGTCATGCTTGTATTTCTTGTCGAGCGCGGGCGCTTCTTCCATCTCGTAAAACTGCCCGTCGATGCGGACACGCGTGAAGCCGGCCTTCTGCCATTCGGCCAGTTCCTTGCGATATTCGCCCTTGCGCCCGCGCACGACCGGGGCGAGCAGATAGAGGCGCGTCCCCTCAGGCAGCGCCATCACCCGGTCAACCATCTGGCTAACGGTCTGCGCGGAAATCGGCAGGCCAGTGGCCGGCGAATAGGGGATGCCCACCCGCGCCCAGAGCAGGCGCATATAATCGTAAATCTCGGTAACCGTGGCCACGGTGGAGCGCGGGTTGCGGCTGGTGGTCTTCTGCTCGATGCTGATCGCGGGGCTGAGGCCGTCGATATGATCGACATCGGGCTTCTGCATCATCTCCAGAAACTGTCGCGCATAGGCCGACAGGCTCTCGACGTAGCGCCGCTGGCCCTCGGCATAGATTGTATCGAACGCGAGCGATGATTTTCCGGATCCGGAAAGGCCCGTGATCACGGTCAGCGTCTCGCGCGGAATATCCACATCCACGTTCTTGAGATTATGTTCGCGCGCGCCGCGCACGGAAATGTGAGTCTGCATGGCCGCGCTTGTTCCAGATATGTTCGGAAAGGGCAAGGGGGCTATGCCCCGTTTCGGCCTATCGCGTGATCCAGCTTCCGCTATCCCGATATTGGGGCAGCACATCGCTTTCGGGCAGGCTGCCTTGCACATAGCGCTTGTCTTCCGCCACCCTTTTGGTCGGTGCCGTGTTTGCCACGCGGGCTATGGGCGGTGCGGACTGGGCCAGCGCGGGATCAATCCATTGACCCGGAAGCGGGGGCATTGCCCCGGCATCGGCCATCATCAGCGGGGCATCGGGTACGAACAGCTTGGCACGCGGCCCGGGCACGGGTTCTCCGCCGGAATAGCGGGCGGTGAAGGCTTGCGCGCTCCCGGCACCGCCGGGCAGGCGGTAGAAGATATGGGCACCAACGATGGCGGCAGGTGTCATCGTCTTGTCCCAGGCGGGGGCGACGGCCATGGTGTGATAATGGGTCGCCAGCCCCACCGGCGCATAGACATAGCCCGCCAGCGCCAGTTGCGCCACGCGGCGCGCGCGGATCCACCCGGCCAAGCTGGGTGTCCGCGCCATGGATCCGTCACAGGCATAGCTGAACTGGCACAGGACGCCGGGGCGCTCGGTGCCCTGATAGACCACATCGCAAACCGTTTTCGGGAAGGCGGGATGGCGGACGCGGTTGAGCACCACTTGCGCCACGGCGCGCTGGCCTTCGTCCGGCTCATTGCCCGCTTCATAATAGATGGCGGCCGTCAGGCAGAGCGACGCGCGGAGATTGTCTGCGGGGGAACGGCTGCGAAAGGCATAGGCAGTGGCGGGAACGCCGGGCGAAAACAGCGCGGGGACCACGAATGGCGTCGCATTGCCGTCAAGCGCGGCTTCCACCATCGCGCCGATTTCCGCCGGGCTGGTGCCGGGCGCCGC
>JANOAJ010000140.1:0-2819 GCA_031411035.1 Sphingomonadales bacterium
GCCTTAAACCACTCGGCCACCTGTCCGCTCGGGCGCTGCCTTTAGACGTTTCCCGCTCTTTCGTGCAAGTGCGGCGACGAATGGCAATTCCGTTTGTCCACCAAACGTGCGACACATGCCCATTATGGCGGGATGTAAATCAGTTTTGGGCGCATCTGCGCTGGCTTTGGCGGCAGTGATGCCCATGTCTTCCTCGATGCCGGTAAGGGCGCAGGGGGCGATGGAAGCGAATGGCGATTTCAGAAACTTCGCTGCGCAATTGGGCGCGCAGGCGCTGGCAGCGGGGGTGAGCCGGGCAACGGTGGATGCCGTAATTCCCACATTGTTCCTCCACCAACGTGTGATTGATCTGGATCGTGCCCAGCCGGGCGGCAATCCCAATGACCCCAACGCCCCCATCCCCAAATTCGCGCCCTATGCCGCCAAGCATGTGGACAGCGCCCGCATTTCACGCGGGCGCGAGAAATATCAGGCGCTGCGCGGGCTGCTCGGAAGGGTGGAGCGAGAAACGGGCGTGCCTGAATCGATCATGGTCGCCATTTGGGGGCATGAAACCAATTACGGATCGTTCACCGGTGATTTCGATCTGGCCAATTCGCTTGCCACTCTGGCGTATGAAGGGCGTCGGCGGGAATTGTTCACCGGTGAATTCATTGCGACCCTGAAAATGATGGATCGCGGCTTTTCCCGGGATCGGCTGAAAGGCAGTTGGGCAGGCGCAACCGGATATCCCCAGTTTCTGCCCAGCATGTATCTGCGGCTTGGCCGGGATGGCGATGGCGATGGCCGCGCGGATATCTGGACAAGCGAAGCTGACGCGCTGGCATCGATTGCCAATTATTTCCGGCAAGCCGGCTGGCGTCCGGGGGAAGCCTGGGGTGCGCGGGTGGCCGTGCCCGCGTCGCTTGATCGGGCAGCGCTTGTGAACCGCACGGTATCGCCGCGCTGCGCCCGGGTGCATGCGCGCCACAGCCGTTGGCTGACCGTGGCAGAATGGCGCGCGCGTGGCGTCACGCAATTGTCAGGCAGATCCTTGGGCGATTCCACTCTGGCGACCCTGCTTGAGCCGGATGGTCCCGACGCGCCCGCCTATTTGCTCACCGGCAACTACCGCGTTATCCTTGATTATAACTGCTCCAATTTTTACGGGCTGTCAGTGGGACTACTTGCCGATGCGGTGGAAAAATAGACTTTGGGTCGCGTCAGCATTGACGCTGGTCGCCTGTGGGAGTTTCGACGGAATTGAGGACGGTCGCGCGGTTGCGCGCGCCAAGCCCGTTTCACCTCCGCCACCGCCCGTTGCGGAGCCTGTCAAAGTTGGTGAGCCTTACCTCGCCGAAGGACAAAGCTTTACGCCACGCGATGAGGTGAATTATGACGAGGTTGGCTATGCCAGTTGGTATGGCGATGAACGACGCGGGCAAAACACAGGCAATGGCGAAGCCTTCAATCCCGATGGCGTGAGCGCGGCGCATCGCACCTTGCCTATGCCCAGCTTTGTGGAAGTGACCAATCTTGATACCGGGCGGACGATCCTGGTGCGCATCAATGATCGTGGGCCATTTGCCAGGGATCGTATTATCGATCTGTCTTCCGGGGCGGCAAGGCAACTTGGCGTCGCAGGGCAGGGGCATGTTCCGGTGCGCGTCCGGCGGGTCAATCCACCCGAATATGAACGTAGTGCGCTGAAAAATGGCAATCAGGCGACCGAGCGGTTGCCGACTCCGCCAGGCTTGCTCAATGCTCTCAAGCTCAAGCTGAAGGATGCGCCAGCGCCCAAGGCGGACGCCCCTGCGGCCGCAATCGCCACAGCACGAAAGCCTACCGTGCGCCCGGTCAAACCGGTGGTGAAAGTTCCTCCGCCACCCAAGACTGAAGCACAAGCGGGCGCAGATTTTCCGCCGCCTGGTGCGAAACCGACGGCTGCCTTGCCGACGCCCAGGCCAGTTGTGAAACCGATGGCAGCGCAAACCGTTGCTGGCAGCTGGTTTGTGCAGATTGGTGCTTTTGGCAATGCTGCCAGCGCCAAATCCGTTGCGGCAAAGGCCGGCGGGCAGGCTGTTGCCGCCGGGGCGCTCTGGCGTGTGCGGACTGGCCCCTATGAAAGCGAAGGGGCCGCACAACGGGCGCTTGGCGGCCTAAGGGCAAAAGGCTATCGCGACGCCAGAATCACGCATTGAGTCGCTCCTGATCGACAAAAGGGTATCCATGAAGCTGCATTTCGCCATTCCTGCCGCGCTGGTCGCGGTATCTCTGCCAGTTTCTGCGGCAGCGCCTCCGTTCGAAACGAGTGCGCCTGTGGCCTATATGGTCGATCTGTCTTCGGGGGCAGTGCTCTACGCCAAGGATGCGGATCGCCGGATTCCGCCAGCTTCGATGGCGAAGATGATGACGATGTATGTCGCCTTTGACTTGATAAAGCAGGGCAAGTTCAGCCTGGACCAGAAGTTCACCGTGCGCCCGGAAACCTGGACAAAATGGCACGGTCCGGCAGCGGGTTCGACGATGTTCCTCTCAGTTGGTGAGAATGTCAGCATTGAAAATCTGCTCCACGGCATTTCCACGCTTTCGGGCAATGATGCCTGTGTCGTGCTGGCTGAGGGCATGTTCGGCACCGAAGCTGCCTTTGTCGCGCATATGAACGCAACGGCGGCGAAGCTCGGGCTTTCCAACACCCAATATGGCACGTCCAATGGCTGGCCTGATGAAGGCGTAACCTACACCACCGCGCGTGATCTCGCGGCTTTGGGCAAGGCGACCATCGACAATTTCCCCGAACTCTACAAGCAATTCGCCGGGGTGAAGGATTTCACCTGGGG
>JANOAJ010000141.1:0-7641 GCA_031411035.1 Sphingomonadales bacterium
CGGCGACGCGGGTGGCCGCGATGCTGGGGGCAGAACGGCATGTGGTGATGCCCGTCAATCTGTCAGCCTTTGGCGGATCGGCACTGACGGACAGCGCCATTGCCGTGCCCAAGGACGGCGTGGATGGCAGCATCCCGCCCACCTATGTGCCTGCGCGCAACACCATTTTCCTGTCACTGACACTGGGCTGGGCGGAAGCGCTGGGCGCGCGCGATATTTTTATCGGTGTGAATGCGCTCGACTATTCCGGCTATCCCGATTGTCGTCCGGCATTCATTGCCGCATTTGAAGCAATGGCAGCCGCTGCCACAAAGGCGGGCGTCGAAGGCGAACGCTTCCATGTCCACACGCCCCTCATTGCGATGAGCAAGGCGGACATTGCCCGTGAAGCGGCGCGGCTGGGGCTGGATGCGGGGTTGAGCTGGTCATGCTATGATCCCACGGCAGACGGCACGCCTTGCGGCTTGTGCGATAGCTGCCGCTTGCGGGCGAAAGGCTTTGCGGAGGCGGGTCTGGTTGATCCGGCGCTGCGGTGACATACGCCGTAAAGGAACTGTTCCTCACCCTTCAGGGCGAAGGGGTTCATGCCGGCCGTCGCGCGGTGTTCCTGCGCTTTGCCGGGTGCAATTTGTGGAGCGGGCGGGAACAGGATCGTTCCACGGCTGTCTGCCAGTTCTGTGACACGGAATTCGTCGGCATCGATGGGCCGGGCGGCGGAAAATTTGCGCGGGCGGATGATCTGGCCCGGGCAGTCGCAAGCTGCTGGGGGGATGTGCAGGGTGGCAATCCCTATGTTGTCATTACCGGCGGAGAGCCGTTGCTTCAGCTTGACGCGGCGTTGATCGATGCGCTTCACGCCAGCGGCCTGGAAATCGGGGTGGAATCCAACGGCACAATCGTGGCACCATCTGGCATTGACTGGTTGTGCATCAGCCCCAAAGCGGGCAGCGACACCGTCCAACGGTCGGGTAACGAACTGAAACTCGTCTGGCCGCAACCAGGCAGCGACTGGCGGACGATGGAAGGCTGGGATTTCACGCACTTCCTGATCCAGCCTATGGACGGGCCGGATCTCGCCGCAAACCGGGCGGTTGCCGTGGCTTTTGTGCTGGAACACCCGCGCTGGCGGCTGTCGACTCAAACGCACAAGGTGCTTGGCATCGCGTGATTTTCTCCTTGTGACGACCGGCACAATCGGATTTCCTGCCTTTCCCTAAAATGACAAGAGTCGGCGCATGGCCGATTCGGAAAGGCCATCATGGACGCAGCACAACTTTCCGCGCTTATGCCCCCCGGCACGCTCTTTGCGGCATGCCGGGCCGATGAACTGACGGACCTTCTGGGCCTTTCAAGCGATAACAAGATGAAGAAGGGGCAGACGCTGCTGCTGCAGGGCGATCCGGGGGATTCGCTGATCATTCTGCTCAACGGCAATGCGCGGGTAACGATGGTGGCGCAGAACGGGCGGGAAATCACGCTCGACTATGCCGATCCGGGTACGGTGCTGGGCGAAATCGCGGTGCTTGACGGGGGGGAGCGGACGGCATCCGTGATCGCCCTTTCCGAAGGACGATATCTGAGACTGACGCGGGCGGCATTCGAGGCGTTTGTGGAACGGCAGCCGGGCATGGCCTGGCGCCTGATGCGCGAACTGGCCCGCCGCCTGCGCCAGACCAACAGCACGATCGAAAGTGATCGCGCCTTTGCGTCTGGCCCGCGCCTTGCCCGTTTTCTCCAGCGTCTGACGCTGCGTGAGGCGGGGAATGACGGGCGCCTGCGGCTCGACCTGAGCCAGAGCGAACTGGGCAGTTTCGCGGGAATGAGCCGGGAAAATATCAATCGTCAGCTCAGTGCCTGGGCCGATGGCGGCATCATCGCGCTGGATCATGGGCGCATACGGATTCTTGATAGCACCTTCTTGTCGGAGATTGCAGCCTCATCGGAGTAGCGGCTCGCGGCCACTGATCTCATCCCGCTTTTAGCGACCCGGGGCGGAGTGAGGTTTCTACCCGAAAAGGCTTCCGTTCAGACAGGTGTGACTGCAGCCGGATCACTTGTGGTCCGGCTGCATTTTTTTCGTGACGCCGGTGCGGCGAGAGGGGTAGGGGCAAGGCTGCAATTCCGGAGATTCCCCATGACCGAAGATGATGGCAAGCTTGATCTCGAAGCGGGCGCAAAGTCCGCCGACGCCAAGGATGGCAAGCGCAATGCCAATCTGGTGAAGGCTGGCATCGGGATTGGCATTGGTTCTGCCGCGATTGTGGCCGCAATGCTTTATGCCAACCATAACAAGAAAAAGAAGGACGAATGAGGCTGAACGTCGCTCCTGCATAGGCAGGAGCGCTTGTGACGCCCTGGCGAGCAGTGTCAAACGGCCCCTGCCTGGCCGACTGCCGGTTCCATCCTGAACACCCGCCCAGCGCGCAGTCGAAGGGCAGGGGTGACGAGACCCCAAAACGAAACGGCCGGATCGTTTCCGATCCGACCGTCCGCGTGACGAATATCGTCAACCCCCTTGTGATCGTCTCGACACCCTGGCTTTTACCCTAGGGCGGAGCCGAAAACTCCCCGAACCGTGGCTTCACGCTTCAGCAGAAGTGTGGCTAGGGAATGTCCGGGCATTTGTCATCGTATGATCGCAACGCGTCCGACGATTTGTGTGTCTGTGTGATTATTGCGCAACACTACCCTTCGGCTTGCGTCAGGCCGCCTGCCCCCCTATCGCACGCCCATGATCCTTGCTGCCCATGAACGCATGATTGCCAAACGCTATCTGCTGCCGGGGCGCGGAGAAGGATTCATCTTCCTAGTCGCGGGAATCAGCCTGTTTGCGGTGATGCTGGGCGTCGCTGCGCTGATCGTGGTGATGAGCGTGATGAACGGTTTTCGCGCGGAACTGTTCGACAAGATCGTGGGCCTTAATGGTCATGCGGTGGTGCAGGGCTATGGTGGCCGGCTGCCGGATTGGCGCGCGGTGTTGGCCGAAGCCAAGGCAACGCCGGGCATAACCAGCGCCACGCCGCTCATCGAACAGCCGCTGATGGCGAGCTATCAGGGGCGAGTCGAAGCGGTGCTGGCGCGCGGCATGCTGGTTGGTGACATTCGCACCAACAAGACCATTCACGAAAAAGTGCTGCGCGGCAGCCTCGAAGAACTGACGTCAGGCAGCGGCAATGTCGCCATTGGGGCGCGGTTGGCGGATGCGCTGGGTGCGCAGGTTGGTGGCAGCATCAGTCTGCTTTCGCCTGACGGGCAGACGACCCCCTTTGGAACTGTGCCGCGTATCGTCAGCTACCGGGTGGCGGCAATCTTTGAAGTCGGCGTTTATGACTATGACAAGGCCTTCGTGATCATGCCGATGGAGGATGCGCAAACGCTCCTCCTGCTGGGCGATGCTGTGGGCATGATCGAAGTGGACACGGTCGATCCGGACAATGTGGGGCCGATCCTAGCGCCGCTTGCCGAAAAGATCGCCAACAAGGGCGTGGTTTCTGACTGGCGGAGCATGAATGCCTCCCTGTTCGAGGCGCTGGCGGTGGACAGGGTAGTTTCCTTCGTGGTCCTGTCGCTGATCATATTGGTGGCCGCGTTCAACATCCTGTCCTCCCTGATCATGCTGGTGCGTGCAAAGACGCGCGACATCGCGATTGTCCGCACGATGGGGGCATCACGCGCCAGCCTGGTGCGGATTTTCATGACGGTGGGGGTGACGATCGGCGCGCTCGGGATTGCTGCGGGTGTGGTGCTTGGTTTCGTCATCCTCTATTTCCGGCAGGGGATGGTCAACGGCATCCAGTTTGTAACCGGCCAAAATCTCTGGGATCCGTCGATCCGGTTCCTTACCGAACTGCCGGCAAAGACCGATCCACTGGAAGTGGCAGGCGTTGTCCTGATGGCCTTCATCCTTACCGTTCTGGCGACGCTCTATCCGGCCTTCAAGGCCGCTGGCACTGATCCCGTGCAGGTGCTGCGCTATGAGTGATACCGTCGCGATCACCGGCCTGTGCCGCAGCTTCACGCAGGGCACGGCGACCATTCAGGTGCTGCGCGGCGTGAATCTGTCGATTGCGGCTGGCGAGATTGTCGCCCTACTCGGGCCGTCGGGTTCCGGCAAGTCAACGCTGTTGCAAGCGGTGGGACTGCTTGAAGGCGGTTTTACCGGATCAATCCGGATTCAGGGCGAGGAGGCGGCCAGCCTCGACAATGACGGGCGGACGCGCTTGCGGCGCGATTGTCTGGGCTTTGTCTATCAGTTTCATCACCTGCTTCCGGACTTTTCGGCCATGGAAAATGTGATCCTGCCGCAACTGATTCACGGGGCGGATAACGCCGCTGCCGAAGTGCGGGCGCGTGATATATTGTCAAGCCTTGGTCTTGGCGCACGGCTCGATCACCGGCCAAGCCAGCTCTCCGGCGGGGAACAGCAGCGTGTCGCGGTTGCCCGTGCGCTTGCCAACCGACCCGCGCTGGTGCTGGCGGATGAGCCGACGGGTAATCTGGATGAAGCCACGGCGGATGTCGTTCTCGCGGAATTCCTCGGCCTTGTGCGCGGGGAAGGCAGCGCCGCGCTGATCGCCACTCACAATGAGCGTATTGCCGCGAAGATGGATCGTGTCGTCCGGCTGCACGAAGGTGTGCTGAACTGAATATACAAGAGAGATTGAGGAGCCTGCATGACTGCCATTTCCGCCAACGGCATAACGATTGAATATGAGGATTTTGGCGCCAAGAATGCGCCGCCGCTTCTGTTGATCATGGGGCTGGGCGCGCAACTGACGCTGTGGCCGATCGAGCTGGTCGAAGCGCTGGTCGCGCGCGGGTATCGTGTGATCCGTTATGATAATCGCGATGTGGGCCTTTCGACCAAATTCGAAGCGGCGGGCGCGGCGGACATGGCCGCGCTGATGATGGCGATGATGATGGGCAAAAAACCCAGCGTTCCCTATACGCTCGACGATATGTCCGCAGATGCCGTCGGCCTGCTTGACGCGCTTGGCATCCCGGCAGCCCATATTGTGGGGGCCTCGATGGGCGGGATGATCGCACAGAATGTCGCGGCTGATTATCCAGGCCATGCGCTTTCGCTGACATCTATCATGTCCACCACCGGCAACCCTACGATCCCGCCGGCAAAGCCGGACGCGATGGCTGTGCTGACCAACCGTCCGGCGACGACCGATCCGGACGCGCTGGTGGCTTTTTCGGTCAATGCGGCGCGTGTGATTGGCAGCCCGGCCTATCCCGCAGATGATGCCCGCCTGAAAGCGCGCGTCCGGGCGGATCTTGCGCGGAGCTTCTCACCGACCGGCATTGGCCGCCAGATGGGCGCGATCATCGCTTCGGGAGACCGCCGCGCCAAGCTCGCCAATATTACGGCTCCCACGCTTGTCATCCACGGCGAGGCAGATCCGCTGGTTCCGATTGAAGGCGGCAAGGATACGGCGGCAAACATCAAGGGCGCGCAACTGCTGACCATTCCGGGCATGGGGCACGATCTGCCGGTGGAACTGGTTGAGACGATCGCGGATGCGATTGCCAGGATCGCGAAGTGAAGCGGCAGCCGCGCGCAACCCATTGATAACCCTTGGCGCAGCGCCCATATGCGCAGTTCAACCCACAAAACGCCCATCCCGGAGCCAGAATGAGCCAGTCTTACCCCGTTCTTCCCTTGCGTGACATCGTCGTGTTTCCCAACATGGTGGTGCCGCTGTTCGTCGGGCGCGACAAGTCCGTCGCGGCGCTGGAAGCTGCGATGGCGGGCGACAAGGAGATTTTCCTGGTCGCCCAGCTTGATCCGGCGGAAGATGATCCGGGCCGCGATGATCTGTATGATCTTGGCGTGATCGCACAGGTCATGCAGTTGCTGAAACTCCCTGACGGAACCGTGCGTGTTCTGGTTGAGGGCGGGCAGCGGGCGAAGCTCGAATCGCTGGAAGGCCATGGTGAGCATCTGACGGCCAAAGTGTCGCTGGTGGGCGAACTGGCGGCATCAGGAACCGAAGTGACGGCCCTGATGCGGTCTGTGGTTGAACAGTTCGACAATTATTCCAAGCTCAACAAGAAGCTTCCGGCAGAAACCGCGGTCCAGTTGGGCGAAATCGAAGAGCCTGCCCGGCTTGCCGATGCGGTTGCGGCCAATCTCTCGCTCAAGGTCAGCGACAAGCAGACGCTGCTGGTCGAACTTGATCCGGGCAAGCGGCTGGAAATGGTGTTTGCCTTTATGGAAGGCGAACTGGGTGTGCTCCAGGTCGAGAAAAAGATCCGCGGCCGCGTGAAGCGCCAGATGGAGAAAACCCAGCGCGAATATTATCTCAACGAGCAGTTGAAGGCCATCCAGCGCGAACTCGGCAATGAGGGCGAAGAAGGCGAAGGCAATGAGGTTGAGGAGCTTCAGAAGAAGATCGACAGCCTCAAGCTTTCCAAGGAAGCCAAGGCCAAGGCCAATTCCGAGCTCAAAAAGATGAAAACGATGGCACCGATGTCTGCCGAGGCAACGGTGATCCGCAACTATCTGGATGTGTTGCTGGGCTTGCCCTGGGGCAAGAAATCCAAGTTGAAAAAGGATCTGGTCGTCGCCCAGAAGGTGCTCGACGATGATCATTATGCGCTGGAAAAGGTAAAAGACCGGATCGTCGAATATCTGGCGGTGCAGGCGCGGACGAACAAGTTGAAGGGGCCGATCCTGTGCCTCGTTGGCCCGCCGGGTGTGGGCAAGACCTCGCTTGGCCGCTCCATCGCCAAGGCGACGGGACGTGAGTTTGTGCGCCAGTCATTGGGCGGCGTTCGTGATGAAGCCGAAATTCGCGGCCATCGCCGCACCTATATCGGCTCGCTGCCGGGCAAGATTGTCACCAACCTGCGCAAGGCGGGGACCAGCAACCCGCTGTTCCTGCTCGACGAGATTGACAAGCTGGGTCAGGATTTCCGGGGTGACCCGGCGTCGGCCTTGCTCGAAGTGCTTGATCCGGAACAGAACGCCAAATTTCAGGATCACTATCTCGAAATCGATATTGACCTGTCGGACGTGATGTTTGTCACAACGGCCAACACGCTCAACCTTCCCCAGCCTTTGCTCGACCGGATGGAGATCATCCGCCTTGAAGGCTATACTGAAGATGAAAAGGTCGAGATTGCCAAGCGCCACCTGATCGAAAAGCAGATTGAAGCGCATGGCCTGAAAAAGGGGGAGTTCGTCCTGACCGACGAAGGCCTGCGCGCGTTGATCCAGCATTATACGCGTGAATCGGGCGTTCGCACGCTGGAGCGCGAAATTGCCAAGCTGGCCCGCAAGGTGCTGCGCCAGATCCTTGAAAAGAAGATCGACAGCATCGTCATCACCCCGGAAAACCTGGGCGAGTTCGCCGGGGTGCGTAAGTTCCGCCACGGCAAGTCGGACGAAGAGGCGCAGGTCGGCGCGGTCACCGGCCTGGCGTGGACCGAAGTGGGCGGCGAATTGCTCACCATCGAAAGCGTCACCACGCCCGGCAAGGGCGAGATCCGCACCACCGGCAAGCTCGGTGACGTGATGACCGAAAGCATCGCGACGGCTTGATGCCATAGGCGGGCGCGCGCGCCTTGACGAAGCTGAGCGCCGCCGCGATGCTTTCGGTCATCACGTCACCGAGCTTGCCGGTGGTGCGG
>JANOAJ010000142.1:0-1538 GCA_031411035.1 Sphingomonadales bacterium
GGGATACCGAGTGCCATCCTAATTATTTCCTGATCGAATTCAAGAACATTAAGACAGGCGGTGTGCTAAAGCTGGAAGCCCCGTTTAATCAGTTTCAGCTATCATGGATATTTCACCAATACACTTGCATCGGCTTTCAAAGCCTCAACTTGCTTTTGCAGGGCTTCTATTTGCGCTTGCAGCATATCGAGCCGCGCGCCCGCATCCACGGATTGCGCCGCTGCCGGGCTGGCCAGAAAAAGCAGCATGGCCGCAGCCGGAATATGCCCTCTCATGCGAAAGTCAGTCCGCCTGTTCGGCGACCGCCGCTTCCACAACCTTGCGCGGACGGCCACGGCGACGCGGGGCAGCCGCTTCGGCCACCTCCGCCATCGGGGCATCATCAAGATCGGCAATCGGTGAGATCGGGCCATCGCTGCCAAAGGCAGGCGGCAGCACATTCACGTCAATTGAATCGACATTGTCTTCGCGCTCTTCACGACGCCAGCCGCCATTGCGGTTGCCATTTTCGCGCGGGGCATACTCACGATCACGCGGCGCTTGTTCGCGCACGCCCTGTTCGCGATTGCCAGAGTCCCGATTTCCATCCCGGTTTCCAGAATCACGATTTCCATTATCGCGGTTGTTCGGGCGACGGGCGTTGCGATCATTGTCGCTGCGTTCCGGGCGCTCGGCACGAGCAGAACGTTCAGTGCGTTCCGGCTGGCGTTCGCGATCACTGAATTGCTGTTGCTGGCGGCGCTGGCTTTCATAGCCGCGCTCTCCGCCATCGTCCATATCGCCTTCAACGCCTTCGGCAACGCCGCGTTCGTCAAAGCCGCTCTCTTCGCCATCATCCCCCTGCCAGTCATCCCGCTGCTTGCGGTTTTCCTCAAAGCGGGAGCGCATTTCGGCCGTCACGCGGAAATAATGATCAGCAAACTGGAGATAATATTCGGTCATCACCCGATCACCCTGCATCTGCGCATCGCGTGCCAAGGTTTTGTATTTTTCCAGCAATTGCGGCGCATTGCCGCGGGCGCGGTTATCGATCCGGTTACCATTATCCTGGTTGCGGCCACCATTATTGCCTTGGGGCCGCTGATTATTCCGGCCACGACGGCGACCGGGCTGACGATTGTTAAGCAAATCCTGTCCCTTCACTTGGAAGTCGATGCGATTCGTTCTTTCCCGCAAATCCGCACACCCCCGCGCTCAAGCCGGGCGCAAACCCGGCTGCCGCCTGCTAAAGCCGGATGCGCTAGGGCGGCGGCTTCAGATGGTGGGGGCAAGAGACCCGACCTGCCCCACCGGCAGTGTCGATCACCTCTTGAAATCGGCCTCTAGCGGGCTTCGCACGCCCTGCCAAGCGTTAATCGTGCGCCCGCTCAGACGAGTGAGACAAGGAGTTTGTCGATCTTGCGCCCGTCCATATCCACCACTTCGAAGCGGTGCCCCTGATCCTCAAAGGCTTCCCCGGTTTCGGGAATATGCTTGAGCACATCCAGCACGAACCCGGCAACCGTGGCATAGTCGCGATCTTCCGGCAGAGTCAGCGC
>JANOAJ010000143.1:0-11963 GCA_031411035.1 Sphingomonadales bacterium
AGGTGATGAAGCCCTGCATCTTGATGCGGTTGACCACCATCTGCCACAGGGTTTTTATCCCGTAAGGATGATCGGCGTCATTATACTGCCCCACCATTCCGCATACCGCGACGCGGCCGTGAAGGCGCATCAGCGGCAACAGGGCCTCCAGCGTCTCGCCGCCGACATTGTCGAAATACACGTCCACTCCCTCAGGCGCGGCTTTGGCAATTTCTGCGGCAATATCGGGCGTCGCGCGATAGTCGATGGCAAAATCTGCCCCAAGGTCGAGAATGACCTCCGCCTTGTCCGCTGATCCGACCAGGCCGATAACCCTGCAGCCCTTGGCTTTGGCAATCTGGACGACTGTTGAGCCGGTTGCGCCCGCTGCAGCGCTGACAACTACAGTCTCACCCGGCTTCGCTTCCCCGACAGCAAAAAGGCCAACCCATGCCGTGAGGCCCACCGGCCCGAGTGCGCCCATATAGTGATGCAGGTCAGTGCCGGGATGCTGGTGGACAACCTCAAGGCCAAGCGCATCAGCACCGATAACATAATGATCAGACCATGTGGCAAATGCGCGAACGAGTGTGCCCACCGGATAGGCCGGATTGTTCGAAACAATGACTTCCCCCAGCGACATGCCGTTGATCGGCGCGCCAATTGCCACGGGCGGCAGATAGCTTGGCCTGTCGTCCAGAAAGCCGCGAATGGCCGGATCGACAGAGCCGACCCGCATCCTGACCAGGATTTCGCCCGGCCCCGGTTCGGGCATCGGGCCTTCCGTCAGGGCGAAAATGTCGGGCGTGGGTGCCCCTTGCGGGCGCTTCACCAGCGTGATGTGTCTGACCGTCTCCATGTTGCTCTCACTAGCCTTTCAGGCGGCGCAGCAAAGGCTAACCATATCGCTAGGTGCAGACTTGGAAGGCAGGCGCGACGAGTGCGCCAACGCCTGCAAGGAGAGCCTCATGTCCATCCCCCAGTCCGAAATGCTTGCCATTATCGAAAAACTCTATGCGGCCACGGGTGTGGGCGATTTCGACACCGCCGAACAGTTCCTGACCGACGATTTCTTCATCACTGAAGCCGATACGCTGCCGTTTGCGGGCGTGTATCGCGGCAAGACCGCGCTTCGTGAACTCTTCACCAAGGTGATGGGCATGATGGATGTGGCCGGGCTGGAAATTACCCAGCATGTGACGGGCGGTGACTATGCCGTCACGATCTTGCAGTTCAGTTTTCAGGACCCTGCGCTCGCACCCGCACCCTTGTGCGAACTCTATCGATTCCGCGGAGACAAGGTTTGCGAAATCAAGCCCTATTATTTTGATACCGCGCCCATAATCGCTGCGTGCAAGGCCAAGGCCGCTGCCAGATAACTGCCAGGCTAGAAGGTTGGCCCCGGCACCCAGGGGACGAATTCATCCTCGCCCAGATCATGCAGTTCAGACCGGGTCGGCTTGCCGCTTGCCGTTTCAAGAATGGCAGCGAAGATATCGGCACCAGCCCCGTCGATGGTTGTCGAACCATCAAGGATTCCGCCGCAATCAACGTCAATATCGTCGGCCATTGCTGCTGCCAGCCGGGAATTGGAGGCGAGTTTCAGCGTGGGGGCGGGCTTTGATCCGAACACTGATCCGCGCCCGGTGGTGAAGACGATCAGATTGGCACCGCCCGCCATCTGGCCGGTTGCCGAACAGGGATCATAACCGGGCGTATCCATGAAGGTCAGACCCGGCGCCGTTATGGCTGCGCCATAATCCACGACGGCCTGAAGCGGCGTCGAGCCTGCCTTGGCGACCGCGCCCAGTGATTTTTCAAGGATCGTCGTGATGCCGCCCGCGATGTTGCCGGGGGATGGATTATTGTCCAGATCAGCACCGCCCGAGGCTGCATAGGCTTCCCACCAATCCAGTCGCGCGATCAGGTCGGCGGCCACTTCCGGCGAGGCTGCGCGACGCAGCAACAGGTTTTCCGCGCCAAAAATCTCCGGCGTTTCCGAAAGCACAACTTTCCCGCCTGCAGCGACAATCCTGTCGGCCGCCATGCCAAGGGCAGGATTGGCCGTCAGCGCCGAATAGCCGTCAGATGCACCGCACTGCAGGCCGACGGACAGATGGCAGGCAGAGACAGTTTCCCGGCGCGCGGCATCGGCCGGGGGAAGCATCGCGCTGACCCTGGCAATGCCTGCTTCGATTGCCGCCATTGTGCCGCCGGATTCCTGAATGCCCAGGGATTGCAGCCGGGCTGATGGCGCAAGCCCGGCTGAGCCGAGCAGCGGGTCAATCTGGTTGACCTCGCACCCCAGCCCCACAACCAGCACGGCGGCGAAATTGGGATGCACAGCATATCCGGCGATGGTGCGGCGAAGATTATCGATCCCGCGACCCGCCTTTGCCATACCGCAACCCGACATATGGCTGAACGCGATAACACCATCGATATGGGGAAAAGCTGCCAGTCGTTCCGGGGTGAAATGCGCGGCGATCCGGCGCGCGACGCTTGCCGAGCAATTGACCGATGTGAGGATGCCGATGAAATTGCGCGTGCCAACCCGGCCATCATCCCGAACATAGCCATCAAACGTGGCAGCGGCATGTGCCCCGGAACGCAGGTCAACGCCAATTTCGTTGCGACTGGCCCGGCCTGAAAACGCCAGATTATGGGTATGTATGTGCGATCCCGCAGCGATGTCCGCGATCGCGGTACCTATCGGCTGACCCAGTTTGATAACAGCCATGCCGGGACTGTGCGGCTTTAGCGCGACCTTGTGACCTGCCGGAATCGGTTCGATTACGCTTCCAAGAGGCAGAGACTCTCCTACGGCGAGATCGGTAATCGCCGTGGCAACGCCATCCCCTTCGCGCGCAACGATGAAGCGCGGCGGGGCGTTCATTCCACGACGACGCGATCCAGCCGCGGCGAAAGCAGATGGATGGCCAGCAACGCAATGAAATAGGCGCTGGCGCAGATGGCAAACAGCAGGGCATAGCTGTGCGTCGCGTCCAGAATATAGCCGGTAAACAGCGCCATCGACATGCCCCCGATCGCGCCAATCGTTCCGCCAATACCGATTACCGAGCCCACGGCAGCCCGGGGGAAAACGTCTGATGGCAGGGTGTAGAGGTTTGCAGAGAAAGCCTGATGGCCAGCCGTAGCAATCCCGATCAGCAATACCGCCCCCCACACGCTGGTGATGCTTTGCGCGAAGAAAATCGGGGCAATGCAGATTGCGCAGATCAGCATCGTGATCTTGCGCGCAAAATTCACGCTTTTCCCGGATTTGATCAGGCGGGACGAAAGCCAGCCACCGGCAATGCTGCCACCGTCTGAAATCAGGTAGATCGCGGCCAGCGGCAGGCCGAATGTTTTCAGATCCATGTCATAGCGTTCGAACAGATAACCCGGCAGCCAGAAGAGGAAGAACCACCAGATCGGGTCAATGAAGAATTTGCCCAATGCAAACGCCCAGGTTTCGCGCGTGGTGAGAAGTTTTCCCCAGCCTATGGCCTTTGACGGATCAGCCGGATCCTGGCGGATATAGGCAAGCTCTTGCGGGGTGACGCGGCTGTGTTCGTCCGGGCTGCGATAAATGGCCCACCAGGCAATAAGCCAGATGATGCCAAAAATGCCGGTCAGGTAAAACGCCATCCGCCAATCGAACATCAGGACAATTGCGGGCACGAGAAGCGGGGTGATGATCGCGCCCACATTGGCGCCTGCGTTGAACAGGCCGATGGCAAAGGACCGCTCCTTTTGAGGGAACCATTCCGTCACAGCCTTGATGCCTGCGGGGAAATTGCCTGACTCGCCAATGCCCAGCCCGACGCGCGCCATTGCAAAGCTGGTGATGGAGCCCGCCAGACCGTGCGCCATGTGCGAAATCGTCCAGATGATGATGGCGATGACATAGCCCAGCCGCGCGCCAACCACGTCCACAATCTTGCCGAAGCTGAGATAGCCCACGGCATAGGCAAGCTGGAACCAGAAGACGATGTTGGCAAAGTCTTTTTCGGCCCAGTGCATCTCGGCCTGCAATGTGGGCTTGAGCACCCCGAGCATTTGGCGATCGATATAGTTGATGGCGGTCGCGGCAAAGAGCAGGGCGACGACGACCCAGCGATAACGGCCCACGCGCGGCGCGCTGTCCGCTTGGGATATGGCGTCGCTCATTCAATCTGCTCCTCTCAGATGACGGGTGCTGCCTCTATCGTGCAACCTGTCGTCAATGTCTCTCCGTAATATGCGTCCACGCGCTGCCCCGGCGTTACTTTGTGCACGCCCGTAACCGCTCCCGTCGATATCCATGTGCCTGCGGAAACCGCTATCCCGCGCGCGCCCAGATTGTTGAGCAGGAAACGCACCGAGCCGATGGGGCCGTCAGGAAAGGCGCTGGCCGTTCCCCGCCCGGCTTCGACCCCGTCAATCGCCACTGCGACTGTCCAGTCCGCAAAGCCGCTTGCCCGCCAGTCGATAATTTCAGCACCCACAATCAGGCCGTTATTATTGCCGAAATCGGCAATCGTTGCCGTGGGTCCGTGATCATTGATGCCGGGGAAGGGGGAACTGGCGATTTCGATCCCGACATGAACCCGGGCAATCGCGGCCTCTGCCTCGGCCAGCGTGTAATTCTGTTTGCCACGGGGCAGATCGCTGCCGACGCAGAGCAGGAATTCGGCTTCTGCCGCACCAAAGCCGCCAGCGAAGATCAATCCGGTCGCCGCATCCTCCAGCGGTTGGACCATCGCGGAAAAGATCGGGCCGGACAAGCGATCCGCGCCGAATTGTTCCGACAAGGGCGGCCAGATGCGCCCGACTTTCCACCCGGCCACCGGATCGTTCACCAGCGATATCGCCGCATCCTGAATATGGTAGGCCGCTTCAAGCGTGGTGGGCATTTCGCCGGGAAAGACCGGCAATGCGGTGCCGCAACGACGGGCTTCAACAAAGCGCGTGGCGGTTTCCTCTGCGGTTACGAGTGATGTCTGCACCTTGCATCCTGTTTTCTTGCGCCAAACCGGCGATGGACGCTTGCTATGGGAAACCGGTGTCATTTGCAAGGATGCGTCGAAAATTGCCCTCAACAAACTCTGTCATCGCAGCAAATCCTTGCTATGACAGCCGCATGAAAAGCGCCAAGCTGCCCCGTGATCCTGCCGCGCCCAAGCCGACGATCAACGATATTGCGCGGCTGGCGGGGGTTTCCAAAAAAACCGTGAGTCGCGTGATCAACCGCTCGCCGCTGCTCAATGACGATACCCGCGAAAAGGTTGAGGCAGTGATTCGCGAAACAGGTTATGTGCCCAATCCGCAGGCGCGGGCACTGGCGCTAGGCCGCAATTTCCTGATCGGATTGCTCCACGATAATCCCAATGCGCAGATGATTCTCAACATGCAGCAGGGGATTTTGGAAGCGCTGCGCGATACCGAATTCGAACTGGTCGTGCGCCCGGTTGATCGCGGTTCTTCTGCCATGCTGGATGATGTGCGCAGCTTTCTGGTGCGGCAGCGGCTCTATGGTGTCGTGCTGCTTCCTCCGATCTCCGAAAATGACGCGCTTGCCCGTTTGTGTGATGAAGTTGGCTGCAAATATGTGCGGATGGGTTCCTCAGTTCTGGATGACGCGGATCATATGGTCGCCTCCAATGACCGGGATGCCGTGGCGGAAGCCACGCAATATCTGATCGAGCAGGGGCACAAGCGGATCGGCCTGATCGCCGGGCCGCATGGCTTTGGTTCGGCCCAGGTCCGGCGTAACGGCTTTGAATCGGCGCTGGCTGCAGCGGGCATCAAGCTGCCACGCAGCCTGATTGCCGATGGGCAATACACGTTTGAATCGGGGATTACGGCGGCAGAAAGCCTGTTTGACCTGTCGCCCCGCCCAACAGCGATTTTTGCCTGCAATGACGAGATGGCGGCAGGTGTGCTCTATGCCGCGCGGGTGCGGGGTATCGCTGTTCCGGAAGAATTGTCGATCATCGGCTTTGACGATACGCCGATTGCCGCGCGCGTCTGGCCACCGCTCACAACAGTGCGCTGGCCGATTGTGTCGATGGGACGGTCAGCCGCGCTGAAACTCATTCGGAATGGCAACGAACTTTCGCCCGATGATCAGGAACCTTCCACCTTTCTGTCCACGCTGATCCGTCGGGGATCGGTGGCGCCGCCCACCAAATGAGTCTCTTGCGTCCTTCATTGACACCGGTTACCTAAGGCAAAATTTGTGGAGAGCCCGATGTTTGAGAAGACCTACCACGCCACGCATCCCGATATGATGGAAGTGGTCAGCAATGATGAGCTTCGCGACCGCTATCTCGTTTCCGACATGTTTGTTTCGGGCAAGGTGGTGCTCAATTATTCGCATAACGAGCGTTTTGTCATCGGTGGCGCGGTGCCCTCTGGCGGGACGATCAAACTGCCCGAACAGCAGGTGCCCGAAAGCGCAAAGGGGCATCCCTTCCTCGAACGCCGCGAAATTGGCATCGTCAACATTGGCGGCCCGGGCAGGGTGACGGTTGACGGTCACGCGTTCGACATGGCGACGCATGACTGCCTCTACGTGCCGATGGGATCGGTCGATGTTATATTTGAAGGTGCCGACGCGCGTTTTTATCTGGCTTCGACTCCCGCGCACAAGGCTTGCGCGCTCAAGAAAATTGCCATTGCAGATGCCAATGCGCTGGTGCGCGGTGACCTGGAAAATTCCAACAGCCGCACGATTTACCAACTCGTTATCCCCGGCATTTGCGATTCCGCACAATTGCTGCTTGGTCTTACCATTCTCAACGAAGGCAGCGTGTGGAACACCATGCCGCCGCACTTGCATGATCGCCGCAGCGAGATTTACCTCTATTTCGGCCTGGGCGAGAATGATCGCGTCTTTCACTATATGGGGGAGCCGGACGCAATGCGGCATATCGTGATCGAAAACGAGGAAGCCGTGATTTCCCCGCCCTGGTCTGTGCATATGGGATCGGGCACGAAATCCTATGCGTTCATCTGGGCAATGGGTGGCGAAAATCTTGACTATACCGATATGAATGTCCTCGACATCTGCCAGTTGAGATAAGCCGATATGGCCATTTCCTTTGATCTTTCCGGTAAGGCCGCGCTGGTCACGGGTGCCAATACCGGCATCGGACAGGCAATCGCCGTTGCCCTTGCCGAGGCCGGTGCGGATGTGGCGGTTGCCGGCCGTTCCGCGCCTGCCGAAACCTTGTCCCTGATCGAAGCGACCGGGCGGAAGGCGGTCAATATCAAGGCTGATCTTTCCTCTATCGAACCCGTACAGCGTGTGGTTGACGAAGCGCTGGCAGGGCTGGGCCGCCTTGATATCCTCGTCAACAACGCCGGGATAATCCGCCGCGCCGACCTGCTCGATTTCAGCGAGGCAGACTGGGACGCAGTGACAGACACCAATCTGAAGACGCTGTTCTTCATCAGTCAGGCTGCGGCCCGGCACATGGCGGGGCGCGGATCGGGAAAGATCATCAATATCGCGTCGCTCCTCACCTTTCAGGGGGGCATACGCGTGCCAAGCTATGCGGCGGCCAAATCAGGGGTCGGTGGCGTTACCAAGGCGATGGCAAACGAACTGGCTGCCAAGGGCGTACAGGTGAACGCGATTGCGCCGGGATACATCGCCACCAACAATACTGCGGCCTTGCAGGCAGATGAAACCCGCAGCCGACAGATCATGGAACGCATCCCGGCCGGGCGGTGGGGCAGGCCCGAGGATATTGCCGGGGCCGCAGTGTTCCTTGCTTCACCGGCGTCGGATTATGTGACTGGCCACATCCTTGCCGTGGACGGCGGCTGGCTCGCGCGCTAGCCTTCGGCAATGACCAAACCAATCATCTTTTTCGGGGAACTTCTTGTCCGGCTGACCGCACCGGGGCGGGAATTGCTGATGCAGACGCCGCGCCTTGATCTGCATGTTGGCGGCGCCGAAGCCAATGTCGCCATCGGGCTTGCCAGCTTTGATCACCCCACACGGATGGTGAGCGCAGTTCCCGACAATGCGCTGGGGCGTGGGGCCGTTTCGGCAGTGCGCGCGCACGGGGTGGATTGCAGCGCCGTGCAGATGCGCGCCGGACGGATGGGGCTGTACTTCCTGAGCGTTGGTGCCGGGCTGCGCGCTTCGGAAATCGTCTATGACCGGGCGGGATCGAGTTTTGCCACGGCACCGGCGGACGCGTTCGATTGGGATGCGCTGCTGGCGGGGGCGGGGCTGCTCCATCTGTCCGGTATCACGCCTGCGCTGGGGCCGGCATCTGCCAACGCGGCATTGGCGGCAGCGCGTGCGGCGCAAAGGATGGGTGTGCCTATCTCCTTCGACGGCAATTTTCGCGCCATGCTGTGGGAGGCGTGGGACAGTGATCCGCGCGCGATCCTTTCCGAACTGATCGGCATGGCGGCACTGCTGTTCGGCAATCACCGCGATATTTCATTGGTGCTGGGCAAAACCTTTTCCGGTGATGGCGCAGACCGGCGGCGGGAAGCGGCGGAAGCAGCGCTCGCGGCGTTTCCGGCACTCCAGATCATCGCATCCACCGCGCGCCACATCGTCAATGCCGATCACCACCGCCTCTCCACGCGGATCGATACACGCGCAGGTGCAGCACAATCGGATGAAATCGACATTACGGGCATTGTGGACCGGATTGGCGCAGGTGATGCGTTCGCGGCAGGGGTTTTGCACGCGCACCTTTCGGGTGGAGATGCGAACGCGATGGCGCAAACCGGCCTTGCCCTTACCGCGCTCAAACACAGTTTACCCGGCGATGCGAGCCTGTTCCGGCAGGCCGATATTGATGCGTTCAATGCAGGCGGGCTGGATGTCCGGCGGTAGTGAGATAGGCCGCCGGTCGGTAATTGCCGGTGGCATGGCGTCCATGATCGCGGCTCCCACATTGGCTCGCGGGCGTGATAAAAACAGGATTTCGATCGCGGAAACAGGGATACGATATGGTCGGGCCGAACGGTTTATGCCTCCCATTGCTGTCCCCTATGTTCGCGGTGGAATAGCCCAAGAATACGGCCCGGTCTGTCCGCAGCAGGGCAGCCGCTACCTGCCTCAATCCGAAGACTGCCTGTTTCTGAATGTCTGGACGCCGGGGACAGCGCGCAAACCAGTGATGGTCTATATCCATGGTGGTGCCTATTCGAACGGATCGGTGACAGATCCGCTGAATGATGGCGCGATATTGGCGGAGCGCGGCGATGTGGTGGTAGTTACCGTCAATCATCGACTGAACGCCTTTGGCTATCTCTCGCTCGGGCGGATCGACCCGCGCTTTCCCGATAGTGGCAATGCCGGGCAGCTTGATCTGATCCTCGCGCTGAAATGGGTGCAACGGAACATTGCCAGCTTTGGCGGTGATCCGGAGAATGTGACGCTGTTCGGCCAGTCCGGCGGCGGAGCGAAGATTGCAACGCTAATGGCAACGCCTGCCGCCAAAGGCCTGTTCCACAAGGCGATCACGATGAGCGGGCAGCAGATCACAGCCTCCGGCCCATTGAACGCGACCAAGCGCGCGCAAGTTTATCTGGCGAAGCTCGGGATTGATCCGGTGACGGCCCCGGTTGAACAACTCGTTGAAGCGCTGTCCGCGTCTGACCCGATCATGGGCGGCAGCCTCTATTTCGGCCCGGTGCTGGACGGGCGGACGCTCACCCGCCACCCCTTCTGGCCCGATGCCGCGCCGCAATCGCTGGGCATTCCGATGGTGATGGGCAATTGCATCGCTGAAACCCGGGCTTTCTTCTCGCCTGATCATCCCAAACTGCAAGGACTGGACTGGCGCAATATTGCCGAACGCATGGGGCCCGAACTCCGCGTTGATATTGCGCCGGAATTGGTGGTTGGCACCTATCGCGGCTGGTTCCCGGAAAAGACGCCGCAGGAAATTTTCATTGCCGCCACCACAGCAGGGCGCAGTTGGCGCGGGCAAGTCATCGAAGCGGAGGAACGCGCCAAAGCGGGCGCGCCGGCATTCGTCTATCAACTCGATTTCGAACAGGCGATGCACACCGGTGATATCGGCCTGGCGTTCGGGACGAAGCCAGGCATGACACCTTCTCAGCGCGCGATGAGCGACCGGATGATGGCCGCCTTTGTGCGCTTTGCCCGCACCGGCGATCCTGGCTGGCCTGCGTATGATCTGCCGCACCGCAAGACGATGATTTTCGACTCTGTCTCCCGCGTCGAAAACGATCCCCGCGCGCGTGAGCGGGAATTGTTCGGCGTGGTTCCCTACATTCAGCCGGGAACGTGACGGCCTATTTGGCCGGTACCGGATAGCTGATGACAAGGGAAAGCGGCGCTTTTCCCGATTGCCGGATGCCCACTACCGCGCCGCGATAAAGATACGCCGCCATCCCTGGCCTTATACGCTGCGTCACGCCGTCAGACGTCACGTCGCCTTCGCCCGCCAGCACATAATAGACTTCATCATGATCTATCGGATGCAGACCAATAGCGGCATCCCGATGCAATACGCGTTTGCGGAATTCCATCGTACGGGGCTGGGGCACGGCGTCGCTGATGCGATAGGCAGTGCTCATGCCAATGGCACCGTGCGGCGGAGCTTCTTCGCGCATTACCGTCTGCTCGTCGATGACGACCATTGGTGGAGCTGCCGCCAGCAACAGCAAGGCGGCCATCATTGCCGCATAGCCTTGTCGCGGTCGGAGAGATGTTCCTGAATTGGGCCCGTCTGGCCCGGATAGCGCCCGGATTTCGGTTCCATCGTTGCCAGATCCCACGCCGCTTCGACAAAGGGCGCATGCACCTCAGTCTGAACGGGATAGGCGCTGACTTCCTTTTCATCATCAATGATCTTGCCCCGGCCTTCCGCGACGAAAAACAGCACGCGAATGTCATCCGCGTCCCTGTCCCATGGACGGGCACCGGCGCGCGCCAGTAGGTGCGTTTCCACATCGCGGACGGGCAGCACGTCTATGCCCGTCGGCCAGGAAATAGGTGCCTTGGCGATGATAAGCTTCGCGCGGGTTTCGCCGTAGCGGCCAAACATCGGCAAGGGCGCGCCATATTGATCGACGGCGATATTGTCCTTCCCGTAATATTCCAGATCGCCATCTCCGCCCAGCATCAGGAAGGGCAACTGACCCGTCGTCGAAGGGCCGCCCCGCATCACATTACCCACCGCGCTCATACGGCCAAGTTGATAGGGATGTTCACCCCATTCGAGCGCCATCAGATTGTAATGCACGGCGCGCCGGCCCGGATCATAGATCAGATTGTTGATCACCGCGCCACGCGCGCCGCCCTTGAACAGCGGGTTGCGTTCTACGTTGTGCGCCCAGATATTGCGGTAGAACAAAATGTTGGTCGTGTTGTCATGGATCAGCGAGCCTTTGCTGTGCTCTCCCTTGGGGTGGCTGGCATCGGCCAGGCCCTCGCTTGCCAGATTATAGGAATAGGTAATGTTGTGGCTGGTGTTCTGCCGCCATTCGTCGGGTGTCATGCCCGTGAAGCGCGGGCCACTGCCGGACATGTTCTCGTCAAGCGCCCAACTGAACGTGCAGTGATCGACGATGACGTTCCAGGCACCAACGGTGGAGAAGGCATCCGCTTCCCACCCGCTGCGCTTTGGCTGGCCGTCCACACCCGTGCGCACACGGATATGGCGCAGGATCACGTCGTGCCCGTGGACGTCAATCCCGCCGCGAATGATGGTGATGCCGGGGGAAGGGGCTGTCTGGCCCGCAATGGTCAGGAAGGGTTCCCGTATTTCCAGCGTCGAGCGGCCCAAATCAATGACACCACCAACTTCGAAGACGACGATTCGCGGGCCTTTCGCTTCCACCGCTTCCCGGAAGCTGCCCGGCCCGTCTGCTTTCAGGGTCGTGACGCGGATGATCCGGCCCCCACGCCCGCCGACAGTGTCTTTCGCCCAGCCAACCGCGCCCGGGAATGCGGGCGTTTGGGCCGCCAGGGGTGTCGCCAGCAAGGCGGTGCA
>JANOAJ010000144.1:0-23784 GCA_031411035.1 Sphingomonadales bacterium
GCAAGATCGGCCTTCAGCCGACCACCGAAGGCGCGCTTTCGATGAAGCTGGACATGACCCAGATGATCGACGGCTTTGCCGGGAACGAACACGCGCTGACCGCGACGCCGCTCT
This sequence comes from Sphingomonadales bacterium, assembly GCA_031411035.1. Taxonomy (GTDB): domain Bacteria; phylum Pseudomonadota; class Alphaproteobacteria; order Sphingomonadales; family Sphingomonadaceae; genus Aquisediminimonas. Next base: position 115 of record JANOAJ010000144.1, read on the forward strand.
ACAAGGATATGGTATCGCTCGTGGCAGGCAGCGGCGTGGGCTATTCCACCACCTTGCAGATCACCAATGGCGGGCCGGAAGGGCAGGACTGGTTCATCGTGCGGGATCACCCGGCGCATGATCCCAAACTCAATCGCTTTGCGCCCCGTTTCATTGTGGACATGAAAACCCGCACGCGGATGTTTCGCGATCTCGACGAATATCTGTTCCCGCAAGTGGCGGAAGGCGCAGCCCGCATCCAGAGGGCAGGGGGGCTTATCGGCATCGGTTCCCATGGCGAGATGCCGGGCCTTGGCTTTCATTGGGAAATGCAGGCGCATGTCATGGGCGGCATGACGCCTGCCGAAGCACTCAGGGCAGGCACGATCGGATCGGCTGCGGTGATCGGGCGCGAACAGGATATGGGCAGTCTGGAACCTGGAAAGCTGGCCGATCTTGTGATCCTTGACCGCGATCCGCTCGCCGAAATTGCCAACGCGCTGTCGATCAACGCTGTCATGATGGGTGGCCGCTTGCGGGACGGCGCGACGATGGATGAACTCTGGCCCCGGAAGACACCTTTGCCGCGCCGCTGGTATTGCGATGACCGTCCACCGGGCAGCCCTGACCCTTGCCAAGCCGATACAGAAAGGCCTCTTCCATGAAACATGTTCTTGCCGCCCTTGCATTGGCCGTGGCAGCGCCCGCGATGGCGCAGACAGCCCCCGCACCAGCGCCCGTGCCACGTATGCTGGTGGAGATATACCGCATCGCGCCGGGCCAGCATGCGGCCTTTCTGGAAGCCATTGCCAAATATGATGAGGCCAATCGCATGGCCGGTCTGCCGCCCCGCCAGCTTTACGTCCACAGCGACGGGGCGGATTGGGATTTCATGCTGATCCAGCCTGCCGAAACCCCCAAGGGCAAAAGTGCCGCGCTCGATGCCGCGTGGGACAAGCTTGGCCTGCCATCAGGCGCGGATTTCTTCATCCAGTTCCGCACCTATATCGCCGAACACAGCGATACGTTCGTCAAGGGGCCGACGACGGCCGCTGACTTTCTGGCCACTCGCGCCAAGCATTGATACAAAAAGGGCGGCGGATCGTTCCGATCCGCCGCCCGTAACTTTGGGGGAAAGACGCGCTCAGAATTTGCGCGTGACCGTCCCGATTACCTGAAGCGTCTGGCCATAAATGCAGCCTGCGGGGCCAGAACAGCGACCGACATATTTCTTGTCGAAAATGTTGCTGCCGTTGATGGCGAAGCGCCAGTCGGGCAGGTCATAATGGATTGCCGCATCGAACAGGGTTGTCGAGGGCATCTTGTACACATTGGCATTGTCGCCAAAGCTGCTGCTCAGATGCCGTCCGCCAAAACCGAAGCCGAGGCCGCCAAGACCACCGGACTGGATCGTGTAGTCAACGAACATCGACAGCTTGTGCTTGGGCTGGGTCGGCAGCTTGAGCCCGATTTCCGCCGGAATGCCACTCTTGCTTACCTTCGCGTCAACATAGCTGTATGATCCGTTGAGGCTCAACTGATCGTTGATTCGGGCTACGCCTTCCAGTTCGAAGCCCTTCACCTCGACTTCGCCAAGCTGGATCTGGTCGGTCGGCCCGGCCCCGGCTGATGTGTCCAGTGTAGGAATATTGGCCTGCGTGATCTTGAAGGCGGCGGCTGTTGCAAAGATGCGCACAGGATCGCCGGTCTTGCCGCGTTCGAACTTCAAGCCGCCTTCGATCTGCTTGCCGGTTGAGGGCACAAACAGCTTTCCCGTGCGATCCGCACCCGCCACCGGAACGAACGAAGTTGCATAGCTGATATAGGGCGCAAACCCGCCCTCGAAAACGTAGTTGACGCCAATCCGATAAGTGAACTTGTCATCCTTGGTGGTAACACCGCTCGACCGGTTGAGCGCGTCCACCCAATCCTGCCGCCCGGCCAGCGTGATCACCAGGCCACCGAACTTCGCCTGATCCTGAACATAGACGCCGGTCTGCTTCCGGCGAGCATTTATGAAGGGGAAGAAGGAAGGCGTTGCGATTGGCGTCGTGCTATAAACCGGATTGAACAGGTCTATCGATGTGGCACCGGCAAAGCCAAAGAAGGATGCGTTCCGGAAGTTGCGGTAATCCACGCCCGCCGTGATCCGGTTCTCGACGCTGCCCAGCGAGAATTTGCCCTGAAGCCGGTTGTCCACGGCAAACTCATGGACATCTTCCTTGTAGGGGAAGTTGAAGCGGAAAACCGTGCGATTGTCAGCGCCAAGCCCGCCGCCGCCATAGATGACATGCTGAAGCTCGCCATAATCGAACCATTTCACATTCTGTTCGAAGGAAAGGCCGTCGATTATCTTCTGGGTGAGCTGGTAGCCTATCCCGGACTGGTTCCGGCGATAGAAGTTGTAGTCGGGCTCACCGATGTTCGTTCCCACGCGCACCTTGCCCAACGGATTGGGAAACAGCGTGCCGGATGCGGGCAGGAAGCCGTTCGTGTCACCGTTCACGCGATCATATTGATAATATCCCATGACCGTGATCTGGGTGCCGTGGAACGGACGCAGCGTGATCGAGGGAGCCAGATAGGCGCGCTTGGCATCAACGAAATCAACCTGGCTGCCCCGATCCAGATAAAGGCCGGTGAGGCGAACCGCGACGCTATCGCCGAGCGGGCCGGTAAGTGTGCCGCGAATCTGCTTATAGTCGTCCGTGCCATATTGCACGCCGAGTTCACCGCCAAACTCCGAGGACGGGCGGCGGCTCGTAAGGTTATAGATTCCGCCGGGGGGCACCGTCCCATAGAGCACGGACGAAGGGCCTTTGAGGATATCAAGCCCCTCAAAGCCATAGAGATCGACGCCGACATTGGGGATCGTCGCGCTGATCGGTGCCTGAACGCCGTCAATATACTGGATGGGCGTGAAACCCCGGATGGTCAGGAAATCATACCGCAAATCCGGACCGTAATTCTCTCCGACCACACCTGAGGTGTAGCGCACCGCCTGCTGGACATCGGCGAAGTTCAGCAGATCGATCTGATCGCGTGTCACGACGGAAATGGATTGGGGCGTTTCGATCAGCGGCGCGTCAGACTTGCTGGCGGACATGCTGCTCGACGGCACATAATTGCGCGCGGTCACGACGATCACGTCTTCGCCATCAATCTGGGTGCGCACCGTTTCGTTGGGAGTGGACGATGAATCCTGCGGCGTGGTGTCTTGCGCTGCCACAGGCATCGACGAAATGGCGAGAATGGTGCCGCAAAGCAGCGCGATGCGCCGGGCGGAGATGGAGTGGTTGGCCGTGTGTGTCATCGTAACCCCCTTTTTCCTGGCGTCGCATTGGGACGAGCGCCTATCGTTGCGGATGCTATGCCTGTTGGTGAAATGCTGCATCAGCGAACGGGCCGGTTGTCATCGCAAGAGGGCCAGTTGGCTAATTGCAAATGAATTGCAATAGCTAATGTGAGTCGTCACGCGCGTTTGCGACGCGCATTCCACAGCAAAATGCCCAAAATGATCATTGTGGCCAGCCATAGTCCGATCATGAATACAGCAATTCTGCCCGCCACCCCCCCGATTTCTCCGGTGTGGAACGCAAAAAGCCCATTGGCAAACCGGCGCGTCGCGGGAGCGGCAAGCCCATCGAAATTGCCAACCACACGCCCGGTGACGGCATCGGTATAGACAGTCGTCTGGCCATAGGCGCGCGCATCTTCACCCGGTTGGCGCAGGCGGAACCGATAGAGAGCGTTGTCCGCATCGGGATAGCGGATTCCCGAAATCCGGGCGACTGGATACAGGCGCATGGCAGTTTGTGCGGCTTGCGGCATCGGGACATATGGCCCGCTGCCGGGGCGGTCATCGATCGACCATACGGGGGCATGGATGGCACTTTCAACACCGTCTGCAAAGACCAGCATCGTGCCGGCAGCAATTGAAAACAGGGCCGGCACCGTGACCCATATTCCCATCGCGCGGTGCCAGGAATAGTGCCGCGCCATCGGCGGACCGGCGTTTGAAGGCTTCAGTGCGCGGTGCAGCATCTTGAGTTTCGGCCAGCCCAGAGTGAGCCCCAGCGCGATGTTCGAGAAAAGAAGACAGCCACTGACGCCGATGATCCAGCTTCCCATATCGTCCAGGAGCAAATTGTGGTGGAGGGAAATGATCGTTTCCATCCACCCGCCATTGGCCCATGCCTCGCCGTCTGCGCGCGTGCGCAAAATGGTGCCTGCACCGTCAACTGTAACGGTCAATCCTGCTTCGGGTGCTTCTGCATTGATGAAAATATTATAGCGGTCAGCGCGTCCCGCCGTGTTCCAGATGGACGCTACCACGCGGCCCGATCCGACGGGTGTCAGCCCCTTGGCTGTTCGGTCGATAGCGGCCAGGTCCGTTGGCTGATGCGCGCCGGGGATGGTCAGATCGTCAATCTCCCAGTGGAACACGATCAACAATCCCGTCACCGCCTGCAGCAGCCAGAGAGTGGCGCAGGCGAGGCTGATCCAGCGATGGAGTTTCAGGGTAAGCGATCTGACGCGCATGATGTTGCCTTTGCACTCCTTTGCGTCGTCAAAAATCGCAGAGATCGGGTTCCGGTCAAGATTGAGGTGCGGCGATGGCCCGCGTCCGACAGTAATTGACCCGCGCCGTTTCCGCGCGAGCCCTTCCGTCAGGCCGCCGACCTGACCGGGCAGCCGGAATCCGTATCAGGCTGGTTCAGACGCGCGGCTACACCCGCGTCACGAAACCGTATCCATGAATTCCACGGTTGAGGGTGTTTCGGTCAGGCAGGCTCGCATCCCGCCGAGTGCCGCGCGGAAATAATCCTGCGCCACGTGAAAATCTATGGCCGCCTGATCGCGGAATATCTCAAGACTGCGATAGATGACCGGATCCTTGCGATCACGGGCCATGCGGTAGAGCAGGCAATCCGGTTCATGTGCCGCCACCTGTGCTTCGAGCACGCGCACGACATGCTCAAATTCCTGCGCCTTTTCAGGCTGCACATACATTGTTGCGACGACGGCAATCATCATGTCTTCCTCTCTATCGCGCCGAAAGCCCGGCATTGCCCGGCTCAAGCCTCAGGCGCAGGGAGTTCTGGATATAGGCAATGTTCGTGAACTGTCCGATGAGCGCAAGCAGCTCAAACAATTGTCCTTCATTCAGGCGTTGCGAAAGCTGATTCCAGGTTTCGTCACTTATCATCACGTCACCACGCAACTCCTCCGCCGCCTTCATGATTGCGCGATCATGCGCGTCCCATTCCGGCGCGGCGGATCCGACAGTGACGCGCGCGATCTCTTCGCTTGTCAGCCCCACTGTCTTGGACTGCCGGACATGTTCGCCCCATTCATAGGGCGCCTGCAACAGCCAGCCGGTGCGCAAGATCGCCAACTGTCTGTCGCGCGGCGGCAGCACACCTGTATCGCTCTGCATCTGGAGAGACAGCGCCATGATCTTGCCCCACAGGTCAGGATAGCGGCAGAGCGTGAACATGATCTCCGGAATCGCGTCGAGCGGCAGTTCGCGGGCATCCCCGACGATTCCGGCGCGCAGCTTTCGGGTAACATCGCGCACCTCATGCTCGGTCGCCGCCCGGTCAAGCGGCGCGATACGAGGCGGTTTGCCAAGAATTTCGGCTTCGCGTTTGCCGATTCTGTCGGCGTCAGTATCCACGATCATGGCGCAGCCAGCCGGGCAAGCTGGTCGCTATAGTCGAGCAACCCCAAATGGGTGCGCCTTATGTGCATTTCCAAAATACGTGGGGCAAGATCGATCTCGCCGCGCTGGATCGCCCGGAACAGCAAATCCCGCTCTGTCCGCATCACGGCCATGCGTTCAGGATCATTGAGCGCAAGCCGGGCGTAGGCGCGGCGATAGGACTGCGTTTTATCCCACAGCCGTTCGACAATTTCGGCCAGCATCGGGGCCTGATGGCGTCGAAAAGCCGTCCAGTGAAACTGGCGGTTGAGAGGCAGGAACGCGTCCACATCGGTGGCTTGCTCCATCCGCGCGTTGATGACGCGCATCTCCTCCAGATCAGCGATCGTAAGATGGGGCATGGAATCCGCCAGCAGCATGGGTTCCAGCTTCTCGCGGATCTGGTAGGAAACCTCCATGTCACGCACGGTCAGGCTCGCGACCCGCGCACCCGCATTGGCCTTTAGTGTAACAAGGCCACGTACCTCCAGGATGCGCAGGGCCTCACGCACCGGAATGCGGCTGGTGTTGAATTCTGTCGCAAGATCATCCTGCTTGATCCGCGCGTCGGGTTCGAGTGTGCCCGAAAGAATGCGTTCAGCCAGCACGTCAGCGACGCGCTGGCTGACGACAGGTGATTCTGTAGTAGTTTTCATGACCTCCCTTTAGCGCACCATTTCGGCATAGTGCACCCTTGGTACGTCCAGCATCCGGCCCTATTGGACGACGCCCGCCTGCTTGCCGCTTTCGCCGACCACCAACAGCCGTTTGTCCTGCGGCGCGCAGCTCCAGCTTGAAGCAGCGTTCATATCGCCAGTGCCCTTGTACCTGGCCATCTCGGGGAATTTGCAGAGCGGCATGGTGGCGTTCGGGGTGCTGAGATTGGCTGCCTTGGGCGCGCCGGGCGAAAATTGGCGATCCGCGACGGAAAGTGTCATCGCATTGGGGGCCTGGCCCTTTTCCACCCAGGATTCCAGCGCGCTGATGGGATCAAAGCTGTTCGGTGCGATACCGGTGATGCTGCAATGCGTGGTTCCGGGCAGCATGAACAGCCGCACCTGCTGCTGCACCTTGGCATAGCCGCCATGCTTGGCCGCGAGTCGCTTGTACCAGTTGATCGACGAAAACGGCGTCAGCTTCTCGTCACTGAAATTATGCCACATCAGCAGCTTGGTTTTGCTGCTCATCAGAGTCCCGGTATTTTCCGGCAGGTGCCCGGCCCCGCGAAGCAGCGCCGCTTTTGCCTTTGCCACTTCTGAAGATGGCACAACCGCGTGAAAGCCCGTCACAGAACCCGGCCCGCCACGCCTGAAGCTGAAAATGGAGGCCGGTTGGTAGGCCGGATCATTCCTGTTCACGAAAATCTTGAGATTGGGATCAGACAGAGTGGCCATGAAACGACCCTGCACATCCAGTTCGCTGACCGAGTAGCCCGGCTGCACCACGGTGCCTTTCTCGTCCGTCACAGCGCTTGTGATGACACTCGCGGTTTCGATCTGGGTGTCGGTAAAGCACTGCCCGGCCGGCGCGCCAGCGGAGCAGCGCGGCAAATCGCGTTCAGCGCGGAAATTGCACGCGCCGGGGTTCTGGATCAGGCCATCCTTGACACCGTCAAGCGCGTCGCACTGCTTCTTCACGGTAACATCGAATAGTTTGAGCAGTTCGGGCGTCAGGGCGCCGCCTGGCCGGGATTCGGCCGCACCAACGGCAGAGGCCTGAAACGTCATGCCCAGCGTGTCATAGGGCGAACCGGCAATGATCCCGTCAAATTCCTGCGGGAAATAGGATGCGACCACCATCGCATCGCGCCCGCCGCCCGAACAGCCCTGGAAATAGGAGCGGCTGATCTTTTGCGGCGCGCTCTTCACATGGGCGTAGAAGGCTGTGGAAAATTGCTTGCCCAAAGTCGCCAGCACCTTGTCTGCCCGGTAGAGGAAATCATCGACGAAATCCGCATCTACCGAACCGTCTTTCCGCACCGCCCAGGACGCCCCGTCCATGCCTTCATGGCCTTCGTCCGTGGCAAACGTGGCGTAGCCCTTTTCGATGATCTGGCCGGGATGGCCCTGCGCCGTCACGGTAACCGAAGGCATTGCGGGATTGCTCACATAGAATTGGCCGCAATGGCCCGAACAGCCAAGCTGAAGATATTTTCCGTTCCATGCAGCGGGGAAGGTGGCCATGAAATTGGCGGTCTTGCCGGTTGCGGGGTTGGTCACAAAGCTGCCGCTTACCTGGCAGAAGGCGGGTACGGAGCCTGATGCCGGAACCAGGTTTGTCGCGCCCCTGAACATGCCATTCTTGATCGGCTTGACCGTCACACCGGCGGGCGCAAGCGCTTGCATCGCTTCGGGCGTGCAGACTGCGGCAAGATCAGGAACGGGCTGCGTGGCGGATGGCGGCGCGTCCGCAGCACCCACGAGAAAGGGAAGTAACGCGACCGAGGCAAGCCTTGCGTGATTCCGCCCGATTTTCATAGTCTATCCCCTCTCGATCTGGTTCCGGCAATTGCCCTTTGAGACGGATTGGCATAACAATCACGCACAAGAACCCCCTATATGGGGGGCATTTTAGGGGAGGAGCTGTGCCGGATTCGTCTGTCCGCGCGAAACTGATCGGGGCGGTCATGGACGGTGCGTTCGAGGCCCCGCCCTGGACTGCCTTTCTGGGCCAGTTGCGGGAACTGACCGGTGCTGATTTCGCGACGCTCATGCTCCGTCCGCCGGGGCGTCCCTATGGCGAAGCGCTCAGCCTTTTTTCGGGGGAGGGCACGCGACAAAGCGTGGACGATGTCTGGACGCGCTATAATGTCAGCCTCGACATCCTGAGCGATCTCGAACTGGAAGAGGGCCGAATCTATGCATTCGAGGAACTTTATCCGCCCAGAAATCCGGCGCACATGGCCTATTATCACGAAGTTGTGGTGGCCAACGGGATTACCGCATCCCGCATGATACGCCTGATGGAACCGGCCGGCGTAAGCGGTTGGCTGGCGATTTCCCGGCGAGGGGCCGATTTCGGGCCTGATGACGATGCGATTATTGCGACCATCGCGCCGATTCTGCGCGGCGTGCTGCGTTTCTATGTCGCGCTCGAGCATGAGCGGTTCACATCAACGGTCACGGGTGATGCGATGCGTCGCCTGCATTTCGGATGGATGGCGCTGGACGCGAAAGGACATGTGGTTGAACATGATCCGGAAGCTGGCAGCGTGTTTGCCCAGTCAGGCGTTCTGAACAAGGGGCCAAACGGACTGTTGACCGTTTATCCGAAGGCGCTGCGGCAAAAGATTTTCGAAGCGATCGAGAGTCTCGCCGCCAATCCGCAAGGGCGGCCACGCGCTTTCACGCTCAATCAGGATCCCTGGCTCGACATGCTGTTGATGTCCGCTTCGCACAATCGTCTGTCTGTTCACCCGCGCGCTGCCATTGTGGGATATATCCACGGCGACAGTTGGCAGGCGACCGACAGGTGCGAACAGCTTGTCCAGCTTTTCAACCTGTCCCGCAGCGAAGCCAGACTCGCCTTGGCCATCAGCCGAGGGATGACTATCACGCAGGCAGCGGAAAGCCTTGGCATCAAGGTTGAGACGGCACGAAAATGCACCAAACTCATCTACGCGAAAACGGGGGCGGGCGGACTGCCTGATCTTGTTCGCATCGTCATGCGGAGTGTGCTGGTTCTTGCCCCGAAGGATTGAACTCTCAATCAGGCAGGCAGCAATGGCCGGGGACGGCAGGGCAAAAAAGAACCGGGCGAAAACGCCCGGCTCAGAGAGCGCTGGGAAAAGGAAGGTAACCCAGCACACAAGGGATTGGCGCGATGCGCAGCGGGGAGGCGGTTGGACACCTTCCCGTCCGGCACCTCAGAACTTCTTGGACACCCCGAACTGGATCAGGCGACCCAGCGTCCGGCCATTGGCAAAGCCGTTCGTGCCAGGCGTCAGGCTCTGTTGCAGCAGATATACGGGCGGATCCTGATTGAAGAGGTTGTTCACATTGAGCGAGAAGGACAGGCCATCAAGCATGCCTTCGCCTTTCACGTCATATTTGAAGAACAGGTCAACAACGTTGAATGCCTTGACCTTTGTCTGGGTCGTGCCGACACCCACTGCCGGGCTCAGATCATAGCCTTCGCTGTGGTTGAGTGCCACCTGCGCCCGCAAGCCACCGGCTTGTGCGCCCAGGCTGGTGCGGAAGCGGAAGCGGCTGGCATTGTCCTGGATCTGATCCTTGAAGGTTGCGGTGGATACTGCCTGCTGATCGCGGCCCAGATCGTAGTTCGCGTTAAACGCAAAGTCGATCGATCCGAAACCGGTGGTGGCCACATATTGCGCCACAACATCCATCCCGCTGATCTTGATGCGCGACAGATTCTGCTTGCGGGCATCGATAATCACGTAGCAGTTGCCTCCGCAAGATGCGCCTTCGATCTGAGCATTGGGAAGGGTTGCCAGCGCTGCCACATCCGCTGCCGAGGGCAGGAAGGAAATGGCCGGTGTGCCGACAAAGTTGGCGTAGAAAGTGCTCGTGGTGAAGGGCGGGAACGCGATAATGCCCTTGTAATCGATGTGGTAATAGGTGCCGCTCAAACGGAGGCCTTCCACAAAGGGTACATCGAGATCGGCGCCTACGGACCAGGTTTTTGCCGTCTGCGAAGTGATCCCCGGCTTGTTGCCCAGCAGGATGATCTGCTGGCGATTGTTGACGGCGGGAACCAGCACCCCGTTGATCGTGGTGCCTTCCTGTGCCGCGGTCGGCTTCAGGAACGGGAAGTTGGTGGTGACAACGCGAGTCACGCCCACCCGAGCGTCATCCGCAAGGCTGGGGGCCACGAAGGACTTGCCCCATGCGCCACGGAATTTGAGTGCGTCGAACGGCTTCCATGTCAGGCCCACCTTCGGGTTGGTGGTGCTGCCAACATCGTTGTAATCATCATAGCGACCCGCGAGAGACAGGGTCAGTTCCTGGAACATGGTCGTGGCATTTTCCGCACTGAAAATCGGGATGACCAGTTCAGCAAAGGCCGATTTCACATTGCGTGTCAGTTTGGTGAGTTTCAAAGCTGAATAGGGCGCGATGACGGTTCCGCCCGGCACAGCAACGCCGGAGACAGTCCTTGGGCCGACAACCAGACCTGCATAGCCGGTGTTCTGCGTTCCCGGAAGGATGCCCCCAGCGCGGTTGATAAAGGCTTCGCTGTCATATTCCAGACCGGTCGCCAGCTTGACGGCGCCGCCAGGCACTTTGAACAGGTCGCCATCGGCGATCAGCCTTGTGTTGAACTGCCGCTGCCGCGTGCGGGCATAATTGATGAAGCCGGTGACTGCAGCCAGGGTGGTGGCATCGCTTGCCGAAGGATTGTACGGGTCGATAAGGCCCGTCGTGATTCCGTTATTGAACGAAGCCGCGTCAATCTGGGTGCCGGCAAAGCTGACGGCGCTTTCGCCATAGCTCGAAATCCAGCGCATCTGCCAGTTTTCCCCAAGCTTCGCGGTGAAGGAGGGCGCTATGCCGTAAGTGGTCAACTGGTTGTCAGTCTGGTTGGAATTTTCATTGCCAACCGCTGTATAGAGCGTCTGGGTTTCAAAGCCTTGCAGGAAGCTCGGCTGGCTGACTTTGTGGGTATTGAAAATCGGGCTCGGCAGAAAACCGAAGCTGGCGAGGAAGCTTGGCCCAAGGCGCACTGTGGTGCGGAACTGCCCACCGCCGAAATGCACGTTGCGCCGCGTATAGAAAGCCTTGACGTCGAACGTCAGTGAATCGCTCAGTTCCTGATTCAGACCGGCCAGCACCGAATGCCGCTTCTCGGAAGGGTAAATCGCAGCGGAATCGGATTCATCGCACTGGTTTGTCGTTCCGGCAACAAGCGCGCCTGACGCATTGATGGCATAAACTTGCGCCGGAATGTTGGACGCAACATTGCCAACAGTGACATTGCCTGGCGAACACTGGAAGCTGGTCGCCTGAACGCCGTCAATCGTGGTTTTCGGATAGAAGACCCAATCACGATCCCTGCCATACAGGGCGTCGTGCTGGGAATAGTTATAGGAAATATAGGCCGAACCGCCATTCCAGCTATGGCCCGCCGAAGCGCTGGCATCCCAGCTTTTGTAATTGTCCGCAAAGCCGTAGTGGCCGCCAAGCTCAACACCATCGAACTTTTTCTTGGTGATGAAATTGATCACGCCGGCAACCGCGTCCGACCCGTAGATGGCCGAACCGCCATCGGGAACAATTTCGACGCGTTCAATTGCGCCCGGGGGAATAATGTCAGGATCGGGCGTAGTGACAACCAGACCAGCGCCGACCACGCGGTGGCCATCAACCAGAACCAGCGTGGGAGAAGCACCTGCTGTCGTGAACCCCGGCAGATTGCGCAAATTCGGACGGTTGGTGGTGATATAGCTCGACGCGCCGACCGGAGCCTGGAAATCATTGAACGAACCGAGTTGGGGAATCTTTTCAAGCAACTGGGCAGTGGTGGAAGCACCGGTTTGCACCACCGCTTCACTCGTAACGCCGATCACATTGGCACCTGCGGGTGCCACGCCGCGAATCAGCGTACCAGTGACCACAATCTCCTTGTCCGTTACCGCATCGGCTTCATCCGCCGCATCGGCAGGTGGCGCGCTTTGCGCGAAAACCGGCGTGGAAAGCGCCAAAAGGCTGACGCCGACAAATGTGTGCTTGAGACCGAATCGCATCAAAACTCTCCCCGTTGAATATTGGCCTGACCAAACAGGCTATGTGGTCTAACTATAAACTCATACAAATCACAAGCCCAAATCATGCGGCTCCGTGTGAGCCTTGCAAAATGATCGGCGTGTGTGGCTGTTTGGATACAGTTGTCAAAATGACCACGGAAAAGGGCTTACCATCAGGTGTAGGGTCAGAAACCCCCCATCTGGGGGGAGAATTGTAGAAAATATCCAGCAAATATAGGGCGAACTTGGCCGTGTAAGGCTGATCGAACTGCCAAGGCGTGTTGCGAATCGGGGCGGATGTTGCAGTCGGATTGACGCAAAAACCGCACGAATTGAAAAAAATGGATACAATAGATGGGTTTTGGAGGGAAAATCGCAGTTGTGACTGGAGCAGCCCGGGGCCTAGGGCGTGCGATTGCGCTGCGTCTTGCCGGAGATGTATCGGCTGTCTCTGTCTGGGACCTCAATCTGGAAGGCGCGGAAGCCACAGTGCAGTTGATCCGCGACGCCGGAGGTCAGGCGCTGGCGCTGCGCTGTGACTCGTCTAACGCCAGCGAAATTGCTGCTGCCGTGCAGCGCACGCGTGATGTGCTAGGGCCGATCACCATATTGGTCAACAATGCCGCGCTGTCGCCCTTTGCCGCGTTCGAGGATCTGACCGAGGCTATGTGGGATGATCTGATGGCGATCAATCTCAAGGGACCTTTTCTCTGCTGCAAGGCCGTGATTGGCGACATGCTGGATGCGGGCTGGGGCCGGATCATCAACATATCCTCTTCCTCCGCCCAGACCGGCGCGCCGGCAATGGCGCATTATGCCGCCTCAAAGGGCGGCGTGATCGCTTTCACCAAGGCGCTGGCCATCGAATATGCTGCGCGCGGAATCACGGTGAACAATGTGCCGCCAAACTTCGTGAACACCGAAGGGCTTCAGGAAGCGCCGGTGGATATTGCGGCCTTTGCCTCAACCACACCGATGAAGCGCGCGGGCAGGCCGCAGAATATTGCGGCAGCCGTCGCGTTCCTCGCGTCGGACGATGCGGACTACATTACCGGGCATACGCTTGGTGTGAATGGCGGTCGCTATCTCAACTGACAGTGCCAAAAAAAGATCACAATTCGATAGGGAAAGGTGCAGGGATGAGGCAAGTAGCAAAGGGGATTGGCGCAGCCTTGGCCGCGATCGCATGCCTTGCGCAAGCAGCAGGCGCAGCAGACCGGCTGGAGCCGGGCCTCCAGGGCCAGACCGCCCTTGGGGATCGCCCCGGAGAGGTTCTCGCCATACCCTATTCCAAGGGCATCAGCATTGTCGGGCACACCAATATCGGGGATCGTGGCGCAAACCTGCAACTGGCCTGGGTCGATCAGTGCGCCTATGTGTCCAGCAGCCTTCCGAACATGAATTTGCCAGGCTTTGGACCCAATCCCAAGGCAGACAAATCCCTGAATGGCGTTGCGGTGCTTGATGTCAGCAAGCCGCGCAATCCCAAACAAGTCGGCTTGTTGCGTGAACGCGGCGCGCTTTTTGCAACGGAGACCATGCACGCGGTTTCAGCGCCGGGCCGCAAGGTGCTTGTGGCAGGGGCCTATGGCGGGGGCCATCCCGGCGCATCAGCCAATGACGCCGCTTTTCTCGACATCTATGACGTTTCCAACTGCGCCCATCCCAAACATATGAGCGAATATGTCTGGCCCGAGAACGTCCATATGGTGACGGTCTCTCCCAACGGAAAGCGCGTTTACGGCACCATCATCAACCCCTTCACCGGGGGTGGCGGCATTTTTGTCCTCGACATCGCCGATCTCGCCAAGCCGCGTCTGATCGGCAAGTTCGCGGCAACGAGGGTGGATGGCAGCCGCTTCGAATTTGCTGCGCACGAAGTTGTCCTCAGCCCGGATGAGCGGCGTCTCTATGCGGGCGTTGTTGCCGCGAAGGGCGGTGATCTCAAACGCAGCCCCGACGCGCCGTTTCCGAGCGAGGAGACGATGGGGCCGGATTCGGGGGGCATCCTGATCTTTGACAATAGCGATCTTGCCCAGGGCCGCGCGGAGCCAAAGCTGCGCCTGATCAGCACGACCCCGCACGCAGGCTGGCATTCACCGGCCCGCGCCAGCATTGGTGGCAAGCCCTATATCGTGAACGCATCCGAACTGGGTGCCTGCCCCGGAACCTGGCCCAAGATTACCGACATATCGAACGAAGCCAACCCGCGGGTTGTGAGCGAATTCAGGCTGGCGATGAACCACAAGGAAAATTGCCCGCCCCGCACCGCGATGGAGGCTGCGACCAAAGGGGTTGTCCCATCGCCGGGAACAGCGGCATCGCATTTCAATGATGTTGATAGCGCGGTCGATACGCGGCTGGGCCTGTTCCCCTTCCTGTTCGCCGGGCTGCGCATTGTCGATCTGCACGATCCGCTGAACCCGGCAGAAATCGCTTATTTCAAGCCCGGCGATGCCTGCGTTTCCCATGTCCGCTACGAGGGCCGCAGCGGCAATATCTGGGTCGTCTGCAACAGGAGCGGCTTCTACGTACTGGCCCTTGATCCCAAACTGCGCGCGTCGCTGAAACTGCCGAAGCGCCTCTGACAGGAGACACATGATGAAGACCGTTGTCCTTTCCCTTTCGGCTCTGCTGAGTGGCTCTGTGCTGTCTCTATATTCCGCATCCGGCATAGCCGCATCGGCCGCCGCGCAACCGGCGGATGCTCCTGCCGCTGCCGCTGCCAGTGGCGACGCGTGCGCGAAACTCGCCGGGCTGACGCTCAGCGATGTCGAGATTACGCAAGCCACGTCTCTCGCCGAAGGAGCATCCGTTCCGAATTCGGGCCTGTCGCCCATGTTCGGGAATGCACCGATCGTCGGCAAAGCCCCTGCCGCATTCTGTCGCGTGGTCGGGCATGTCCGGCCCACCCCGACATCTGACATCGGGTTTGAAGTGTGGCTGCCGGCCGCAGGGTGGGATGGCCGTCTTCACGGTATCGGGATTGGCGGCTTTGCCGGTGCCATTGACTATTTCACGCTGGGCCAAGGGATAAAGGCAGGGCAGGCGACCGTTGCCACGGATACCGGACACCGGGGCACCATGCAGGAAAGCGGCTGGGCAAAGGGTCAGCCGGAAAAAGTGCGCGATTATGACTGGCGGGCTGTGCATCTTTCCACTGTCGCCGCGAAACAGCTTGTCGCCGCCTTTTACGGGCGCGGGCCGGACAAGAGTTATTTCGTGGGCTGCTCGGGCGGGGGACGTCAGGGCCTGATGGAAGCCGCACGCTTTCCCGACGATTATGACGGAGTGGTTTCGGGCGCACCGGCGGCAAGTTTCACGGAACTGGCCATGGCCTTTACCAACAGCATCCAGGCCCAGAATGCGCCGGGGGCAGCCATCCGCCCCGAACAGGCCAAGCTGCTTCAGGAAGAGGTGCTCAGGCAATGCGACAGCAGTGACGGGCAGGCCGACGGCCTTGTTGCCGATCCGCGCCAGTGCCGGTTCGATGCGGCAAAGCTGTCTTGCAGCGTCTCAAGTTCGCCCCAATGCTTCAGCGATCCACAGATAGTGGCGCTGCGCCGGATCCAGAGCGGCCCTCGCACGTCTTCGGGCCGACAACTGGCGGGCGGCTATCTGCCGTCCGGTTCGGAATCCGGCACCCCGGCCCCTATGCTGGGCTGGGAGGGTTATCTTTTGCGCGGCAAGGCCGGAAAGCCGGGTGGTGAAGGTCTGGCCGATGGCATGTTGGGCGATTTGATCCAGGCGCCCTTTGCCACGCCTGCCAGTTTTGATTGGGATAAAGACCCCGCCCGCCTTCGGGCGGCATCGCGGGAAATCGACGCACCGGTCAATCTCGGCCGCTTCTTCGCGCGCGGAGGCAAGCTGATTATCTGGCATGGCTGGGCTGACGCCGCGATCCCGCCCGAAGCCAGCCTGCGCTACCATGATGCCATGGTGCGACAGTCTGGCGCGAAGGCCAAAGGTGCGTCCCGGCTGTTCATGATCCCGGGCGTGCAGCATTGCTTTGGGGGGCTGGGCCCCGATGCCTTCGGGCAAAGCGGCGCACCGGCGCGCGGTGAATCCCCTGAACGCAATATGGTGCGGGCATTGCAGGACTGGACCGAAGGCAAAAGGGCTGCCCCCCAGACATTCATTGCCCGGCGCGGTCATGGCGGCGGAATGATGGGGGCAGGCACACCGGGTCCCGAACGCCAGCGCCTGCTTTGCGCCTGGCCCAAAAAGGATGTTCTCAAGGCGGGTGGCGATCCCGACAAGGCAGAAGGCTATATCTGCAAATGAGCGAACGGAGATTTCAGATGCGCGCAAAGCCATTGGTTGCAGCCTTCGGTGCGGCCCTGTCCCTCTTGGCGATGCCGCTGCCACTCCTTGCAAAGGAGGCCGCGCCTGAAGTCATCGCGCTCTGGCCTGGCGCGGCACCCGGCACCGAAGACTGGACTGGCCCCGAAACGGTCAGAACGATCAAACTGCCCGGCGGGCCGATCCGTACGATTGGCAATGTCACCAAGCCGACGCTTACCGTGTTCCGCCCCAAGTCGGGTAAGGCGAATGGCACGGCGCTGATCATCAATCCGGGCGGCGGCTTCGTGTCGCTCGCCATCGATCATGAAGGCGAGATGGTGGCCAGATGGGCGGTCGAACGCGGGATTACGGCATTCGTTCTCAAATACCGGGTTCGGCCCAATCCGGCATTCCGCGTTCCCCCGGCGCTGCGCGCGCACCCGGAACGCTTTTCCGAATTTATGGCTTCGTTCGATGGCGGGCGACCGGTTGCCGTTGCCGATGCCACACAGGCTCTGCGTTATGTGCGCGCCAATGCGGACCGCTTTGCCGTGGTGCCGGATCGGATCGGCATGATCGGGTTTTCGGCAGGGGCAATCACCACAATGGGGGTCGTGATGAACGATTCGCCCGCTGACCGCCCCAATTTCGCCGCGCCCATTTATGGCGCGATGGAAAACAAGGTGCCGCCCAAGGACGCGCCGCCGCTGTTCATCGCGGTAACCGAAGACGATTCCGCCGTGCCCGCGCCAGAAAGCATGGCGATCTTCTCCCGCTGGAACGTAGCCTTGCTACCGGCCGAACTCCATGTTTACGAAAAAGGCGGCCACGGGTTCGGCATGACCCCGCACAAGCTGCCCGTCGATGGCTGGACGGTCGCGTTTGAAAGCTGGATGGGGTCGCATGGCTGGCTGGGCAAGCCTGCAAAGAAATAGGACAGGATCATGCCTGAGCAGCGCATTGCGGAACTGATTGCCCGGTATGGCGCGCGCGATGCCTGCGCGGCGTCACTTTTGTGTGACCGGCATCCGCCCGACGCCCCTGCCTATGGCGTGATTTCTCCCGATCTTTCCAAGCATGTGATCACCTATGGCGAATTGCGGCGGGATTCGGAGACATTTGCTGCCGCCCTGCAAGCGCGGGGCATTGGCTCCGGTGATCGCGTTGCCACGCTGATGGGAAAGAGCCGCGAATATCTCGTCACGCTCATGGGCATCTGGCGGCTGGGCGCGGTGCACGTGCCGTTGTTCACGGCCTTCGCGCCGCCCGCCATTGCGCTGCGACTGGCGGGAAGCGGGGCGAAGGCGATTGTCTGCGATGCCGCACAAATGGCCAAGCTGGCCCCGGGCGAAGATATGCCTGCCGATCCGTCGCGGCTGGTGATCACGACCGGCGTTGCCGGCGACGGGGCAGAGTCCTTCGACCATCTGATGGCGCACGCCGCGCCGGGAATCGCGGCGGCCGTCATGGGCGGGGACGCGCCGCTTATCCAGATTTTCACGTCCGGCACCACGGGCAATCCCAAGGGCGTGGTCGTGCCCGTGCGGGCTCTGGCCGCCTTTCACGCCTATGCCGAATTCGGCTTTGACCTGCGGCCCGATGATATATTCTGGTGCGCCGCCGATCCGGGTTGGGCCTACGGTCTCTATTTCGGCATCCTGGCGACGTTTCTGACCGGCACGCCAGGCATCCTGCTTGAAGGCGGCTTCTCTCCGGAGACGACGCTGGCCGTGCTGGCGCAGGAAGGCGTGACCAACTTTGCGGCGGCACCTACCGTCTATCGCGCCCTGCGCGGCTCGGATATAGTGCCAACAGCGCCATTGCCCCTGCGCTGCGCGTCAAGCGCCGGGGAACCGCTGACGCCCGAAGTCAATGACTGGGCGGAAGCCGCGCTTGGTGTCACGGTGCATGATCATTATGGCCAGACCGAAGCGGGCATGTTGATCAACAATCACCACAACCCGGCGGTGCGTCGTCCGGTCAAACCGGGTTCGATGGGACACGCCATGCCGGGTTGGAAAGCCGTGATCCTGCACGCGGATCGGGATGAGGAAGTCGGCCCGAACGAACAGGGCCGCGTGGCGATGGCGATCGCCGAAAGCCCGCTTGCCTGGTTCAGCGGCTATGATGGCGATCCGGCAAAAACGGCAGAGAAATTTGCGGGCGGCGGGCGCTGGTATCTGACCGGTGATACCGGGATGGTGGATGGGGATGGCTATTTCCATTTTTCCGCGCGCGATGACGATGTGATCATCATGGCGGGTTACCGGATCGGGCCGTTCGAGGTGGAATCGGCAATGGCGACGCACGAAGCGGTGGCGGAAAGTGCTGTAATCGCCGTGCCGGATGAGGTGCGGGGAGAAGTGATCGAAGCCTTTGTCGTGCTGCGCGAAGGCCATGCCCCCTCGCCGGAACTGGCACGCGGCATCCAGCAATGGGTGAAGACCCGGTTTGCGGCGCACGCCTATCCGCGTGCCATCCACTTTGCGGATGCCCTGCCCAAGACGCCCAGTGGCAAGATTCAGCGCTTCCTGCTGAAGCAGCAGCGCTTGCGGGAACTGGACACGGGATCGTGACCCGAGCGGCCGCCTTGCACAATGCCGTTATAGAGGCAGTCGCGGGCCGCCGTTCGATCCGCAGTTTCCTGCCAACGCCTGTAAGTGATGATATCGTAGAGGCGATCCTCCGTGTTGCGGCGCGCGCGCCCTCTGGTACCAATATACAGCCCTGGTTAGTTCATATAGTGAACGGTAAAGCCCGCGAACGCCTGTCGCTTGCGGCTTTGCAGGTCGCCGAAGCGAACATGACGAGCCTTGAATATGCCTATCTGCCTGAAGTGATGAAAGAGCCCTATCTCTCCCGCCGCCGCAAGATCGGCTTTGATCTCTATGCCAAGTACGGGATTGACCGCCATGATCTGCAGCGCCGCAAGGCGGCCATGAATCGCAATTTTGACTTCTTTGGTGCGCCGGTCGGGATCTTTATTACGATGGAGCGGGATATGGCGCTTGGCGCTTGGCTTGATTGCGGAATGTTCATGCAAAATATCATGATCGTGGCGCGCGCATATGGGCTGGAAACCTGCCCGCAACAGGCGTGGTGCGATTTTGGCGCTGTGGTGCACCGCGAATTGCAAATCCCGAACGAACATATTGTCCTTTCGGGTATGGCGCTTGGCCATGCGGATCATGCCGCACCACAGAATAGTCTTCGAAGTGAGCGTGCAAATGTGGCAGAGTTCACCACATGGCATCGCTAGAATAAGCCGGAACAAGGAGAGGCACAGATGGACACCGCGTTTTTAGAACTGGATCGCCGGGCAATGGTCCAGCGCATTGCGCTTTTGCTGGGCGCAACGGCCGCATCCGGCATAACAACCGAGGCGTTGGCCAAGGTCGCGGTGAAGGCGAAGCGCTTCTTTCCCGCTGCACAATTTTCGCTCATGAGCGCGATTGCCGATACGCTGGTGCCGACCACGGATACGCCCGGGGCTGTCGCTGCGGGCGTTCCCTCGACATTTGACACGCTTATTGCCCGTTGGGCATCCGCAGGGACGAAGCAGCTTTTAACCGGTGCGCTCGCGTCCATCGACAAGCTGGCAATGGATAGTGACAAGAAGGGCTTTGTTGCCCTTTCGCCTGCGCGGCGCGCGGAACTGCTGATCCTGCATGAAAAGACTGCCTTGAAAGCAGTCCCGCGCAAGGACAAGCTTGTCGGGCTTGCCGCCATGTTGGCTGGCCCATCGGTTGCTGATCCCGGCTATGCCAAGCTCAAGGATTTGCTGGTCAGTACCTATTATCTGACCGAAATCGCGCTGACCGAAGAGACGCCCTACGAACATGTGCCGGGGCCCTTTGTGCCTTCGCTCAAAATCACTCCCGAAACGCGCGCCTTTGCCGGCGTCGGCCTTCTCTGACCGGAGATTATCAAAATGTTTGATGCAATTGTGATCGGCTCCGGAATGAGCGGCGGCATTGCCGCGAAGGAATTGTGCGAGCGCGGCCTGAAAGTGCTGATGCTGGAACGCGGCAACAATATCGATCCCGCCACCGATTATACCGATATGAAAATGCCGTGGGAATTTCCCAACAACAATATGGTGCCCGAGGACGAAGTGGCGCGCGACTATGCGGTGCAAAGCCAGTGCTACGCCTTTAGCGAAGCCACCAAACATATGTGGGTGAAGGACAGTGATCACCCTTATTCGACGCCAGAAGGCAAGCCCTTCACCTGGATCAGGGGCTATCATGTCGGTGGCCGCTCGATCATGTGGGGGCGGCAAAGCTATCGCCTGTCTGAAATGGATCTGGAAGCGAACGCCAAGGATGGTCATGGCTGTGACTGGCCGATCCGCTACGCCGATCTAGCGCCCTGGTATGATCATGTGGAAAAATTCATCGGCGTGGCGGGATCGAAAGAGGGGCTGCCGCAACTGCCTGATGGAGAGTTTCTGCCCGCATGGGAGATGAACGACGCTGAAAAGCAGTTCAAGGCCGCTGTCGAAGGCAGATTTTCCACCCGCAAGGTGATTATCGGGCGCAATGCCAACCTGTCGGTGGCGCAGCCGCATCACGAGGAACTTGGTCGCAGTTCCTGCCAGAACCGCTCCATCTGTGATCGGGGATGCAGTTTTGGCGCGATGCATTCGACGCTGACATCGTCGCTGCCAGCAGCGCGGCGCACAGGCAATCTTACGCTCGTTACGGATGCAATTGTCCACAGCATCATCCAGGACCCGAAAACGGGCAAGGCCACCGGCGTTCGCGTGATTGATCGCAATACCAAGGTTGGCAGAACCTATGACGCGAAGATTGTCTTCCTCAACGCATCCTCCATTGGCTCTGCGATGATCCTCCTGAATTCGGCCAATGACGCAAACCCGCGCGGGCTTGCCAATGGATCGGATCAGGTCGGTCGCAACCTGATGGATCATATGTATGCGTTGTCCACAGTGGGCATGATGCCTGGCCCGAAGGACAGCTATTACAAGGGCCGCCGTCCTACCGGTCTCTATATTCCGCGTTACCGCAATGTCACCGAAGAGGCGGACGGTTACGTGCGTGGCTACGGCTTTCAGGGCGGTGTCATGCGTATGGGCGGGAAGAACATGGCGATGCAGGCCGGTGTTGTCGGCGCGGAGATCAAAAAGCGGATGCGCACGATTGGGCCGTGGATGGCCTTTATTTCAGGCTTCGGCGAAATGCTGCCCAACCCCGATAATCGCGTGACGATGAACCCCACCCGCAAGGACAAATGGGGGATGGCGATTCCCCACATTGATTGCGCGCTTGGTCCCAATGAAATGACGATGGCCAAGCAAATCCTGGCTGATGGCAAGGCAATGATCGAGGCTGCGGGCGGCATGGTCGTGTCGCAAGCCACCGAGCCGGGCACGCCGGGTCTTGGCATTCATGAAATGGGTACTGCGCGGATGGGCAATGATCCCAAAACCTCCGTGCTCAACAAATACAACCAGGCGCATGAAGTGCCCAACCTGTTCTGCACGGACGGGGCGGCGATGTCGTCCAGCGGGTGCCAGAATCCCTCGCTCACTTATATGGCGCTCTCGGCGCGCGCGGCGCACCATGCCGCGGAATTCCTGAAGGAAGGAAAGCTCTAATGACACGTTTTATCCGGACTGCCGCTTTCTTTGCGGCATTGGCGCTGCCCTCTGTCGGCATGGCAAAGCCTGTCACTGATTGCCCGAACCGTGATGCGCCCTTCTCTTCCAGTTCGCCGATGATCGATCTGATGTTGAGCCCCGCCGCAAGTGCCGTCATGGCGAAAGCGATGCCGGGTCGCGCTGGTGGCCCGCTGCCACCAAACATTTCCGGCACGACACCGCCATCGTTCATGGCGATCCTCACGCTGCGCGAAGCCGCGCGCTTCACGGGCATGGACGTGGCGAAAATCCCGGAGATGGACAAGGCCTTGCGCGCGATCCCGGTAACAGCGGCAGACAAGGTGGCGCGGTGTGCCCGTTTTGACAATGATGTGCCGGTGTTCAACCTGCCCGTCGGCAAGCCCCGGCTGCTGCTTTTCGAAAAGATCAACGGTTTCAAGGACGTCCCTTCGGTTGAAGCGGCGCATGCCGCGCTCGTGGCAATGGCAGAGCGCAAGGGCTGGGCCATCGCCTCGACCGAGAAAGGCGGTGCGTTCAACGCCAAGACACTCAAGCAATTTGATGCTGTCGTCTGGAACAATATCAGCGGCGATGTGCTGACGCTAAGCCAACGCAAGGCGTTTCAGGACTATCTCAAAGCCGGTGGCAGCTTCGTCGCCGTGCACGGCTCGGCGGGCGATCCCGTCTATTTCTGGGACTGGTATCCGGACGGACTGATTGGTGCGCGCTTTATCGGCCACCCCATGGCACCGCAATTTCAAGAGGCGCGGATCGCCGTGAATTCTGCGCATCCCTTGGCCAAAGCGCTTCCGGGAGAATGGCGGATGACGGACGAATGGTATTCGTTCCGCACCAATCCCCGCACGGTCGGCGCGAACGTCATCCTCACGCTTGACGAAAGCACCTATAACCCCGTTGGTCCGATGGGCGTGGATTTGCGGATGGGGAAAGATCATCCGCTCGCCTGGACCAATTGTATCGGGCGCGGAAAAATGTTCTATTCCGCCATCGGCCACCGCCCCGAAACCTACAGCCAGCCGCAATATGTCACGCTGCTTGAGTCGGCCATTGGTTGGGCTGCTGACAAGACCCAATCCTGCAAGCCTTAGCCAAGCCTGATCTCTGCTTTGTCCGTCATTCCCGCCTGCGCGGGAATGACGAGGCACAGGCAACGCTGTTGCGGTTCCCAGGCCATCGGTCTGGCGAAATGCGCAAGGAAGCGGGGATCACGCTCCTGGAGGCCCGAGCCGGAATCGAACCGGCGTGCAAGGATTTGCAGTCCTCTGCGTAACCACTCCGCCATCGGGCCTCGATCTGGAGCGGGGCGGGCATTGCGTTGGCATTCGTGCGCTGTCAAGTCTTGGCGGCGGCATT
>JANOAJ010000145.1:0-5145 GCA_031411035.1 Sphingomonadales bacterium
GCAAGCGTGGCCAGCGCCAGCAAGGGGTTGCGTTTCAAGACTTCGATCATTCCCTACCCCGTGCCGTCAGGCGTGTCCGCCATTTTGCCATCGCCTGAACGCGCATCCGCCTTTAGAGGGGGCGAATGCAGACCGGCGCGCTTTCGCACTTTTCCTTCTCCAATCCTAGAGTCGTTGTCGCCTTGCTGGCGGCGATTGCCATAATACCTTTGCTGGTTCCGGCCATTCCCCCGCTCACTGACCTGCCGGGACATATGGGCCGCTATGCGGTGCAGCTTGGGCGCGGCAGCGATCCGGTGCTCGCCGGGTGGTATTCGTTTGAGTGGTCGCTGATCGGCAATCTGGGCGTGGATCTGCTCATCGAGATTCTGGGACGGATATTCGGCATCGGGCTGGCAGTGAAGCTGATTGTCATCGGCATTGTCGTGCTCAGCGTTACCGGCATGCTTGCCGTGCAGAAGGCGGCTTCGGGCCGGGCCGGGCCTGCAGCCCTGTTCGCGCTGCCCCTGGTCTATGCCTTTCCCTTCCAGTTCGGCTTCGTCAATTACTGCCTGTCGATGGCGCTGGCGCTGCATGCGCTGGCGCTGTGGATTCGGCTGGGGCAGCAGGGACGGATCGGTCTGCGGGCAAAACTGTTCGTCCCGATTTCGCTGCTGATCTGGCTCGCGCATATCGGCGGCTGGGGCGCGCTGGGCCTGTGTGCGTTTGCGTCTGAATTTGTCCGGCTGCGCGGGGCAGGGCGTTCCTTCGTGCGCTCGGTGGCGGAAGCGGGCGTCCAGTGTCTGGCGCTGGCATTGCCCGCGCTCGTCACGGTGCTGAGCCGGTCCCAGGGCGCTGCAGGAGAATCGAGCGACTGGTTTCACTGGCTGAGCAAGTTCCAGTGGTTTGCCATGACGCTCAGCGACCGGTGGCAGGATTTCGATCTCTGGTCGGTTTCGCTGATCGGCTTTGTGCTGGCAGCGGGGATCGTGCTGCCCTGGTTCCGGTTCAACCGGGCGCTGGGGCTGTCTGCCTTGCTGATCCTGGCAGCGTTCATTTTTACGCCCCGCATTCTGATCGGGTCCGCCTATGCCGACATGCGGCTTGTTCCCTGGATCCTGGCATTCGGGATTCTGGCCGTGGAAATGCGCCCCGGCGCGCCGACATGGCCGGGTAGGGTGCTTGTCATTGCCGGCTTGTCATTCTTTCTTGTCCGCACGGGCGCAACAACGCTGAGCTTCCTGCAGTATCACCAAATGATGCAGGCTGAACTGGCCGCGCTCGATCATGTGCCTGCGCATGCCCGCATTGTCGCGGTGGTCGGGCGAAAATGCTATCCGCAATGGCGGCTTGAACGCCGCACCCATTTGCCCTCGATTGCCATCTTACGCCACCACGCGTTCACCAATGACCAGTTTGTGATGCCCGGTGCCCAGTTGATCGGTGTCCGTTATCAAGCGGGCATGACGTTCCAGCAGGATCCTTCGCAGATGGTGACCGACGATAGCTGCTATCGGCGGGATTGGCTGACCTACACCAAGGCAGTGGCCAACATCCCGCCGGGCGCGTTCGACTATCTATGGGTGATCGCCGCACCGGCGGATAATCACGCCGACCTCTCAGCCTTCACGCGCATCTGGCAGCACGGTCAAAGCGCACTCTACAAGGTGAATCGCTGAGGCTTGCGCCCGGCCCGCCGGGCGGATGTGTCGGGCTCCCGCAATGCAGGCTCGCGACGGGCCGTTTCTCCTTTGCGACAAAAATGGTGCAGCGCACAAAAAGTCCTTGCAATCGCCCGGATCATTATATATTGTGCACTGCAACATAAACGTAATGGAGGCCTCAATGGCCGTGAAACCGCCTGTGAAGACTGTAAAAGCCAAGGTTGCTGCCAAGCCGGCCGCGACTGCCAAAACTGTCGCTCCGGCTGTAAAGGCAATGGCTGAATCAGCGGCGCGGGCTGCCTCACCGGCGGCACCCGCCCCGGTTGTTGCTTCCCAGGTTGTGGCACCCGTTGCCGTTGCAAAGGCTGAAGCCCCGGCAGTGGCACCTGTTGCTCCTGTCAAGGCAGAGGCCCCGGCAGCAGCACCTGTTGTCGCTGTGAAAGCCGAAGCTCCGGCAGTGGCGCCTGTCGCCGCCGTCAAGGCAGAAGCCCCGGCGCCTGCGCCCGTCGCAATGCCGAAAGTGGAAACGCCGGTTGTTGCCCCGGCACCTGTGTCCAAGCCCGTGGCACCTGCGGTTGCAAAGCCGGTGGTTGCCAAAACCGAAACCCCCAAAGAACCCGTTGCGGTGGCCAAGCCAGCTCCCGCCAAAATCGAAGGAACCGTAAAGATGACCGATACACTCAAGACCGTTGAAGAAGCCGCCAAGAAGTTCACTGCCGAAGCTGGTGAAAAGGCCCAGGCCTATTTCGCTGATTTCTCGACCAAGGCGAAGGCCGCGTTCGAAAAGAGCGGCGAATCGCTGAAGGACGTTGCCGAATTCAACAAGGGCAATCTGGAAGCCGTCGTTGAATCCGCGAAGATTGCCGCCAAGGGCGTGCAGACTGCCGCGCAGAGCGCAACGGAATACAGCAAGAAGAATTTCGAAGCCACGACCACGCTCTTCAAGTCGGCTGCTGCCGTGAAGTCGCCGGTTGAACTGTTCAAGCTGCAGGGCGATTTTGCCAAGAGCCAGTTTGAAGGTGCTGTCGCTGAAATGTCGAAGTCGACCGAATTCGGCATGAAGCTGTTTGGCGAAGTGTTCCAGCCGATCCAGAGCCGCTATGCGGTTGCGGTTGAAAAGGTGAAGAGCCTCGCTGCCTGATTTTTCGCACTCTGAGGGTAGCGAAAACGGCCGTCCCGGAAATTCCGGGGCGGCCGTTTGCATTTTAAGGCTGTTCCCATCTTGCCGAATGGCCCTTCAATACCATATCCTGTGCCAGCAATGACCGATCCTTTCCGCATCACCATGGCCGACCGCAAGGATGGCGATGAAGGCACAGGCCTTGGCGTTGCCACGCGCACGCGCACCAAAACCAAGAAGCCGACGCCCTACAAGGTGCTGATGCTGAATGATGATTACACACCGATGGAATTCGTCGTGCTGTGCCTCCAGCGCTTTTTCCGGATGAGCATGGAAGACGCGACACGAGTGATGCTGCATGTCCACCAGAAGGGCGTGGGCGTGTGCGGGGTGTTTTCCTATGAAGTGGCTGAAACCAAGGTCACGCAGGTGATCGACTTCGACCGGCAGAACCAGCACCCCCTGCAATGCACGCTTGAAAAGGCGTGAAGGCGGCCGCGCTCATCGTTGGCGCGGGTGACGCGACCGGCGGTGCGATCGCGCGGGCCTTTGCCCGGGAAGGCTATGTCGCTTGCGTCAACCGGCGCGCGCGCAACGCGGACAGCCTCGAAACACTGGCGCAGTCGATTCGCGATGAAGGGCTGGCAGCACGGGCCTATCCCGGCGATGCGCGTGAAGAGAGTGATGTTGTTTCGATGGTGGAAGCCATTGAGCGCGATGTCGGGCCGATTGAAGTCGCGGTGTTCAATATCGGGGCCAATGTCCGCTTCGCGGTTACCGACACTACCGCACAAGTCTATCGCAAGGTGTGGGAAATGGCGGCCTTTGCCGGGTTCCTGATGGGCCGCGAAGTGGCGAAGCCGATGCTGGCGCGCGGGGGCGGCACGATCCTGTTTACCGGCGCGACCGCATCTTTGCGCGGCGGCGCGGGCTTTTCGGCATTCTCGGGTGCCAAGGCGGCGCTGCGGATGCTGGCCCAGTCGATGGCGCGGGAATTGGGGCCGCACAACATCCATGTCGCCCATATCGTCATTGATGGCGGGATCGACACGGAATTTGTCCGCGGCCTGCGCCCTGATTTCGATGCGCTCAAGGCAGAGGATGGCGTGCTTTCGCCAGATGCCATCGCCAGCAATTATGTGATGCTCCACAACCAGGATCGCAGCGCCTGGACGCACGAACTGGATCTGCGCCCCTGGATGGAAAGTTTCTAAAGGATGGCCAATAGCTTCGATTTCCTGTTCGATGTCGGCGGCCCAAACGGCTATCTCGTCCACAAGATCCTGCCGGAATTCTGCGCGCGGACGGGGGCGAGCGCGAACTATGTCCCGGTGCTGCTTGGCGGGCTGTTCAAGGCCACCGGCAATCGCGCGCCGATGATCCGCTATGCCGATGCCCCGGCCAAGCTGGCTTATGAGCAACTGGAATTCCAGCGCTTCATCGATGCCAACAAGCTCGACAAATTCCGCTTCAATCCTCACTTCCCCGTCAACTCCCTCCTCGCCATGCGGACGTTGGTGGGGGCAAGGCGGGCGGGCCAGTTCATGTCCTGTCTTGAGGTGCTGATGGCAGGCATGTGGGAAGACGGGCTCAATCTTGGCGATCCCGGCGTGCTGAAATCCGCGCTTGATGCAGCCGGGCTGGATGGCACGGCGCTGGTGGCATTGGCCGATGATTCGGCGGTGAAAGCGGAACTGGTGGCCAACACCGACGTCGCCGTGGCGCGCGGTGCCTTCGGCATCCCCACTTTCTATGTCGGGGACGAGATGTTCTTCGGCAAGGAAAGACTGGGGCAGGTTGAGGCGGCGCTTGTTCCGGCACAGTGAGGGTTCCAGACAACGGATGCGACAGGGCAGAACGTCCGCCCCTTGACATTTAGGATTGTTCCTGCTATGCAGATTGGCCTGTCCGGCACGCATTTGCGGTGTCCCTTGCGTGTGCCATCCGGTGGGGCTATGGGCGCGGGGCTGCAGGAGTTTAGCTCAGTTGGTAGAGCATCGGTCTCCAAAACCGAGGGTCGTGGGTTCGAGTCCCCCAACTCCTGCCAGCCTGCACCATCTTTGCCATCTTCCCCGCACGGCCATACCCACGCGGCACTTGCATCGGCGGCGGAATCGCTTTAGGGCGCGGGCAATCCCGACATCAGGACAGCGTATTCCGGAACCCTCCGGTCGCGGCCCTGTGTTGAAACGGCAAAGCGCCACACGGCGCAGCAAAGGTGATAACGGCAATGGCACGGGTAAGCCCAGGCGAATTCATCAAGCAGGTGGGCGTGGAACGCGCGCGGATCACCTGGCCTTCGGGTCGTGAGACGATGATGACCACGGTGATGGTGATCATCATGACGACGGTGCTGGGCCTGTTCTTCTTCGGGCTGGACAG
>JANOAJ010000146.1:0-7364 GCA_031411035.1 Sphingomonadales bacterium
CTCGCCATAGCTGGCGTCCAACGGCTTATCCTGCACATCGCACAGCTGGAGATAGCCGATCAATGCCGGATCAAGCGCGGCCACATCCGCAGGCACCCCTCCGGAACGCGCCAGATGCATCGCGTCAACCATCAGCGTCAGATTTGCGGCCCCCACCGCGCGCACCAGGGCAGCAGCGGTTTCGAGCGTCCCGACTGCCATCCCCGCCATATATTCCAGCGTGACGCCAAGCCCACGGTCCGCCGCCATCTCTGCGAAGCGCGCCAGTTCATCGCGGCTGCGCCCGGTATCGGGATCAATCGTCAGGATATTGACCCCGCGTGCGCCAATTTCCGCCATCAGATCGAGATCATGGGCAGCGTCCGCCACATCGCTGCCCGGACGGATCAGGAATCCCTCCCCGCCGAAAATGGCAACATCATTGGCTTTGAGCGCGGTGCCAAGGTCGCGCCGCAACCCGGCGTCTTCCCGCAAAGACCAGTCCGGATAGCCGTGCGGATTGGCTGTGAAAGGGGCGAGCGCCATGCCAACGCCACCGCATCCCAGCGCCGCCGTCAGCTCGACGAATGCCACCGGCGGCATCCCGAGGACGCTGATGAATTCAATTCCCAAACGACTCATGCGCGCGCATCCGGATAGCGGGCCAGCGCCGCCGCCGTCCGCGTCGGGATATGCTCGCTCGGGAACATGCCGGACGTCGCCTGCGCTTTTTTGAGGTGGGCACGGGCGAGTTGCGATTTGTGCACGTCGGTCGGCCCGTCAGCAAAGGCCAGCCCCATGCCGCCGGCAAACCAGTTGGCGAGCGGGAGATCGAGCGAGATGCCAAGCGATCCGTGAATTTCCAGCGTGCGGCCCATGATGTTCATCCACACGCTGGCCATCGCCACCTTGCACATGCCGATATGGTTGCGCACCGCCCCGTGCGGCAGGCGCCCCGCTTCAATCTCGTCAATCATCCAGGCGGTTTTCAGCACGAGCAAGCGGAATTGCTCCAGTTCGATCAGTGAATCCGCGATCTTGGCCTGCACCATCTGGTGATCGCCAAGCTTCCGCCCGCGCGTTCGCCGGGAAACCGCGCGTTCGAGCATCATGTCAATCGCCCGCTGGCATTTGCCCACCGTCCGCATCGCATGATGAATGCGCCCGCCGCCCAGCCGCGCCTGCGCTACCTTAAAACCCTCACCCGGATTGCCCAGCATATGATCAAGCGGCACCCGCACCTGATTGTAGCGGATATGGGCGTGGTGGCCATTTTCCGGATCGGTATCGCCCGCGATCGCGACATTGCGGATAAACTCGATGCCGGGTGTTCTGGCAGGAACGATGAACATGCTCATCCGGCTGGTGAGCGGCGCATCCGCATCGGTAACGGCGATGACCAGCAGGAAGGTCGCGAACTTGGCGTTGGAGGAAAACCATTTCTCCCCCTCGATCACCCATTCCGTGCCCTCTTGCCACGCGCGGCAGGTAAATTCTCCGGGATCGGCCCCGCCCTGCGGCTCAGTCATCGAAAAGCAGGACACGATGTCCCCCGCCATCAGCGGGGCAAGATAGGTGGCCTTTTGCTCGTCCGTTCCGAAGAGCGCGAGGATTTCGGCATTGCCGGTGTCAGGCGCCGCCGTGCCGAAGATCGTCGGCGCCCAGTTTGAGCGGCCAAGGATTTCATTCATCAGCGCCAGCTTCATCTGGCCATAGCCCGGCCCACCCAGATGCGGCCCCAGATGACAGGCCCACAATCCTTCCGCCTTTACCCGCTCCTGAAGCGGTTTCAGATGGCGGCGCGCGGCGATATTGGAGGGATCATATTGCACGCCCTGTTCGGGGAAGAGCAAATCCATCGTCTCGCATTCCGCGCGGACAAAGGCATCCATCCAGTCGAGCTTTTTCTGGAATGCGGGGTCTGTGCTGAAATCCATTATGCGATCCTTTTGATCTGATCCGCCGCATCACGGAAACACTGTTCCACAATCCGCGCGAAGAATTTGCCCGTTTCCACTGGCAGGTGCCCGGCCTCTGCCTGCGCGACCTTATATTCCAGCAAGCAGCCGGACTTGAATTTGGCGAGCAGCGAGAAATACTCGAAATCGGCAATGTCACGCCCGGTGCCTGCACAATAATAGCGGGCCAGTTCCTGTCGCGTGGGGAACTGGCGCGGATCATTAAGCGCGGTCTCGCTGATCCTGTCCGGCTGCGCCTCATCGCGCATCGAACCGGTGAACCAGCCAATATCGAGCATCGGATCACCAATGGTCGAAAGTTCCCAGTCTATCATCGCGGCCAGCCGCGCGGGCGGGCCGTGGCGGAACATCATGTTGGGCGTGCCAACGTCACCGTGGATGATGCCGGTTACTTCACGCTTCAGAACATTCGCGCGCAGCCAGGATTCCGTTTCGGCAAAGCCCGGCAGCGTGCGCCCGGCATAGCCATAGCGTGTTTTGTAGGATGCCAACTGCCCGGCCCAGCGATCGACCTGACGTTCCAGGAAATTCCCCGGCTTGCCATAATCGCCAAGGCCAATCGCCTGATAGTCCACATTGGCAAGCGCGATCAGCCCGTCCACAATCGCGAAGGGAATGCCATATGCAAAGGGCATCCTGTCAAAGGGCGGTTCGTTGTGTATCTTCTCGTCCCGCAGATTGGGGGCCCAGCCCTTGACCTTGTCCATCACGTAAAAAGGCGCACCGATCACGGTCGCATCGTCAGTCGAGCCGTGACACACAGGATGCGGCACGTCCGTTGCGTTGAGCGCGGTCAGGATGCGCGCCTCACGCAGCACGCCCTTTTCCGCTCCCGGCGGTGGCACGGCAGGCGGACGGCGCAAAACCATCGGTTCTTCGCCCCGGCTGATTGTCAGCACCACATTGGAGGTGCCACCGCTCAGCACTTCGGTTGTCAAAGCGCCTTTGCCCAGTTGCGGCACATGCGCATCAAGCCACTCCGTCAGCGGGCCAGTGGGGGCCAGCACATCCAGATCATGTTCGATGTTCGACACTAGGCCTCCTCCGCCCGCAGGCGCGCTTCCAGTTGCTTGCGGATATCCCGCAGGGCAGTCGTGGCCGCCGATATCGGCGCAACATCCATCTGGTGTGTCAGCACAGAGGCAACCGTATCTGCCTGCGCATCCGCCCGCTGTTTGAGAGCCAACCCCTTGTCCGTCGCCACGAGCAGCGCCGCACGTTTATGATCGGGATTGGGCGTCGTGGTGATCAGCCCGTCTGCCACAAGGGCATTGGCGGCGCGCTGGATCAACTGGCGGGGATGGCCCAGAGAGCGGCCAATCTGCGGCACGGTGGGTGCCCGTTCGGATTCGACGACCGCGTTCAGCACCATCATCTCCGAATCACCCAAGCCGACAGACCGGCGGGTTTCGGCAAACACGCTCTTCAGGCGCCCATTCAGGCGGCTGATCTCGTCAACCAGCCCGACCAACGGGTTTCGCGAATCGAAACGGTTCTCCATGTAACGAACATGTCATTTTGACATGTTCGTGTCAATTATATCACTGCCACCGGATTTCCGTAAATCTTCCGCAACTCATGCTTGGCGAGTTTTCCGGAGGGGATGCGGGGAAGATCCCCGACAAATTCATAGGAACGCGGCTGGGTGACAGGCGAAATCCGCGTCCGGCACCAGTCGCGCAGTTCCGCTTCCAACGCAGGCCCAGCATCCGCCCAGACTTTGGGCTGGACAATTGCCTTCACTTCTTCGCCATAGTCCGGGTTCGCCACACCGATCACGGCCGCGTCCAGCACTTTGGGGTGGACGATCAGGCAATCCTCGATGGCCTGGGGATAGATGTTCACACCGCCCGAAATGATCATGAAATCCTTGCGGTCAGTAAGGAACAGATAGCCATCCCCGTCCAGCCTTCCGATATCCCCTACCGTCAGCCAGTTGGCATGTTCCGGGTGCTGCGCGCGCTTCGTTTTCTCCGGGTCATTGAGATAGCGGATCGTGCGCCCGGGCATCGCTTCGAAAAAGATCGTGCCGCTTTCCCCCGCAGGCAGTTCGCTGCCGTCTTCAGCGCAGATATGGATCGGGCCGAGTGACGATTTGCCTACCGATCCGGGCTTGGCGAGCCATTCCGCCGATGTAATCGCCGTCGCCCCGACGCCTTCGGTGCTGCCGTAATATTCGAACAGGATCGGCCCCCACCAGTCGATCATCCGCCGCTTGATCTCGACCGGACACGGCGCTGCCGCATGGATCGCGAGCCTGAGCGCCGAAAGATCATAGCGCTGCCGCACCGCATCAGGCAGGGCCAGCATCCGCACGAACATGGTCGGCACAAACTGGGCGTTGTTCACCCGCCAGTCCTGAAGCGCCTTGAGCATGGCTTCCGCGCCGAACTTGCGCAGCGTCACAAACGTGCCGCCCAACCGCTGGGTCAGCACCATCCCCGATAGCGGCGCACCGTGATAGAGCGGCCCGGCATTGAAGGTGGTCAGCGGTACGAACGGTTCATACATGCGCGGCGCGCCTTCGGACGGGTTGAACTCGTCGATCGGGCCGGGCGTGAAGGGCATGGCAATGCCCTTGGGGCGCCCCGTGGTGCCGCTGGAATAGATCATGTGGAAGCCGGAGATTTCGTCCGCGACCGGCGTGGCGGGCATGGCCGCCAGCGCGTCAGCAAGCGACTTGGCCCCCACGATTGGTTCGTCATCGGCGTAAAAGACATGGCCAACACCGGGGATCAGCCCTGCCGGGTCGGCCGCCAGAGCGCGCGGTGTTTCCCCGAGTGACGCAGAGACGACCAGCACCTTTGCCTCGCAATCACCCATTATATACGAAACTTCGGCAGGCTTAAGGTGCGTGGAAAGCAGTGTGACAAACAGGCCCGAACGCGTCGCTCCCCAATAGACGCGGGCAAAATCCGGGCCATTGCGCATCATCACGCCGATCCGGTCGCCCGGTTTCAATCCTGCCGAACGAAAAAGATGCGCAACGCGGTTGGAGCCTTCGTCCAGTTGGGCGTAAGTGAGAATTTCCCCGGTATCGGCGATCACCAGCGCGGGCTTGTCCGGATGGATGCGGGCATACGCGCTTGGGTGATGGCCGGGCATCAGCGGACGTCCGCTACTCTCACCCAGCGCCGCTCCGCACTCGACAGGCGGATCGCTTCCTGCATGCGTTCGACTTCCAATGCCGTGCCAAAGTCCGGCGATGCACGGCCTCGGCCGTGGATGGCTTCCACCATTTTATGCATCGACAGGGCCATCGGAAAACTGGGCTGCACCGGATGCTGCCAGTCAAGCCCGATGCCGGGGACGACTTTGAACGCATCCGGAATTTCGACCGGTGCCAGCGCACCGCCCAATTGCCCGCCTTCCAGCACACATTCCCGCGCGGTCGGAAAGGTCGGTGATGTGGCGACAAGCCGCCCGTTCGATCCGAACACATCGATCAGGAACCCGTCATGCAGCGCCATGCTCCAGCTAATCTGCATCTGCATCGTCAGGCCGGAGGCGAATTTCAGGATGACATTGGCAAGGTCGGTCGTTTCCGGAACGACGATGTCGCCATCGGGGAAGACCCACTGCTTCAATATCTGGCTGTCATCGGCGACCAACTCAGCCACCGGCCCGAACAGGTGCATCATCAGATAAAGGGCATGACTGCCATTGTTGCGGACGGCAGACACCCCCGCCTTGCCATCGGCGAACCAGTTATAGGGAAACTGCTTGCTGGGCGTGTTGAACAGCGAGATGTTGAAATGGCAGGTGCCACCAAGCGCGTCACCAACATATCCCGCATCCAGCATGGCCTTCATCTGGCGGAGCGCGGGGATGTATTCGCTGAACGCATCGACCACGGCAACGCTGCCGCTTGCCCGCCACGCGGTGTCAATCTCCCGGGCGGACGCCCAGTCGGGAGCATAGGGACTGGCATTATACACATGCTTGCCGTGGCGAAGCGCCGCCAGCACCATCGGTTTGCGGATATTGGGACGGGTGCCAAGATCGACAATGTCGATATCCGGATCGGCGCACATCGCTTCGGCATCCCAGAACGCACGCGGCAGGCCAAGGCGCGCTGCGGCGGCCTCGGCCGTTTCCTGTCGGGACGTGCAGATCGCGGTGACCTCAACACCCGGGATAGCGCGCCACGCCGGCAGGTGGGCAAAGCCGCCCCAGGCCGCACTGACGATGCCGACGCGCAGGGTCACGGGACTATTCTATCGTGCCGAGCACAGTGCCCACTTCATAGGTTTCACCCACCTGCGCGGTGATCCGGAGCGTGCCGCTTGCAGGGGATTCCACTTCGTTTGTCGATTTGTCCGCTTCCAGCGCATAGAGCGGCTGGCCTTCGGTCACTTGCGCGCCATCTTCGGCGAGCCATTCGGCGATCTGGCCTTCGTTCATTGAGAAGCCGATCTTGGGAAGCAGGATTTCGGTAGCCATGATTTTGGTCTTTCGCTGTCTGATTTGATCGAATGCCTATCGCCCACGCACCGTAGCACAATCCCGTATCCCGTCGCCAACCCGCCAGCGCCGCCGATATCGTAGGCGCGATACGGGCTTTCTGCTGCCCTGCGCTAAGAACAGGCCGTGCTTTGGCGCGCCATTCCGCCAGAGTCCGGGAGTCGATACATGCTGCTTGAACGCGCGGAACTGATCATCAAAGAGGGCCTTGAGGAAGAATTTGCGGCAGCCATGTCTGGCCCGGGTCTGGATATCGTGAATGCCTTTCCCGGTGCGAAATCAGTCCGACTGGGCCGTGGCGTCGAAAATCCCGGCAAGTTCATGTTGCTGATCGAGTGGGAAACATTGGACGCGCATACCGCCTTTACCCAAGCCCCCATCTTCGCCGATTTCCGCGCGATCATCGCTCCCTATTCGGTGGGCGGATCTATGGAACATTTTGAAATAGGGTAGATCGCGAAATTCAGTCCGTGTTCGCGACAGCCGTTACAAACAGGCTGTCGGATGATGACCAGTCCCGCCGGACGCGCCGACGCGCGATGAGCCAGTCTTCGCCGACTTTGCGGAAATCATCGAGGTAAATGCCGTTGTGATCCGGGCCGATGTCTGTCCAGGCAACCCAATATGTCCGCGCGGTGGCGCTGTCCGGCCCGGTCAGATCGATTTTGCAGGTGGAAAGATGATGGCGGACAAAGCTTGCGCCATGCACTGTGTCCTGCCCCGGTTCGCGGGTGCGCCAGCGGTTCTGCCAGGCGCGGATCGCCTCGCGGCCCTCATAGCGAAAGATATAGTCGCCCGGCGCGCGTTCGGATTCGATGATGCCGTCTCCGGTGAAGCAAGCGGCATAGTCATCCACTCTCAGCCGGTCACCGGACACGTTATATTTCGCCATCGTGTCGCGGATCGCTTCGCGTGCGAGCAGTTCTTCCAGAGTCATGACCT
>JANOAJ010000147.1:0-18708 GCA_031411035.1 Sphingomonadales bacterium
CTCGCCGGGCCCTTTGTTTCTGTGTGCCAGTCGATCGCTCTAGCGGCGGTCGCCCATGAAGCTGAGCATGAACTGAAACATGTTGATGAAGTCGAGATAGAGGCTCAGCGCGCCCATGATCGCGGTCTTGCCCATCATCTCCGTGCCCGCCACATAGGCGTACATCGACTTGATCTTCTGCGTGTCATAGGCCGTCAGGCCCGCAAAGATCAGCACACCGACAAAGCTGATGACCAGCGCCATCGTGCCTGAGTGCAGGAAGATGTTGATGATCGACGCGACAATCAGCCCCACCAGACCCATGATCAGGAATGTGCCCATGCCGGACAGATCCTTCTTGGTGGTGTACCCCCACAGGCTGAGGCCCGCAAAGGACGCTGCCGTGGCGAAGAAGGTCTGCGCGATCGACGTTTGCGTATAGACAAGAAAGATCGTGGACATGCTGAGGCCCATCACCGTCGCGAAGCCCCAGAAGAGCATCTGCAGCGTCGATGTCGTCATCCGGTTGAGACCAAAATTGATCCCGAGGACAAACGCCAGCGGCGAAAAGATGATCGCATATTTAAGCAGGCCCGGGCCGAACATGATCGATTCAGCATAGCCGCTCTTGGCAAACAGCAAGGCGACAATGCCTGTCAGCAGCACGCCGGAGGCCATATAGTTGTAAACGGAAAGCATGTAGGAACGCAGCCCGGCATCAATTGCCGCGCTCTGCGCGCCTGCTGCGGAGCCCAGTGAGGCTCCTACGACACGGTTGTCTGACCAGTCGGCCATCGTGATTACGCTCCTTTTCCCGGCGGAAAATGCCGGATAAAGACAATATCGGTAGAAACCTTCAACAATTCAAGCAAAACACGACAATATGCACCGTCTCTTCGTCGCAATCCGCCCGCCCCTCTCCGTTCGCACCCCGCTTCTCGCCCTGATGGGCGGCGTGGAAGGCGCGCGCTGGCAGGATGATACCCAACTGCATCTCACCTTGCGCTTCATCGGGGAAGTGGATGGCCGCACGGCGGAAGACATCGCAACCGCTCTTGGCACTGTACGGTTTCCGGCCTTTGCTGTAGCCCTTTCCGGCATCGGCACGTTCGACCGGAAGGGCAGGATTGACACGCTGTGGGCGGGCGCGGTGCCGGTCGAACCGCTGGTCACCCTGCACCGCAAGATTGATCGTGTGGTCGCCGGATGCGGGCTTGAGCCGGAACGCCGGGCCTATGTGCCGCACATCACGCTTGCCCGCTTCACCCGCGCTGGCGAAGGCCTTGGCGCGTTCATGGCCGCACAGGGCGCGCTTTCTTCCCCGCCCTTTCCCGTCACCGGCTTTTCGCTGTACGAAAGCCGGATCGGCAAGGACGGCGCCTATTATGAAGCCGTGGCGGAGTATCCGCTGGTGTAAAGGTCTCACTAAAGTCTCACCTGAACGGGGTGGGGTGTTCGGATTATGCTGCGGTGCAGCATCGGCTGGCGGTTTCTGGATCTGACATGTTCCTGCTTGGCAGGTGATTTCCTATTTGTCAAGAGCGAAGGGCATTTTGCGGCTGTTCAACCGGCAGCCGGGGGCACAGCCCCCTTCCCTCCCCGCGCATCAGCGATTAGAGGCAGCGCGGTTTCGCACCGCACCGGAGATATTGCCCCATGCCCAGCCTTGTCCTGATCCGCCACGGCCAGTCCGCCTGGAATCTGGAAAACCGTTTCACCGGCTGGTGGGATGTGGATGTGACGGAAAAGGGCGTGGCCGAAGCGCGCGCCGCAGGCGTGCTGATGCGGGAAAAGGGGCTGGATTTTGACCAGTGCTTCACATCGCTCCAGACCCGCGCGATCAAGACGCTCAATCTGGCGCTTGAGGAAATGGGCCGTCTGTGGCTGCCCGTGGAAAAGGACTGGCGGCTGAACGAACGCCATTATGGCGGGCTGACCGGGCTCGACAAGGCAGAGACGGCGGCCAGGCATGGCGACGCGCAGGTGAAAATCTGGCGCCGCAGCTTTGATGTGCCGCCCCCGCCGATGGAACCGGGAAGCGCCTATGATCTGTCTGCAGACCGCCGCTATGCCGGGATTGCGATTCCGAACACGGAAAGCCTGAAGGATACGATTGCCCGCGTGCTGCCTTATTGGGAGGCGCGGATTGCGCCTGCGCTGAAGGCCGGGCAGCGGGTCGTGATTTCAGCGCACGGCAATTCGCTGCGCGCGCTGGTGAAGCATCTTTCGGGCATTTCGGATGACGACATCACCGAATTCGAAATCCCGACGGGCAAGCCCATCCTTTATGATCTGGATGACAGCCTTGCCGCGCGCAGCCGCACTTATGTCTGTGATCTGTAGAGGCGCTTTGCATACATCGCGTCGTCGGCGCGGCCCATCAGCGCCTCGACCGTGTCCCCGGACTCCACAATGGCAACGCCTGCCGTAACCGTGCAGACAATTTTCGCGCTGCCAATCTTCACCTTGGTGGCCGCGATCTGCTGTGTCAGGGCGATGGCTTTGGCGCAGGCATCAGACTGGTCAAGATGATCGAGAATCAGTCCGAATTCGTCACCGCCGATTCGTGCCACCATGTCACTGGCCCGCAAATTGGCACTCAATTGTCCCGCGACATGTTTCAGGACAAGATCGCCCGCATAATGGCCATATTCATCATTGATTCGCTTTAGCCCGTCCAGATCAATGAACAGGATGGCCGCCGGTGTCTTGTGGCGTTCACAGTGTCGAATAACCGAATCGAGTCGGCGAAGAAAGGCACGCCGGTTTGGCAAGGGAGTCAGCGTATCAGTATCGGCGAGCTGTTCCAGATCTGTGATTCGGGCCTGCAATTGCGCCAGAGCGTCACGCAAATTACGATTTTCTTCAAGAAGACGCATATTTTCATCGTCATTCAACTGATCTGCCTGCATGTTCCCCCCAGACTGGCGGAGCGCATTACTATAATCCCATTCGAAATAACAGCATTTTTGCGACATGATGTGGCCGCGATCACATCCGGGGCGGAATCATTGCCACGCCCGAACCTATTGACTAGATGATCGGCCTCTTCGGGATCAAGTGGGGCCAGTTTCCATGAGCGCGCAACCGCCAATCGGCATTATCATGGGCAGCACGTCCGACTGGGAAACAATGCGCCACGCCGCCGAAACGCTGGCCGCGCTGGACGTGCCGCATGAAACGAAAGTCGTCTCCGCCCACCGCACGCCTGACCGGCTTTATGATTACGCCAAAGGCGCTGCCGGGCGGGGGCTGAAAGTGATCATCGCCGGGGCCGGGGGCGCTGCCCATCTGCCGGGCATGGCAGCGGCGATGACAGCCCTGCCGGTGCTGGGCGTGCCCGTGGAATCCAAGGCGCTTTCCGGCATGGACAGCCTTTTGTCCATCGTCCAGATGCCCGGCGGCATTCCCGTCGGCACGCTGGCCATCGGCAAGGCGGGCGCGATCAACGCCGCCCTTCTGGCAGCGGCGATTCTCGCGCTTGGCGATGAAGCGCTGGCCGCACGGCTCGCGGCCTGGCGCCAGGCGCAGACCGACGGGGTGGCAACTGATCCGGCATGACGACGAACAACGTGTTTCCCCTGAAGCCCGGTTCGGTGATCGGCATTGTCGGTGGCGGCCAGCTGGGCCGGATGCTGGCGCTGGCGGCGGCACCCTTGGGATACCGCGTCCATATCTACGCGCCCGAAGCCAGCGGCCCGGCGGCAGATGTGTCGGCACGCTGGGTGCAGGGGCGCTATGATGATGTGCGGGCGCTGGGTTCGTTCGCTGACCGGGTGAATGTGCTGACATTCGAGTTCGAGAATATCGAAACTGGTCCGCTGGCCGAACTGGAAACCCA
Source organism: Sphingomonadales bacterium (assembly GCA_031411035.1). Lineage (GTDB taxonomy): Bacteria > Pseudomonadota > Alphaproteobacteria > Sphingomonadales > Sphingomonadaceae > Aquisediminimonas. Next base: position 3,821 of record JANOAJ010000147.1, read on the forward strand.
TGTGCGCGTGTCCCCACCGCTCCGCGCGCTCGAGATCGGGCAGGACAGGCGGCTGGAAAAGCGCTTTGCCACCGAATGCGGAGGCCGCACCGCTGATTGGGCAGAAGTGAATAGCCGCGCGGATCTGGCGGATGCGCTGGCCCGGATCGGCACGCCCGCAATCCTCAAAACCGTGCGCTTCGGCTATGACGGCAAAGGGCAGGCGCGGATCATCAAGGCTGCCGACGCGGATGCCGCCTGGGAAGCGATTGGCCCGGGCGCGCCCCTCATCCTGGAAGCCATGGTACCGTTTGATCACGAATTCTCGCTGATCGTGGCGCGTGACCGGGCGGGAACGATTTCCTTCTGGGATGCCCCGGAAAATGTGCACCGGCACGGCATATTGGCCACCTCAAGCGTGCCGGCCCACGCCGCCATCCGCGAACAGATTCCCGCCGCGCGCAGCTTTGCCCGGCGGCTGGCCGAGCGGCTGAACTATGTGGGGGTATTTGCCTGCGAATTTTTCGCGAGTGCTGATGGCCCCGTCTTCAACGAAATGGCACCGCGCGTCCATAATTCGGGGCACTGGACAATCGAGGGCGCGGAAACATCACAGTTTGAAAATCACATCCGCGCCATTGTCGGCCTGCCGCTTGGCACGACAAGGCTGGCCGGCAAAAGCGTGGAGATGCACAACATTGTCGGCGCGGAGGTGGATCAATGGGCCACGCTTGTCGCAGACCCTGGCCTGCACCTTCATCTGTACGGCAAGGGCGAAGCCCGCCCCGGCCGCAAGATGGGGCACTGGACCCGGGTGACGCGTCAGGCCTGACGCGTGCCGGACATCGGCATGGAGCCAAACATCCCGGCCTTCACGCTGCCCGTCAGGGCGTCACCATCCACTGTGGCAGTCGCTTCCAGCGTCATCGGCATGGGAACCTTCATGTCCATTTTCCAGGACAGGTTATTGCCGTCAATCTTGCAATCATAGCAATCGAGCGACCCCTGCGCGCCGGCATTGCTGCCAGTGAATGTGCCATCGCCATTATCGGTGACAGTCAGCACGGATTTCTGATCACCCATCGGGGTTTTCACAACGCAATCAAAAGCGCCTGCAGCAGACATCTTATTCTCCTTCTTCTTGAGCAGCGTCCTTGTCGGCCACTGGTGCGGGCAGTTCTTCGACGGGCAGACCGATTCCGTCAAGCTGCGGACGCACCACCTTGGCATCCCCCACCACCACATAAATCAGCTTGGCGGGATCAATTTTCGCACGGCCCGTAGCGTCAATCGCCGGGGCCGTGAGCGCGGAATATTTTTCGGCCAGCGTGTCATACCAGGTGTCCGGGCGGCCCAGATTGACGATTGCCATCACGCCGCCCAGCACATCGCCGGACGTTTCAAACTCGCCCGGCATTTCGCGGACATTGCTGTTCACGGTGCGGGTGAGTTCTTCCGGCGTGACACCCTTCGCCCCGAAATAGTCCGTCAGATGCTGGCGGAAAACGCGGATGGAATCGCCTGTCCGGTCTGCCTGCACCGGCGCGCGGAACGAGAAAGCGATCCGGTTTTCGTTTTCGACGATCCCGGAACGGACGCCATATGCCCAGCCCTTTTCCTCCCGCAGATCCGCGTTGAGCCGGGACAGAAAGCCCCCGCCCAGAATTTCGTTGGACGCGCGCAGTGCCACAAGATCATCGCGCCCGCTGCCATCCAGCACTTCGGCCGCCGCGATGACCGACTGGGGGGAATTGGGACGGTCGATCAGATAGATTTTGGGCTGGGGCACAGGAATGGGGGAAGAGAAATCCTTCACCGGCCGCGCCATCCGGTCAGTGGGCCAGGTGCCGAAGCTTTTTTCCAGAAGCGGTTTGAGCGCGGCCAGCGTTGTATCACCCACGACGAATATCCGGGCATTATCGGGGCGCAGCCAGCGACGGTGAAACGCGCGCAACTGATCCGGGGTCAGCGCCTTGACCGCAGCGGGATCGCCCGTGCCGCTTGCCGGGATGCCGTAGGGATGGTTCGGGCCGTAGAGCCTGGCGGGCATGATCCGGCTGGCGAGCGCAGCAGGCTGGGTCAGTTCGGAGGAAATCCGGGCCAGTTGCTGCTTGCGCACCCGGTCCACTTCGGCAGGGGCAAAGGCCGGATTGCGGATAATATCGGTCAGCAAATCGAGCGACGGTGCCAGGTTGGCGCTGAGCGCGGAAAGGTTGAAGTTGGTGCGATCCAGCGACGCGCCGGAACCGATGCCCGCGCCCAGCCGCTCTTCCTCTTCGGCAATCTGGATCGAGCTGCGCGTTGTGGTGCCTTCATCCATCACACTCAGCATGAAGGACTGGGTGCCAAGCGCGTCATGCGGATCCGCCGCATAGCCCGCATCGAAGCTGATGCTGACATTGACCTTGGGAACTGCCGCGCGCCGGGCAAAAAAGACTTCGATCCCGTTGGACAGTTTCGCCCGCTCAATCGCCGGGAAATCCAGCGCGGGAGAGCCGCCGACTTCCGGCATGGGCGGGCGCTTGACCATCTGGATCGGCGCGGCGGGCACGGGCGGCTTTTTCACAAAGGCCGCATTGTCATAGGGCGTGCGTTCGCCCGGTTCGACCATCAGTTGATAGACCGGGCGCATCAGCCATTTGCGCAGCGCGGCTTTGGCGGTGGCGGGCGTCACCTTCGTCAACGCCGCGAGCTGCTTGCGATAATTGGCCGGATCGCCAGCATAAAGCGCGCCTTCAGCCAGCGTGACGGCTTTCCCGCCAAAGCCGCCCACCTGTTCCAGCCCGCCAATCCGTGAGGAGAGTTCGCGCGTGACCACCCGGCTGACTTCATCCGCGCTTGGCCCCTTGTCGAGCAGTTCGGCAACCAGCGCGTCGAGCCTTTTGCCCGCCACTGCCGGATCAACACCGGGCGTCACATCCACGGTCAGTTCGGCGATGCCAAGCTGGGCATAGCCCTGCGTTCCCGCCGTCACCGCGACGGCGGTCTTGTCGCCGCGCACCATGGCATTGTCCATGCGCGAGCTGGAAAGGCCGCCCAGCACGGCAAGCCCGACCGAAAGCGGCGCATAGTCAGGATCATCTTCCCCCGGCACCACCCAGTCACGATAGATGCGGGTTGTCGCCACCCGATCCTTCATCACTTCATATTTGTTCGCCGGCAGCGTGGGGATGGGCACCGCAATCGGCCCCTGTTTGGGCCCGGCGGGAATATCGCCAAAATATTTCTCGACCATGACGCGCGCGGTCTTCGCGTCCACATCGCCTGCCAGCACCAGCACGGCGTTGTTGGGCCCATAATGCTGGCGGAACCAGCCACGCACATCATCAAGGCTGGCCGCATCCAGATCGGCCATCGAACCGATGGTTGTGTGGCCATAGGGGTGGTCTGGCGAAAACAGCGCGGCGGTCTGCGCATATTCAGTCAGGCCGTAAGGCTGGTTGTCTCCCTGGCGCTTTTCATTCTGGACGACGCCGCGCTGGGCATCGAGCTTTTCCTGACTGACGGCCCCCAGCAAATGGCCCATCCGGTCTGATTCAACAAAAAGCATCCGCTCCAACCCGCTTGCCGGCACCGTCTCGAAATAGTTGGTGCGATCAAACCAGGTGGAACCATTATTGTTGGCCCCGCCCATCGCGATCACGGTGGAATCAAACTCCGCCACATTTTCCGATCCGCCGAACATCAGATGTTCAAACAGATGGGCAAAGCCGGTTTTGCCCTTGGGCTCGTGTTTTGATCCCACATCATACCATACCGACACGGCGACAATCGGTGCCTTGCGATCGGTATGGACGATCACGCGCAGCCCGTTTTTCAGAGTGAATTGCTGGAAGGGAATACTGATCTGCTTGACCAGTTGCGAAACGGGAACCGGTTTTTGGGCGGCGGCAAGGGCCGGTGCTGACCAGACCAGAGCCAAAGGAAGCGCGAAGTGCAGTGTGTTTCGAAGCATTAACAATCCCTATGATCCGCCATTCCGACAAAACTCTGTCATTCCGGCGAACGCCGGAATCCCCGTTTCCCTTGCCGCTGCGTCTGGACAAAGGGGGAAGAGGGATTCCGGCTTTCGCCGGAATGACGCGCAACCGGTAGGCCTCAATTCAACCTATAGGCACGCTTGGCGTGAAGCGCGAGATCGTCGCGCTCGAAATGCACAGGTTTGAAGCGGTGTTCGACGAACAGCTTCATCTGATCGGTGTAATGCGGAGAATCCGGCCGGTTGGTCGCCGCGCCATAGGGCTCGACAGATCGGGAACTGACCTTGCCCGCCTTGTCCCAGTTGATCAACATGATGAAACTGTCACCATGTTTCACCCGCCCCCGCCCGTCCTTCTGTTCCTTGTCCCACACGCTGGTGGCGCGCAACGTGTCGGTGCCACCGTCCATCGGCAGATCGACAGAGCCACGCCGCAGCCGCTGGAATGACGCAAGCGGCGGATCAATCCGGCCTGTGAACTTCATCAGGTGATCCACCCATTTCTTCAGTTCAGCGCGGGGATCGGGATAAGGCTGGTTGCGGTAATTGGCCGTGTTGGCTGCCCGCACCATCAGTTCGGCGAGCACATCCGCGCCGCCCTGCCCGTCGCTCTTCCAGTCCCATGTCTTGAGCAGCGCCTGAGCCTTGGCGAGTGCAGGATCATCCTGCAGGTCAAGCGCCAGTATCTTCGCCATCCACGGCCCCACATAGGATTTGGGGCTGTAGGCCGTGTCGAACTTGATCGCGAGCAACTCTTCGGGTGTGATCGAGGTGTCGGCTGACAGCAAGTCAATCGCGCGGATGTTGCGATTGGTCATCCGCCGCTCGATCCCGAGCAAAGGCGACCAGTCTTGCGGTTTCATCTCGGATCCCGGCCCGGCAGCGGAAAACGGGGTGTTGTTCTCGTTCGTGACAAACCCGCTCACTGGGTCAACCAGTTTGGGCATGGCAACAAAACTGACGGCCCCCTTGGGCCAAATGTCGGCCGACACGTCACCGGGCAAAATCCCGGCATAGTCAAAGCCGGGCCGGCGTTGGGGGAAGAGGGCGTAATAGATATAGGCGATCCGCCCGGTCTTGTCGGCATAGATGAAATTGGTCGCTGTCACGCCCCCAATGTCCATCGCCTTGCTCCATTCCGCCCAATCCCGCGCTTTGGTGATGCGATAATATTGTTCGAGCATTTTCGCTTCGTCGATGCCCGCATAGCGAATGGCGAACGCCCCCAGCCTGTTGACAATCACGGGCCCCTGGACCGCGCGATAGACGGTTTTGGGCACGGGCAGATAGAAGGGCCCGAACTTGACGGGCAGCCAGACGCGATGCTTTTCCAGGACCTTCCATTTGCCATCCATCTTGTACTGCGTGCCATCGGCATTCAGCACCAGCTTGTACACATCGATCAGGTCAGGACGGTTCACTGTGTTCGTCCAGCCCAGATTGCGGTTATGCCCCAGCAGCACGAACGGACTGCCCGGAAACAGCGCCCCTGCCATATCCAGCCCTTCCCCCGAATGCACGGCCGCCTCATACCAGGCGACATTGCCTTCATAGGGCTGATGCGAATTGGAAATCAGCCAGGTATGGCCGTCCGCCATCCGCTTGGGCGCAACGGCAAAGGCGTTGGAACCGTTCATCGCGGTATCCTTGCCCACGGGCGTCAGCCATTGCGGCGCGTCGGCGGGCGGCAACTTGTCACTGCTCAGCGCACCAATCACATCATCCAGCCCGAAAAAGAAGGGCGAGCGGAGCGCAAACCCGGTGGCAACATCATGGCCGTTGACCGGAAACAACCTGCCCAGCCGCACTTCGCCCGGATGGCGTTCGGCATAGCGGTTCAGCCCGCTGGCATAGGCTTCGAGCATCGCGCGCGTATCGGCCGGGATGTTTTCATAGTCCCGGTCCACGGTCTCGCGGACGCCGAGAAGATGGAACACATAATCGATCTTGGCGCCCTTACCACCCATGATCGCCCCGGCCCGCCCCCGCGTCATGGCAACGACTTCCTCGATGGTTCCGAAATCATCCTCCGCATGGGCATAGGCGAGGCCGTACGCGGTATCGGCGTCAGTCGGCCCGAAAATATGCGGCACGCCAAACTCATCGCGCACGATGCGCGCATCATAGGTGTGGGCGGGTGGCGGCGGCTGGCTGACCGCCAGCAATGGTTCCCAGATAACGGCGGCGGCGCCTGTCAGCACCACAAACACCAGCAGCCATTTGACGAACCGCCTCATAAACCTTCCCCTCTTGTTGAAGCGAAGCCTAATGAAGCAAATGGCGGTGCGATAGCCGGAAAGTGCGGAACATCGAACGCCAACGATGGTTTGCAGAAATTAGGGAGTTGCCCCTTGTGTTGCAAAATAGTCACACCATATCGGGCAGCGAAAGGGTGGTTTTATGAACCTCGAAAAATTTACTGACCGGGCCAAAGGTTTTCTCCAGAGCGCCCAGACGGTGGCGATCCGCAACAATCATCAGCGGATCTCGCCCGAGCATCTGTTGAAAGCGTTGCTCGAAGACAATGAAGGCATGTGCGCCGGGCTGATCAAGGCCGCAGGCGGCGACGCGGCCATCGCCGTGCGCGAAACGGACGCGGTGCTGGCAAAGACCCCCGCTGTCTCCGGTTCTGGCGCGCAAGCCACGCCGGGGCTGGACAATGATCTGGTGCGCGTGATCGATTCTGCCGAGCAAGTGGCTGAAAAATCCGGTGATTCCTACGTAACTGTCGAACGGCTTTTGCTTGCGCTTACCCTGTCAGCCTCGACGGAAGCCGGCAAGGCGCTGGCCAAGGCGGGCCTGAAAGCCGAAGCGCTCAACGCTGCCATCAACGCGCTGCGCAAGGGCAAGACAGCGGACACAGCCTCTTCCGAAGACCGGTATGACGCGCTCAGGAAATTCGCCCGTGACCTGACCGAAGCGGCGCGCGAGGGGAAACTTGACCCGGTGATCGGGCGCGACGAGGAAATCCGCCGCACGATCCAGATCCTTGCCCGCCGCACCAAGAACAACCCGGTGCTGATCGGCGAACCTGGCGTGGGCAAGACCGCCATTGCCGAAGGGCTGGCCCTGCGCATTGCCAATGGCGACGTGCCCGATTCCCTGAAAGATCGTCAGTTGATGGCGCTTGATATGGGCGCGCTGATTGCCGGTGCCAAATATCGCGGTGAATTCGAGGAACGCCTGAAGGGCGTGCTTGATGAAGTGCGCGGTGCCGAAGGTCAGATCGTCCTTTTCATTGACGAAATGCACACGCTGATCGGCGCGGGCAAATCCGAAGGCGCAATGGATGCTTCCAACTTGCTGAAGCCTGCCCTTGCCCGGGGTGAACTGCATTGTATCGGTGCCACTACGCTTGATGAATATCGCAAGCATGTTGAGAAAGACCCGGCCCTTCAGCGCCGGTTCCAGCCCGTCTTCATCGGCGAACCGACGGTGGAGGATTCCATCTCCATCCTGCGCGGCCTGAAGGAAAAGTACGAACTCCACCACGGTGTCCGGATCACCGACGGCGCGATTGTGGCCGCGGCCACGCTTTCCCACCGCTATATCGCGGATCGCTTCCTGCCGGACAAGGCCATCGACCTGATGGACGAAGCCGCCAGCCGCATCCGCATGGAAGTGGAATCCAAGCCCGAAGAGATCGAAACACTGGATCGCAAGATTATCCAGATGAAGATTGAAACGCTGGCACTGGACAAGGAAAGCGACGCGGCCTCGAAAGACCGGCTCGCCACGCTGAAGGGGGAGCTTTCCAATCTTGAGGAACAGTCAGCCTCGCTCACCACCCGTTGGCAGGCGGAAAAGGACAAGATCCACGCCGAAGCCAAGGTGAAGGAAGCGCTGGACGGTGCGCGCCTGCAACTCGAACAGGCCCAGCGCGCAGGGGATCTCGCCAAGGCAGGGGAGCTTTCCTATGGCACCATCCCGGCGCTGGAAAAGCAACTGGCCGATGCCGCTGGTGCCGCCGAAGGGGCAATGCTGCGCGAGGAAGTGACAGCGGATGATATTGCCGCGGTTGTCGCCAAATGGACGGGCATTCCGGTTGAACGGATGATGACTGGCGAGCGCGAAAAGCTGCTGGCGATGGAAGCGACCATCGGCAAGCGCGTGATCGGTCAGGCGGACGCGGTGAAAGCCGTTTCCACCGCCGTCCGCCGCGCGCGCGCCGGTTTGCAGGATCCCAACCGTCCGCTTGGCAGTTTCCTGTTCCTCGGGCCCACGGGCGTTGGCCAGACCGAGCTGACCAAGGCGCTGGCCGGATTCATGTTCGACGATGACAGCGCGATGGTGCGGATCGACATGAGCGAATTCATGGAAAAGCACAGCGTTGCCCGCCTGATTGGCGCGCCTCCGGGCTATGTCGGTTATGAGGAAGGGGGCGTGCTGACCGAAGCCGTGCGCCGCCGCCCCTATCAGGTGATCCTGTTCGACGAAGTGGAAAAAGCGCATGGCGACGTGTTCAACGTGCTGCTGCAGGTGCTGGATGATGGCCGCCTGACCGATGGTCAGGGCCGCACGGTGGATTTCACCAATACGATCATTGTCCTCACCTCAAACCTGGGTTCGCAGTTCATCGCGGGTCTGGGCGAAGGCGAAAGCGTGGCCAGTGTCGAGCCGCAGGTGATGGATATTGTCCGCGCGCATTTCCGCCCGGAATTTCTCAACCGGCTGGACGAGATCATCCTGTTCCACCGGCTGGGCGTCGATCATATGGCCCCGATCGTGGACATTCAGGTGGGACGCGTCGGCAAATTGCTGGCAGACCGCAAGGTGGTGCTGGATCTTACCGATGCGGCACGGGCGTGGCTGGGCCGGGTTGGATATGATCCGGTCTATGGTGCGCGCCCGCTGAAACGCGCGGTGCAGCGCTATCTGCAGGATCCGCTGGCCGATCTGATTCTGCGTGGCGAGGTGAAGGACGGCTCCACGATCCGGGTGGATGAAGGCGATGGCGGGCTGGCGCTCACCGTCGCCTAAAACCCGGCACCGCGCTCCTGACGGGGGCTGAGGCCCGAAGCATCGCTCACTGCAAACATGGTCTGGATGAGACGCTTTTCCGCCTCGCTCAGATGCGGATTCCAGACGTCAAAAATCAACACGGCGCGCAGGTGATCGCTGTCGTTGATCGCTTCATGCTCAATGGAATCATCGAACGCGAACGCCTCTCCTTCGCGCCAGGCGCGGGTTTCCCCGCCGACACGGAAGGAACAGCCCTCTGGCACGATCAGCGGCAGATGGATGATCGCGCGCACATTGGTGACGCCGGTATGCGGCGGAATTCGCGTGCGCGGCTTGAGCAGGGAGAAGAAGACATTGGGCGCGCGCGCGTCCATGTCTGCAAGCGGCACAGCCTCAAGCGCCGCTGCCGTTGCCGGGCAGCGCGCGCATAGCGCATCATTGCGTTGCCCATATTCCCACAGGAACATCGCCCCCCAATCGAGTGAGTTATCGAGCGGCGTCCATTTGTTGGCGGGCGTTCCGGCATCCTGCGCGACATAGGGGCGCAGTGGCCCGTCGCCCGCTGCCAGCAACGCGCGGAGTTCATCGCGGATTGCCCCGGTGTGCGCTTCGAGGGCGGGCATCCAGGGAAAATCATCGCGCGCAAAGAATTCGTCCGCAGGAAGGAAGGGGAATTCCACGCCGTGACATTCGTTGCGATACACGCGCCGCCTGCCGAGCATGACATCAAGCGCCGCATCAAAACGGCGCAACTCCTGACGCGAAAGCCCCTCCCGCGCGCCTGCCAGCCCGGCATCAAGTGCTGCACCGAGCGCGTCGGCATGGCCCGCAAGAAATGCCTGGCCGTGGCGGACAGCGTCCCCGATCGAAGGGGGCAGATCCCCCGCCTGCGCCGCCAGAGCGACCACACCCGTCCAGGCCTGCGCCGCGCCGCCTCTGTCTTCCAGACGTTCGAGCAGTTCAGCCTTGCGCAGCAGTGCCATGAAGTGCCGCTGATCCAGTGCCAGCGCGGCATCAAGGCTGGCCCGCTCTGCCGCATCATTGCCTTGCAGACGCTGCGCCTTGGCCACATTCATCCATAAGGCAGGCTCTCGCGGATCGGCCGCCACGGCGCGGCGGAACAGCGCTTCGGCCTTTCCGAATTCGCGGGCGTCGAGCGCGATCATGCCCAGGGAATTGAGCGCGTGCGGGTTTTCGGCGTCCGCCAGCAACACCGCGTCATACCCCCGGCGCGCGCCCGCGACGTCGCCGCTGCGCTGGGCATGGATCGCTGCGTCCAGAAGTGTCTGTATCTGTGGAGTGACCATCACCCGCCCTTCCCGCTTTGGCGGTGCCGTCGCATGTTCCCCCCGCTTGCGCAAGCGGGCGCGGGGCGGCATGACGGGGCATGGCCCTTGCCCCCGCCCTGACAGCCATTGTGCGTGATGCCGCGTGGCTGCCCACAGGTTTGATCCGGCGGGCGATACCATCCATTTCCGCCACGTGCCGCGCGCCGCGCACCGCACCGCCACTTTCCTGACCGACGAATATCTGGGCGAGGAAGCCCGGCCGACCGTGATTGCGCGCGCCGATGTGCTGGCCGCCGCGCCCGATCCGGCCCCGGTGCACTTCATCCTCCATTCCGCCTTTTGCTGCTCCACTCTGCTGGCCCGCGCCTTTGATCTGCCCGGCACGGCAATGGGCCTGAAGGAGCCGGTGATTCTGAACGATGTATCCGGTTTCCGCCATCGCGGCGCGCCGGGGCCAAGAGTGGCCGAAGCGCTGGACCATGCCTTGCGCCTTCTGGCGCGCCCGTTCGCGCCGGGAGAAATGACGGTCATCAAGCCTTCCAACCTGCTCAACCCCCTGGCCCCGGCCATGCTGCAGTTGCGCCCGCAGGCGAACGCCGTGTTGCTGCGCGCGCCCCTGCCGGTTTTTCTGAAATCGGTCGCAAAAAAGGAAATGTGGGGCAGGCTGTGGGTGCGGGATCTGCTGGTCAAGCAGTTGCGCGAAGGCTTTGTCGATCTGGGCTTTGAGCAGCAGGACTATCTGGGGCTGACGGATCTGCAGGCCGCCGCTGTGGGCTGGCTGGCGCAGCAAGCGCTGTTTGCACGGATGACAGCGCAGTTTGGTGACCGGGTGCGCACGCTGGACAGCGAGACGCTGCTGGATCGACCGGGCGAAAGCATTGCTGCGCTGGCAAAATTGTTTGCCGTCCCGCTCGACGACAAGGGCCTTGGCACCATCCTGGACGGCCCTGCCTTCGCGACGGATTCCAAAACCGGGGCGGCATTCACCCGCGCCGAACGGGACGCCGGCTATGACCGCGCGGCCCGGCACTATGCCGACGAGATCGACAAGGTCAGCCTGTGGGCCGAAGCTGTCGCAAAGAATGCGGGCGTCGATATGGGCGCTGCTGCAGGGTTGCTGGGGTAGAGCCGCAAAGCCGTGATCCGGACTCCGTCGCCCCTGCGCAGGCGGGGGCCTGCATGGCGTCGTGTTCAACAGATGGTGCGCGACAATCCAGAGGCACCTGCCTGCGCAGGGGCGACGAGTCGAAACCCCCAAAACGAAAAAGGCGGGCCCGAAGACCCGCCTTTCCCGTTTTCAGACTAATCCGAGGACTAGAACTTGATTTTTGCCGACACAGCATAGGAACGGCCCAGCGCGTCATATGTTGACGGATAGGTGTTGCCGCTGTTGTAGCTGGTGGAACCAATGGTCGAACCAACAACTGGCGGCTTCTTGTTCAGCAGATTGTTGGCTGTAGCAACGAACTCAAGATGATCGCCAACCGAGAACCGAAGCGTAAGGTCAAAATAGTCATATGACGGGATCTTGCCGAAATTGACTGTTTTGCCGTTCAGAGTGCCGGAGAATGCCGGGCCGGAGCATGCCGGATCGGGCATCGTGGTACCGGGCAGGTTAGCCGTGCAAGCATCAAGTGGTTCCTGCTTCACACCATCAATATGGCGCCATTGGAACGACACATCGATATCATCAAAGCCAAAAGTGGCACGCGATGTCCACTGGAACTTGGGCTGAATCGAAGCGCAGTTGACGCTGTAATAGCCGGTGCATTCACGATTCAGCGGGTTCGCCGACAAGACGTTCGAATTGAACTTCGAATTCATCGTGTAGTTGCCGGTGGTGGTGAAGGTCAGGTCTGCAAAGCCCAGATCCCGCTTGTAATTGAGGGCGACATCAATGCCGTCAGTTTCCAGCGAGCCAAGATTGGACAGAACGGCCAGCAAGCCAGGTGTGGTTGCCGGATCACCGTCAAGGCCGCCCGTCAACGGGTTGCGCTGGATAGCCGTGCAAGCTGCGCTGGATGCCGACGCAGCGGTCACACTACCGAAACAAGCCGTAACCAGATCGCCCGGGGTCGGGGTCGTGATCGCCTTCTTCACCTTGATGTTGTAATAATCGACGGTGAGCGAAAGGCCCGGAACGAAGGTCGGAGTCAACACTGTACCAAAGGTATAGCTGTTTGACGTTTCCGGCTTGATGTTCAGGTTACCACCAGTGCTCAGGTTGGCCTGGGCCGCAGTCGGTTGTGCGATGCTTGCGAGGTTACCCGCAGTTGCGCCCTGTGCGATACAAACATTGGCAAGCGGCGACCCAGGGGTCGGGGCAGCCCGGAAGCGAGTCCCATCACTAAGCAGCGATGCGCAAGGATCGTTGCTGAGATTGGTCAGACCGACCGTAACAGGCGTGAACAGTTCCGAAATGTTCGGCGCGCGCACCGCGTGGGCATAGCCGCCGCGGAACTTCACGTCGTCAGACACAGCCCAGGTCAGACCGCCTTTGTAGGTGGTCGTCTTGTAGGATGGGTTGCCCGCTGCTTCCACCGAATAGCTGGAATACCGGACGCCTGCTTCAGCCGAAAGGTTCTTGAAGAAAGGCTTGTCTGCAACGAGCGGCAGGTTGAGTTCGCCGAAGGCTTCATAAACGTCATAGCCGCCATGAATTTCCGGCGCTGCACCACCGGCACCGCCCAGTTCGCCCGGCGTTTGTGACAGCGTGTCAGACAACTGATCGGCACCATATTTGCGATATTCCCCGCCAACGGCGAAGTTGATCGGGTCAGAGGCAGTCGGAACCGTCAGACCGAAGTCGCCATTTACCACACCGCGAACCTGAGCGAGCGTAGTGCGAACGGTCGTTGTTGCGGTAGCTGTGATATAAGGGATCATCGCTGGCGTGATGCTGTTAGCCGGGCCAAAGATATTGATCGGCACACAGCCCGTTCCGGCAGTAGGCGAAGCCCCACCCGCTGGCGGTGTCGCAAGGCAGGATGTTGTATTTGTCGCATAGACAGCCGAACGGATTCGCGACTGCAGCGTATAGTTTTGAAGGGTCTGAATGTTTTCAGACTCACCGTAAGAACCGCTCACGTCAAAATGCAGTGTGTCGGTAATGTCGCCACGAACGCCAGCACGATAGTCGAAGATTGTCGTCTGGAAATCGCTGATACGCGGCCCCACTTCAACAGCACGGCGGTTCAGAGTTACCGTAACCGTGCGGAACGCGGCGCTGGCCGGGTTGGTCGCTGTTGCTGCTGCGTCGCATTCAGCTTGGCTAAAGCGGGGCATATAGGTTCCGGCTGCGCCGATGTTGAATGCGCAGAACTGGTTGCGCAGGGTTGTGGGCAGATAAGGATTCGAAAGCGGGATTGTCACAGTACCGCCAAAAGCGCCGGATGGTGCGATAATCGTATTTACGTGATTCTTCGAGAACAATGCCCGCGTATAAACTTCCAAGCCATCCGAAACTTCATAACGAGCTTGTGCGAAAATATTGAAGCGGTTGAAGGGCGTTTGGAAGATGTTGTACGGATTGAAGTTGAATACTGCGAAAGTACCGACGGCCTGACCGGCAGCATTCACCTGACGCACGCCACCGTTTCCAACGGTCGGATCTGTGTTGGGTACGCCTGCGGCCGTCAAAGGACGGGTGCCGGAGAAACGCGAAGGAACCGAGGTTCCCGAACCACCCAGAGCCCCGCTGAACGAGTCAACGTTGCTGACCGAGAAAGCACGCGCGCCCTGATAGACGGGATCAGAATTCTGGTAGCCGATTGACAGGGTTGCGTTACCGCGACCATCGTCGAAATTGGCACCCAGCGTCAGATCGCTGCGGAAATAGTTGCCATCGCCCTTTTCGGTGATCTTTTCACCGACCGAGAGTTCCATCCCGGCAAAGTCTTTCTTCGTGATGAAGTTGACAACGCCCGACACGGCGTCAGCGCCGTAGGTGGTGGCAGCACCACCGGTCAGCGCGTCAACGCGCTCAACCAGGGCAACCGGGATGTTGTTCAGATCGACGCGACCAACCAGACCCGATGGGGCGATACGGTTGCCGTCAAGCAGAACGATGTTGCGGAAAGAACCAAGACCACGAAGATCGACGAACGATGCACCACCGTTGCCGTTGTTCACAGCCGAACCGATGTTCGGAACGATGCCGGGAATGTCACGCAGCACTTCTTCGGCCACATTGTTCTGGCGAAGCGCGATCGTGTCAGCGGTCGTCACGTTGACCGGAGCCGACTGAACGAGGTTCGGGTTGGTGATGAGCGAGCCGGTAACGACGATTTCGTCAGCAGCGGCTTCATCATCGGCAGCCTGAGGCGCAGCCGACTGTGCGAAGGCCGGTGCCGAAATCAGCGCGAGGCCGAGAACGACCGGTGCGACGCTGGCACTGAAGCGTGCACGGCTTGCAAATGTGGAAGTCTTCATAATGGTCCAGTCCCTTTTCTGGATGTGAGGCGAATAGTGCCGCCCGGATTTTTTCGTCATACGAAAGGGATGGGTGAATCGACGCGCCATCCCTGTTCGCCGACTTGCTCCCGTGTCTGCCCCCCGCTTTCCTGGGTGTAAACAAGCATCGTGCGCTGCAGCGCAACTTTGCGAATGCCTGTTACCAAATTGCAACAGTGCCGAAACACTTGGAAATCTGCGCGATGCGTGGCAATCATGCCTAAAGA
>JANOAJ010000148.1:0-12180 GCA_031411035.1 Sphingomonadales bacterium
TGGGCCGCTTGAACCCGGCTGCCCTGGCAATCTCCGGATCGATATGGAGCGGGTTGAGATCGCCTGACAGGCGGTAGATAAGAGCCGCATTGCGCGCGGTCCGCAGCGCTTCTGACAGATCAGGCGCACGGTCATCCGGAACCGGACGGGGAACCGGTGCGCCGTCGGGCGAACCCCCAAAGCCGCCATCTCCGCGCAGGAAGGTGGTGGCAACAGTATCGGCAAAATGCGTGCCGTCCTTGCCTTTGATCGAACGCTGGACGAGCGCAATCGCGCCCTTTTCCGGCCCCTTGTCAAACAGGTGGGTGATCCGGTTCTCTCCCACAAACACACCTTCGCTTGGCAGCGGCTTGTGGATGATAATCGATTGTTCGCCGTGAAGGATTTTCGTCCAGTCGGCCCCCATCGCGGGATCGCGCCAGATGAAGCCCGGATAGCCCAGCACCACGGCCATGGTTGGCAGTGCCTTCAGCCGTTCCTCGAACACAAAGTCCAGGTCCTCGCTGCCGACGCCAAGCGCGTAAAGAATGGTATCGCGCGCTTTCCAATCCTGTTCGATGACAACGGGCGCGCGGTTCAGCAGATAGGCGGGATCAATCGGCATCAGATCGGATCATAGCCAAACACGTCGCCGGACCGTTCCGCCGGATCGGCGAAGCTGGGGCGGAACGCGGGCAGCATTTCATCGGCAATGCTTTGCGCGCTCCATCCTTCCGACTTGTGCATGGAACGGATCGGACGAGGCTTGGAAAAGAGGAAAATCTCGTTCTTGCGCACGCCGAAAATCTGGTTGGTCACTTCAGCGGATGCGTCAGACGCCAGGAAGGCCACAAGCGGCGCAATCTTGTCCGCGCTCATCGTTTTCATCCGTTCGATCCGCGCGGCTTCCGCTTCATTGGTCGCCGGGATGGTCGCGATCAGGCGGCTCCAGGCAAAAGGTGCGATGCAATTGGAACGCACCCCGGCGCGCGCCATATCGAGCGCGATGCTTTGCGAAAGGCCGACGATACCCAGCTTTGCAGCGGAATAGTTCGCCTGCCCGAAATTGCCGATCAGGCCGCTGGTTGAGGTGAAATGGATGAAGCTGCCCGATCCCTGATCCCGGAAATACGGGGTGGCGGCTTTGGAGACGTTGAAACAGCCGTTCAGATGCACGTCGATCACGGCGTTCCAGTCCTCATGGCTCATCTTGTGCCAGATCCGGTCACGCAGGATGCCCGCATTGTTCACCACGGCATCGATCCGGCCAAAATTTTTGACCGCATCCTCGATGATCGACGCAGCGCCCATCGGATCAGCGACGCTGGCACCATTGACAATGGCCTTGCCGCCGTCTGCCTTGATATCGTTGACCGTGTCCTGCGCCGGGCCCGTATCGGTGCCTTCGCCTTCTGGTGTGGCGCCAAGATCGTTGACAACAACGCACGCGCCTTCCCGGGCACACAGCAGGGCGATCTCGCGGCCAACGCCCCGACCCGCGCCGGTTACGGCCACAACCTTGCCTTCAAGCATTCCAGACATCATCCATTTTCCTCGTTCGAGCTGCGCCACAGGTGCGCCGCGCGGTTTCCCTATCTGATCGTGAATTTCTTGGCTTTGTCCGCCATCAACGCGGCGCGATCAACCTGTGGCACGCCCACCGGATTGCCGATCTGGCAATATTTGAGGCTCTGTTGCAACGCGACCGAGCGCGGCAAATCCAGCGATTGCCAGATGGCCTTGAGTGAGCCTGCCGTGGCCGCAGGCGGCTTGGCCGCAATGCTGGTCGCCAGTTCATGGGCGCGCGGCCACAGGTCTTCCAGCGTTGTGATTTCCGAAACCAGACCGATGCGCATGGCCGTGCCCGCGCCGATCCGTTCGTCATTGCCCAGCAACACCATGCGCAGCACATCCTGCAAGGGCAGTTTGTATGTCATGCCGATCGGCTCCAGCGCGCTGGTCATCCCGTAAGTGACGTGGGGATCGAAAAAGGTCGCGTCTTCCGAACAGATGATGATGTCGGCTTCATTGAGCCAGTAAAAGGCGCCGCCTGCCGCCATCCCGTGAACGGCAGCGATAACGGGTTTCCAGCAGTTCATCGATTTGGCGCCAAGATATTTGCCCGGATCCTCGCAATGCCAGATATTGTCCAGATCAACGACCGTGCCGCCGGGAAGCCGGGACGCCTTCACGTCCACGCCGGTGCACCATGCCTTGCCGGGGGCCGCGCGCAGCACGCAGCAATGGATGTCGTCCGTAACGCCGATCCATTTCCAGAGATATTCGAATTCCTCCAGCATCCGTTTGGTGAAGCTGTTCATGGCTTCCGGACGATTGATCGTGATCGTCGCGATATGATCGGCGACGTCGACAAGGATCGTTTCATATTGCATCACACTCTCCCGCAATGACTTCCGGATGGTTGACCTAGTTATATAACTCGCTATGGCATAGACAGACCGCAGAGGACAAGCCTTGCATGAATTTTGACCTTTCCGATGAACAGAAAATGCTGGCAGAGCAAGCGCGCGGCTTGCTCGCGGAGCGATCTCCCTATGATCGGTTGCGCACCCTGATCGACACTGGCGCGGAGTGGGACACGCCCTTGTGGCGCGAACTGGGCACGATGGGCTTTCTGGGTGCCAATATTCCGCAAGCCTATGGCGGCTTGGGGATGAGCGAACTGGATCTTGGCGTCATTTCCGAAGAGCTGGGCCGTGCCAATGCGGCCGTGCCGTTCTTTTCGTCCATCATCCTGTGCGCCGATGCGATCCGGCTTGCCGGTAGCGAGGCGCAGAAGGCGAAGTGGCTTCCCACACTCGCGTCAGGCGAGGTCATCGGCACCTTTGCCTATGCCGAAGGGCCGGGGCCGTCTTTCGCCGCCGGGGCTGTGCTGGAAGGTGGGGCATTAACCGGCGCGAAGTCCCCTGTTGCCGATGCCGGGATCGCGCAGGTGGCGGTAGTGCTTGTAAAGGGTGATGGCCTCGCCCTGGTGGAACTTGATCAGCCCGGTGTGGCGCGTACCAGGCTCGACAGCTTTGATCAGTTGCGCGCGCATTACCGATTGGAATTCAACGGCGCTGTTGCCGAAGCCATGCCGGGGCGGGGAATGCTACCGACGCTGATCGATCGGGCGGCGGTGCAGGCGGCATTCGAAGCGACCGGGGCTGCGGAAGCCTGCCTCTATATGGCGCGTGACTATGCGATGGATCGCCAGATTTTCGGCCGCTCGCTCGCGTCCTATCAGGCGATCAAGCACAAGCTGGCGGAACTGTCGGTGCAGGTCGAACTGGCGCGCTCCAATGCGTATTATGGGGGCTGGGCCGCAGGCGAAGCGCCCGATGAACTACCTGCCGCTGCGGCAGCCGCCCGACTCTCCGCGCTTGCCGCGTTTGAGACAGGCGCGCGCGAAAACCTGCAGGTGCATGGCGGCATCGGCTATACGCAGGAAGCGAACTGCCATTTTTACTATCGGCGCGAACGCGTGATCGCCGCGACGCTGGGCACGCGTGATTATTGGGCCAACCGGCTGATCGCGCAGGAACCGGGTTCGCAAGCACCCGGTTCTCAAGGGAGGGCAGCGTAACATGGATTTCAACGATACGCCTGAAGAAGCCACCTTCCGCGCCGAAGTGCGAGCGTGGCTGGCTGAGCACGCGCCCCGGCACGTCATCCCGCAGGGCGTTGCCCTTGATGACACTGAAGAGGTTGCGCGCGGCAAAGCCTGGCAGCGCGCTGTTTATGACGGTGGCTATGCGGGAATTACCTTGCCCAGGGCACTGGGCGGACGCGGTGGCAATGTGATCGAGGCCGTTGTTTTTGCGGAGGAGGAATCCAGTTACTATCTGCCCAAAGGCCCCTATATCGGCATTGGCCTTGGCATGGCGATTGCCGTGATCGCCAAACACGGGACGGATGAGCAGCGCGCCCGCTTTATCGAGGCAACGTTGAAAGGCGATCTCACCTGGTGCCAGCTTTTTTCCGAACCCTCTGCCGGATCTGATCTCGCCAATTTGCGCACCAAGGCCGTGAAGGACGGCAATGACTGGATCGTCAACGGCCAGAAAGTGTGGTCAAGCTGGGCGCACCGCAGCGACTGGGGCATCCTTGTCGTCCGCACTGATCCCGGCGTTCCCAAGCACAAGGGACTGACTTTCTTTGTGGTCGATATGAAATCCCCGGGCGTGGATATTCGCCCCATTCGCCAGATTTCGGGGGCAAGCGATTTCAACGAAACCTTCCTGACAGACGTCCGCATCCCGGATGAAAACCGCGTCGGCGCGCCCGGCGAGGGCTGGTCTTGCTGCATGACTGTGCTGATGGGGGAAAGGCTGGGCAGTGGCAGTCACAAATCCACAGTCGCGCCGCTGATCGATTATGCGGCGTCAACGCCCGGCTGGAATGGCGGTACCGCGCTTGACAGCGGCGGCACGCGCCTTGCGCTCGCACAGGCGCTGGCCGAAGAACGTGGCAGCAAATATTTCGAGGCGCGGCTGCGGACGATGGTCAGCCGGGGCGAAAATCCGGGCGCACTCGCTGGTATGGTCAAGATGGCCTATGCCAGCCGCCTCCAGAAAACCAGCGGCCTTGCCATGGAACTGCGTGGCCTGGACGGCATTGCGCCGGGCGCGGACGACGCCCTCACACGCGCCATCCACTATGACTATATATGGTCAACCGTGATGCGGATTGCTGGCGGTGCGGACGAGGTCCTCAAAAACCAGATCGCTGAACGTGTTCTGGGGATGCCGGGGGAAATCCGGATGGACAAGGATGTGCCGTTTGATCAGTTGAGGTGATGCTTGTCCGGCTGATCGTGCCCTAAGCCGCCCGCTTCGCCTTCGCGTCCCGGGCAGCGGCTTCCAGCACCGGCTTCAGATCCTTTTTCAGCACCTTGCCATTGGGGTTGAGCGGCAGTTCATCAAGGATCAGCACGGTCCTTGGCACCTTGTTGTCGGCCAGATGTTCGCGGGCATAGGCGATGATGTCTGGAGCCGTTGCCGTGATGCCGGGACGCAGGGTCAGCGCGGCCGCAACGTCTTCGCCCAGCACGTCATGATCAATGCCGACCACGGCAGCACCCTGCACGGCGGGATGCTGATGCAGCACGGTTTCGATTTCCAGAGGCGTGATATTATAGCCGCCACGGATGATCAGTTCCTTGGACCGCCCGGCCATGATGAGATCGCCATCGGCATCGACATAGCCAAGGTCTCCGGTTTTCGTCCAGCCACCGGTAAACGAAGCCGCCGTCGCGTCGGGATCGTTCCAGTAACGGCGGGGATGCTTCTGAAAGCCGTATATTTCGCCAACCATCCCGGCCTGGGTGATGATCGCCCCCTGCTCGTCACGCAGTTGCATATGGGATGGCAGCTTGCCGACACAGCCGGGTTTGAGCACCTGTTCCTGGCTGGTTGTGCCCACGCCAATCCCGCCTTCAGACATGCCATAGCTGTTGCGCATCCGCACATGCGGCCACAATTTCATCGCCCGCACCACACTGTCATGCGGCAGCGGCGCAGTGCCGGTCATCAGATATTTGACGCCCGCAAAATCATAGTCCGCCACGTCCGGGTGATCGAGCACCAGCCGCAGCATCGTGGGCACAAGATAGACCAGGTTGGGCTTCTTCGCCTTAACCAGTTCCAGAAAGCCCTTGGGGTCGAATTTGGGCTGAGTAATGGCAGTCGCCCCGCCGCGCGCGGGCAGCATGACAATGCCGAGATTGCCGCCGGAGCCCGTGAGGGGCAGCGCGCTCAGCGTGGAGCGGCTGCGATCCATATTTTTGCCGGTAACGCCTGTCATCAGATCCGGGTGGGAAACGACGACACCCTTGATCTTGCCGGTCGTGCCCGAAGTGCCAAGGATTTCGGCATCGGCCTTGGCATCCAGCTTTGTCTGATCGGGCAAGGCGGAAATGTCGCGCGGCATGGCATCCACCATCCAGCAACCGTCGAGCGGCAATGTTTCGAGAAGCTGCGGCGCATCCGTGATTGCAAAGCGCGGGGTGCAGAGCGCCGCATAGTCAGCCACTTCCCTCGGGTTCAGCCGCGTGCTGATCGGGCAGGCAATGCCGCCTGCGCGAAACACGGCAAACACGGCCACTGCCATTTCGATGGCATGTTCATTGCTGATCGCCAGGAAGACGCGGTCACCGGGCATCAGGCCCGCAGCGGCCAGTCCGCCGCCAATCTCGTCAGCCTCGCGATCCCACTGAGCGTAAGTGAGTTGCCGCCGCGTATCATCATGGGCGATTTCATCGCGCTGATGCTCCGCACGGACTCTCAGCGCATCGCTGATACGACGGACTTCGCTGCTCACAGAACACCCCTTGCTTCAAACTTCACCGTGTATTACCTAGTTATACAAGTGAGATCAAGGAGCGAATGCGATGGCAGAGGCAAAGACGGATATCCTCGAAAGCGAAGAGTGGAAAAAGGCAGTCGATTACGAGATTACCGACCGTGACATAGAGCGCCAGCGCAAACTGCTTGGCTATGATCAGGCCGCCAAAACCCGGGAATATATCCAGACCGCAACCGAAGATAACATCCGCAATTTCGCGCACGGATGTGGCGATGACAACCCGCTCTTCTGTGATCCGGATTATGCCAGGAAGACTCGCTGGGGCGGCATTGTCGCGCCGGGCATGATGACGGCGCAGATCAACCGGCCGATGCTGGGTGATCCGGTGCCCGACGATATCAAGGCGCTGCGCAAATCCCTGTTCAAGGGGATTCATGTGTTTGTATCTGGCTCGCAATGGGATTTTTATCGCCCGGTGCGGCCCGGCGATACCATCTACAGCTTCAATGGTGATGAGACGTGTGAAGTGAAAGCCTCAGAATTTGCTGGCAAATCGGTGATCGCCGTGCGGCGGGATGTGAAGGTCAACCAGCGGGGCGAGGTCGTCGCTGTCTATCGCATCCTGCGCGTGCTGACCGAACGCAAGACCGCTGCCAAGAAGGGCAAGAACCTCTCGATCCAGCCAGCGTCCTATACGGATGCGGAATTTGCGGAGATTGAGGCGATCTACGCGCAGGAACAGGTTCAGGGTGCGGCCAAACGCTGGTTTGACGATGTTGAAAAGGGGGATTCCCTGGGCACGCAGGCCAAGGGGCCGCTGACCGTTACGGACGTCATCTGCTATCATGCCGGCGGTTATGGCTTTGTGCCCTATGCGCCAACGGCCAACCGCCTTGCCCACAAGAATCGCCAGCGTATCCCGGCTTTCTATGTGAAGAACGAACAGGGCATTCCCGATGTGGCCCAACGGCTCCACTGGGATCCGAAATGGGCGCAGGCGATCGGCAATCCGATGGCCTATGATTATGGGGTGATGCGGGAAAATTATCTCTACCAGTATCTCAGCGACTGGTGCGGGGATGATGCGATCATCCTGCACGTCCATGATGAAATCCGCAAATTCAACTATATGGGCGATGTCCAGACCGTGACGGGCGAAGTGCTTGCCAAGCGGGTTGAGGATGGCCAGAACCTCGTTGATGTCGCGGTGAAATTCGTCAACCAGCGGGGGGAGGAAAGCGTGCGGGCAACCGCCACAATCGCGCTGCCCTCAAAGGCCAATCCGCTGCCGATGTACCGCGAAGTGCCGCGTGAACTGGCGCAGAAGGCGGCACAGATGATGGCACGCCATTGGGAATTGGGGGGCAAGTGAGCGACGAAGTTCTTATCGAAAATCAGGGCGGCGTGCGGATCATCACGCTCAACCGCCCGGACCGGCTCAACGCGCTGACCAGTTCGATCATGGCACCGCTGGCGGATGCCGTTGCCGATGCGGCGCGGGATGCATCGGTCGGGTGCGTCGTGGTCACAGGCGCGGGGCGCGGCTTTTGCGCGGGCGGGGATCTGAAAGAAGGCGGTGCTGACAAGGCCGTTGTTGCTGCCAATCCCGAAAGTGGCAGCCGCACGGAACAGGGCTTTGCCCGGCTGCGCGGTTTCATGGAAACCTCGCGGCTGCTCCATGAAATGCCAAAGCCGACGGTCGCGATGATCAACGGGCCGGTAGCTGGTGCCGGGATCGGCATCGCCGGCGCGTGCGACCTGCGCTTTGCAAGCATGAGCGCGACGTTCCTGACCGCCTTTGACCGGATCGGAGCGGGCGGCGATTTCGGTTCCACCTGGTTCTGGACCAAGATCGTCGGCACGGGCGTTGCGCGCGAACTTTTTCTGCTGGGCGAGAAACTGGGCGCGGAACAGGCCTTCGCCAAGGGGCTGTACACGCGGTTGTTGCCCGATGCGGAATTGCGGGACGTGACGCTTGCGGCGGCCCACCGCCTGGCCGACGGCCCCCGCATGGGGTTCCGTTACATGAAGGCCAATCTCAACAATGCCGAAGATTGGGCGTTCGAAGCCCAGTTCGATCAGGAAGCCCTGCATATGGGGCTTTCGACCACGGCCACCGCGCAAATCTGGAAAGCGCGGCAGGCGGCGAAGGATGGCACGGATGGCTGATGACATTC
This sequence comes from Sphingomonadales bacterium, assembly GCA_031411035.1. Lineage (GTDB taxonomy): Bacteria > Pseudomonadota > Alphaproteobacteria > Sphingomonadales > Sphingomonadaceae > Aquisediminimonas. Next base: position 8,463 of record JANOAJ010000148.1, read on the forward strand.
GTGTCGAGTTTCCCGAACCCGGTGTGGCGCGGGTGCTTGTGGCGCGCGGGGATACGGGCAATGCGTCCCAGCCCAACATGCTTGGCGAAATCCGGGATGCGTTTCTGGCGCTCGACAAGAACCCCGCTGTGCGCGCGATCCTCTTTGCCGCAGAGGGCAAGCAATTTTCAGTCGGCGCCGATTTCGGCTTTCTTGACGGACTGACCCGCACCCCGGCGGTGGACATCAAGAATACGGTCTATGCCAACTTCCAGGGTGCGGCGAAGGCCATTTACCGATGCAGCAAGCCAACGGTTGCGCTGGTGCAGGGGGCAGCCGTCACGGTTGGTTGTGAACTGGCGCTGGTGTGTGATTTTCGCATCGCGAGCGACACGGCTTTTTTCCAGGAAAGCTGGATCAAGCTGGGAATCATGCCGCCGCTGGGTGGGGTGTTCCTGCTGCCCCGGATCATCGGGCTGGGCCGCGCGGCGGAGATGGTGCTGAAGGGCAAACAGGTGCGGGCTGCCGAAGCCCTGTCAATCGGACTGGTATCGGAAGTGGTCGCGCCCGACACGCTGGCGGAACGCGGCCTGGAACTGGCCCGTGAACTCGCGGCTGCCGCGCCGCTTGCCTATGCCACTGTCAAACAGGCACTGCAGCGCGGCATGGAAAGTTCGATGGATGCGTAATGGCAGGCGAATCTGCCCAATCAGGCCATGTTGCTGGGCAGCGACGATTTTCGTGAAGGGCTGGAAGCCGTGAAGGGAAAGCGGGCTCCCCGGTTCACCGGGCGCTAATCGGTTCGCGTGGACGGCGCGACGAAGATCGTCTGCGTGCCTTTGGCATAGACGCCGTCCTTGTCGGCAAAGACGCTTTGGGCCAGCGCATGGCCATTGCCGCCGCCTTCCGTGTGCGAATCGAGCAACAGCCATTCCCCACGCGGCATGCGGAAAAACTGTATTGTGATGTCCAGATTGGCAAAACTCCACTGGTCATAAAGGGTGGCGCTGCCAACCCCGTTGCCGAAATCGGCAAACAGGCACGCCTTCACGAAGGAGCTGGCGGAAATGCCTTTGACGATTTCGCCCTCCATGTTCAGCCAGACCACGCCCCGGCCCGGTTCCCGCACTTTGCCCATCACGCCTTTTGTCCGGATCGCCCCCGCCATACTGGCACCAGTCAGGAATCGCGCTTCCTCGACGCTGTCCGGATCGGGGTAATCGCAGGGTGCCGGAAGGCACGGAGTCTCCAGATGGCGCACGCGCAGGATATGGGCCTGCGTCACAATCTTTCCGTCCGCCAGCAATTCGATGCGGTGCAATTGTGCCTGCCGTCCCATCCGGACGGGTGTCACGCGCGGCACCAGCAGGGTACGCGGCACAATGCCGAGAATGTCTATGGACAGGCGACAGATTTCGAACGCAGTGTCGAGTTGCGCTTCCTCAATGATCGTGCCGATCAGTGAGGCAATCGGGCCGCCCGCCACAGCATTGTCGAACCAGGGATTTTTCGCCAGTCCGGAGGGGTCAAACCCGTTTTGCTGGCGTGTGAAATAATGGGGGATTCCGTCGGCTGGTGTTGTCATGCACCGGCTCCTAGCATGACCCAATAAGCATGAACAACTTGTTTGACGTAGTTATATAGGTGAGGCATAGCGACTCCGGTCCTGTCAGGAGAGTGAACAATGGATCTGAGCTATGGCGCGGACGCGGAGATCTTTCGCGCAGAGGTGCGGGCCTTTCTGAAAGAAAGCTGGACGCCGGCAGCCGCACTGCGGGGCAGCGATCTAAAGGCCTTAATCAGGGCGTTCCGGCTGACGGCGACGGAGCGCGGCTATCTCTATCGCGCCATTCCCAAGGTTTATGGCGGATCCGAGCAGCCGGTGGACGTCATCAAGGCGCAGGTCATTCGTGAAGAATTCGGCAAGATGCGCGCGCCGATGGAAATCTCGGGCAATGGCATGAACATGACAGTGCCGACGCTCCTCGAACAGGGAACGGAAGCGCAGAAAGACCTTTTCATCGGCAAGACCATGTCGGGCGAATATATCTGGGGGCAGGGCTATTCCGAACCGGGCTCCGGCTCCGATCTGGCGAGCGTCCGCACCAAGGGCGAACTATCGGACGACGGGGCAAAATGGATCATCAACGGCCAGAAAATCTGGACGTCGCAGGGCATGCAATCGACGCATATGTTCATGCTGGTGCGTACCGAACCGGACGCGCCCAAGCATGACGGGATCACCTATCTGCTGATCGACCTGAACCAGCCGGGCATCACCCGCCGCCCGATCCGTCAGATGACGGGCGAGGAAGGCGACGCGACCTTTTGCGAATTCTTCTTCGACGATGCCGAAACGCCGGTAAGCTGGCAGGTGGGGGAACGCGGCAAGGGCTGGTATGTCAGTCGCACCACGCTGAAGCACGAGCGCGCGAGCATTGGCAGTGCCGACGGCCTTGGCAACCAGTTCCGGAAACTGGTGGAACTGGCAAGGGAAACAGGCCGCATCGGTGAACCGATCATCCGCGATCGGCTGGCCCAGATCGAAGGGTTCGTCCTATCGCATCGGTACACCAGCTTCCGGCTCTTTTCCTGTGCCGCAGCGGGTGAGGATGCGGGGCCGGTTCAGTTGATGATGAAGCTCTATCTGACCGAGATCGGGCATGAAATGGCCTTGCTCGCGCAGGAATTGATCGGCGAACATGCCTTCGTTGAACCGGAAGGCGCAGGCGGGCGGGGCCCCAGAGGCCCGCGCGGGCCGGAGAAATGGATGGATCAGATCATGGGTTCGCTCGGCAATTCGATTGCCGGCGGGGCAAGCAATATCCAGCGTAACATCATCGGCGAACGCGGGCTTGGCTTGCCGCGTGACCTTGCCCTTGAACTCGAAACTTCGGGAGAACGCTGATGCGGTTTCACCTGAGCGAAGAGCAGGCGGCCATTCAGGATGCCATTCGCGGCACGCTGGCTGACACCTGGTCAATGGAGCATCTCCACAAATTTGCGGATGGTGACGCGGATTTTGATCAGCCAAGCTGGGACGCGCTGATGGGGCTGGGGCTGGGGGGCATCCTGCTGCCCGATAGCGGCATGGGATTGCTGGATGCGGCTCTGGTCTGCGAAATGTCTGGCGAGGCAGCGGCGGCCGGGCCTCTGATCGGCCAGTTGCTGGCCGTCGCTGCTGTGTCCCGGGCATCGAACGAAGCGGCCAAGGTGCATCTTGACGGGCTGGTGGCCGGTACGACGGTCGCCGCACTGGCGCTGGGCGGTAGTGCCTTTGTGCAAAGTGCCGATGCAGCCCATGTCTTCCTTGTGGGAACGCGGGACGGCGCGATCTCGCTGATCGACGCCGGTGCAGACATCAGCATCGAGAAAGTCAGTTCCACAGATCGCAGCCGTCCGGTTTCCCGGGTGTCGTTCGCGAATGCCAAAAGCATCGAACTCTTCCCCGCAAGTGATCCGATGGTCGGCAAGCTGTTCGATGCGGCGCTTGTCCTGATCGCCGCTGACTCTTTGGGTGGCGCGCAGAAATGCACGGACATGAGCGTCGCTTATGCGAAGGAGCGCGAACAGTTCGGACAGCCCATTGGTCGCTTTCAGGGGGTGAAGCATCAGCTGGCGCATATGGCGCTCGATGTGGAACCTTCGCGTGCCCAGGTCTGGTACGCGGCCTATGCCCATGATGCGGATCTGCCCGATGCGGACCACTCGCGCGGCGGTCGCGGCGCATGGCGGCATT